>CAZHRF010000052.1:0-17611 GCA_964534625.1 uncultured archaeon | reverse complement strand
CATAGTGTCATATGTTTCAATTATCCTAGTCTACTGAAAATTATATAAAGAGCACAAAAATAGTTAACAGTTTAGTGATAGTAATAGTGTGATGATCAAAGGATGTAATTAAAAATCAAATTGAGACCAGTCTACCAAAAACAGAGGAAATAGTGTGAAAGAAATAAAGGAGAAAAAAAATCATGGATTTTTTGATGTATAAAATTTAACTTTATTCTTTTTTTTCCTTTCCCTTTCCCTTTCCCTTTTTCTTTTCTCCTCTCTTAAAAAGTAATTTTATCAAGGAGATGGGTGCTCTTATTAGTGCTCTCCAGACAAATGTTCTATAGCTAGTTATGCCATATACCATTCTCGTAATTAATTTAGCCATTTTATCGTCATGTTTACCTAGTTTAACCGCGAGTTCCATTGTCTTTTGATGTGAATATAGCGTTTTCTGAAGGAATAATCCGCTTCTATTTAGATCCTTGCCAAAATCTTTATAGATTTCCTTCTCATAAGGTTCTATTTTTCCTCCATTATCAAGGATTTTTTTAACTGTTTTAGCTGCTAAATATCCTGATTTAACACTATAATAAATGCCTTCGCCACTTACAGGAGAAACAAACCCCGCTGCATCTCCTAAGAGTAAGATGTTGTCTTTGATAATTGTTTTTGCTGTCTTCTTGAATACAAGAGTGTGCGATTTTGATCTGGTGAGTTTAATATCCTCTGGTAAATGTTTCTGTTTTTTTAATAGTTGTACAAACTCATTATAAACATTTTTTGCTCCCTTATCTTTGATATCTAGCCATGTTGCACCTATGCCTATGTTGATATATCCGTCCTTTACAAAGTACCAGCCATATCCTTTAGGCACGATCCCAAAATAAATAGCTAAAGTTGTGTCTGAATATATTTCATGGGAATCCAAGATATTGCTTTCAACAGGTGTTTCTGACACTACACACATGGCTAGGTGCCCTTCTGGCCATCTCTTTCTGATCCCTAGTTTTTTTATGAGTGGATTATTTTGAACACCTGTAGCTAAAAATACATACTTTGATTCAATTGTTTTTTTTTCTTCTCCCTTTTCAATTGTAACTTGGTACCTATTTGAGCCATTTGTACTTATGTCTACAACTTTTGCTTCTTCAACAACCTCAGCTCCTTGCGCTTCAGCATCCCTAACCATTGCTGTATCAAATACTTCCCGTACAATAAAATATCCTGGTTCACCTTGATACACAAACGAATCTAAGGAGGGCGAAAATAAGGCTAATTGTTTAACCTTACAATTGATCGAATCAAGCGCTTGTTTCCCAAGATAATCTAGAGCTCGTTCTGATAGAGCCCCTCCACAAGGTTTGTCTCTAGGCAATTTCTTTTTTTCAATCAAAATTGTTTTTAATCCGTTTTGGGCAGCATGATAGGCACCTGATGAACCAGCTGGTCCACCGCCGACCACTATAACATCATATACATCGTTAGATAATCTGTCATTCATAATTATTCATCCTCTATATGAAAAAAATGCATTAGTCAAATGAGAAAAATCCATAGTCTATGTACTCAAACCATTCGGGTTTTTCTTGTTTTAACACATCAATTGACATGTCTTTAGGGCATGCAAGAAAGAGGAACTCACAATGTTTGGCTCCCTGTGCTTTACATTTCAGCTCTCTCACAAAGAAATTATATGGTTCATCAGTTAATTCTGCCCATGTTTGTCCTGCACCATTATATGCCCCCGCGGGATATGTACAGAATGGCGACTCAAAAGAAATATTTTTGCACCAAGGACAAGATGGATCTACAAATTTTAATGCTGGACAAGTATACTCCCCAATTTGGATCTCTTGATAATTTGTTGCCTCTAGTTTGTGTCCCGAAAACATTAACCATGCTGCTTGAGCATAAGCAGGCATAGTGTCTATATGTCCTTCAAGTAATGAAGATAATTCTAACATGTATTCATGCCCCAAATTAGCTGCTGCACGAAAAATCTTTTCCATTGCTTCTTTTTCTCCAACAGCTTGAATGAGTTCTTTAACGAGCGTTTCATTCATTTTTGTAACTGTGAAAGAAGCAACTTTTTCGGTTGCCCATTTCTTTTTGGCTTTGGCCCCTGTTACAATAATCTTATTTTTAAATCGCCTAAATATATTGATTTTTTTCATTTTTGGCTCTTCATTATTATTCATTTATTTCACCATTTGCAATTTTTAGATTATTTTTTTCTCTACTTTAGCTAATTTCTTGTCACGAACTAATTTTTCAGCAAACATCTTACCTTTCAGTTTGCTCAGAGTTAGAACTTTACAAATCTCTGTGATATCACGATTGCCATCAGAAAGCGAAATGATAACCACTTCTTCTCGTGATAGCCCCCCTAAGTCAACATGTCCTTCAATAGGATAAGGAATATACCGTTCTCTTAGCGTTCTATTTGCTTTTAATTCTTCTAATTCGAAAATTATGTCGGAGGGTTCAACAGCTCTAACTCTCATGTCTTGATCAATAAATAAAGTGATAGCATGTTTTGGATCTCCATGTACATTGGTTAACGATACTGGATATCGTTTGGCATCGCGTATACTACTCACATCTTCAACAGATATCATAACGCCCTCATTGCATACTGGACAGCTTATTAATAAATCATATTCACTTTTAGTCTGGTTCATTAAACTCAAGAAAAATTATATAACACAATTTAAAACTTTTTTGCACAAGGCATAATAAACTTTATAAATAAACAAGTATTGGAAAAAAAAGTGCTTTATAGAGAAAATATAAAGAAAAGTATGTCTAGCATTACTTCTTTCTTTATGATATTGACAATAGAGTTGGGCAATATTATTTGTCTTTATTCACATTCTAAATAAGATCCTATTAGTTCCAAAAGTTTCTCTATGTTTCTGTTCTCGAGAGCTGACACTTTAATATGCGGTACATTTAACTTTTCAGCCATTTCTTCTATTTCTTGATCTTTTATACTATTCTTGAGATCATCTTTGTTCCCAACTAAAATTCTTTTCGTGAGCATATTATTACCAGAATTGAACATTTGTGCCCATTCTTTTTCAATATTTATAAAGGATTTATACCGTGACAGGTCATATACCAAAAGTACGATATCTGTTTGTTTTGTAAAATCTTCCTGAAAAAAACGAAACTGTTTTTGTCCTCCTAGATCCCAAAAAGTTAAGTTAACCACTTCTTTATCTTTCTTGAGTTCATATCTTGCTGTTTCAATATTGATGCCAGGTGTCATTTTAACATCTTTACATTCGATATCGCTGTCAATTATGCTATTGACAATAGAAGTCTTACCTACTGCCCCATCCCCCGCTATAATTATTTTAGCAATTTTCTCTTTTGGCATACAATTTTTAGAGGTTTTGTTCATTGATAAATATTGTGTAAAGATATTGTACTATTATTTAAACCCAAAAAACTATATTTATAAAACCATATCTAAGGCACAAATTATGTCGTAAAAACTCAAAGGCAGAAAACCCAAAAAATGTATAATGGGGCATTTTAAAACTGGTTCTAGAATTTAAACAAATTAATCATATTGTTTCTAATCTTATTATTGTTATAATTGGTTCTGTATTTGCAGCATTTTAAGAATTAGCTATAGATCATGATAGATACAGAATACACTAAATAAATATGAATAGCGATACTTTATTGGATTTTAGTAATACTCTCTTCATTCTATGTTTCTACATAGTAATGGAGATGGATTTTTGTAAAAGTTCCTATCTTGCGTTTAACATTTATTTTTCTCTATTTTTCTTCATCTTCTGCTCTCTTTTTATTTTTTATGAAGAAATTTACCAAATGTTTCATTTCAGTTGAAGAGAAAGTAATCAAAGAATCTTTTTCTTGTTTTTTATCACTTTGTATTTCGTCTTTTAATTGAGTTCGTTGTTGCTCTTCTCTTTTTTTACTTTCTTCTAATAACTTTCTATATTTTGCTTTTAGAACCTCTACATCTGCGTTTCTTTCTATTTCTTTTAATTGTTCCCCATTTATATTCTCTTCTTTTGATTGTGTTTCTTGTATATTTTCTTGAGTTAAAAATTGGTTCACATCTTGTCCTTGGCTTATCTCTCTGGTTGGTTCTGTAATTGGTTTAGCTACTTCTTTAACCTCAAAATCTTCCTTAGAAACTTTCTGTTCCTTTTTTTTAATAATCTCTGCAAAGCCTTTGATTAAATCTTCGAATTCTTTACCTCTTGTTTGTGTTATTTCAGAGAAAGAAGTTATGAGTAAATAGTAATGTTTTATATTGTAGATACATGCCCAAATTTGAGAGTTATAAGAATCTATAATGCTTTCGTACACCGGAATATCTTTGCCCTTTTCTTTTAGAGTTTTTTTGAAATAGTTAAGTGCTAAAAGATAATCCATTGAATTACCTTTATCCGCTAGTCTATGCGATGAAGCTCCAAGAGATGGTGAAAAGTTTTCTTTGTCAAGTAATACAATCTCAATTATATCTCGCCCCTCTAAATCTACATCAACTTCAAGTTTACCAAAGGTAGGAAGTTGAGATCTGGGTTTTTTTGCCATGAATTTACTCAATAATTGGATTTTTTGATTAGAATCTGTTTCTGCAATGAAACTTATTTGATCCTGTGAAACTTCCTCATCTCCTTCAACATTGGTTACTAATTCTAAGTTATCTGTACGAATGTTGGCAGCTACTAACATTTCTTTACATGTTTCATTTAATTCTAATTTATCATAAATGGATGTTATTCTAAAGTTAATCTCAAATTTGGGATCATGTAATGAACCTTTCAAATATTGGACAATAGAAGCGATTTTTTCTGTTTCAACAAGGTCACTTTTATGACAAAATACATATATTATCCCATCTGGATTCTTTTTCTTAAACTGACGAATGGTAAAACTAAATCGTCTCTCTGATTCTTCAAATAAATCTGGACTTGATATATCAACAACCCATACTAATAATTTAGCATCAGAAAAGATTAGATTACGGTAATAGGTTACAGCTTCATTAAAATAAGATTCTTGACCGCCAGAATCTATTATCACATTTTGTTTACTTTCATCTAAAAAATGTCTGGTATAATGTGTGGTGGCCATGTAATTTTCGACTTCTTCTTGAGATTTACCTAAAAATATAAGCTCCTTTATGGCTGTTTTTCCAGCTGCTTGTAAACCCATGATTATTATTTTATTCTTACCTTCTGATGATTTATCATTTCCATCTCTTTCATATATTTCGTCATATAAATAAGACATGACATCACCACTTATTTTGTATTTTCTATAAATTCTCGTCCAAATATAAAGGTATTCACATAACTGCAATGGTTTATTGTATAAATTTATTATTTTCTTTCATAGGAAGTAAAACTGGTGAAAAAACGTCTGTATAAAGCACAGTTAAAGATCACGTTACTCTAGAAGAAAGTGGTTATGGCCTAAATTATACTTAAAATCTATTTATGGCTGTTGGGTTTTAATAGATGAATATTCAGTATTTCTCTTTCTCCCAAACTAAACGCTTATAATCATTTAAACACATATTTTAAATTAGTATGAAAAATAATCCCGAAGGTAATGGCAAATCATCTATCATTAAAATGAATATTGAAGCGCCAATTTCACATTTAGTGCTTTTTAGAGAAAGAAATGTGGTTTGTACAGGGGGAGTAGTTTTTATTGGTGATGGGCAAACTGGTAAAACCCATACAGCACTTAATCTGACTCATATTCAAGGAGTAAAATTTTCAAGGCAAACTATCCTTTCATTAAAAAAATCTATTAATATCGAATTTAATTATTTTGTTTTTCATTCTAATATTGAGAAATATCAAATCGTTATTAGTTCGCAGATTTTTGTCATGCCAGGTCAAAAAGGGAAAGGTGGGAAAGGCGAGGGGCTAGCTTTTGAAGATGCTTGTGATTTATTTTTTGATGTATCGAAAATGGATGCGATTTTGGCACTTGTTCTTACTTATAATACAACAGATATGAAAACATTTCAAGAGTTAGAATATTGGTTAGATCGAGCTATTGAACGAGAATTAATACAAGAATATACGGGTATAATTATTCTAGGCACTCATCTAGAGCGAGAAGAAGCTATTGAAGTCGAATTTAGTCAAATACAAAAAGCAAGATATTTCGTTCAAGATCATATCGAAGATAAGATTGGATTTAGATTTGATTTAGAAGATATAAAAACCGTTGAAATATCAAATATAACGGGAAACGGAGTTCAAGAATTAAAAGAAGCTATAAATGATATTTTTCTCAAATCGTTTAAATTACACAAATATATGGCAGAAAATGAAAAATAAGATAGTATGGTTATTGGGGATCAAGATGGAAAACAGTAAAATTATTATTAACAGTTTCATTATTATTATTCTTATTACTGGAAATTTTTTTTATCAAGATTATAGGTATGAAAATCAGTTAGAAGAGAAATTGGAAAGGAATAGAACGCAAATTATAGATTACAAAGATAATTACAAAGACAAACTCAAGAAAAATGAAACAAAAGAAGAAACGCTCATCTCTTCTGGTATCAAAAAAACGGTTATCCCTGGTGATTATTTGTTACAAGGTTTTTTCGCTCATAACAGTTTTGTCAATGTAGATGAAGATGGAAGCGTCTATGAGTTTAACAATTACGAGGATATGTATGATAAAGGAAGTTCTTCAACATATAAAAGATATAAAATGGATGGTGGGCAGACTGGTTGGCCTAGTTCTACCAATACTTATTATTATCTTGAAGAACCTAATACGCGAAAAAGATCATCAATGTTTACACCTGTATTTAGTGAAGATACAGAAATAGCCGGAAAAATACATGTTTTAACACATTTTAATACTGACATAGATGATCAACAAGTTTATACGCTCAATATTAGTTTGTCATTATTCAATCCATCAGATCAAAATACCACTCAGATAGCTTATGTTGAAGAAATTTTACCCGATGATCTTTCTTTCAATAATAAAAAAGTATTCACTTTAATTCTATCGGATCCAGTTATTATTCCTAAAAATTATAGGTTGAAACTAGCTGTTATGGGAAAAGTTTCTCTACTTACTGATGATTCTACAAGTGTTGAACTTAAAATAAACTATTCAAGTGATAGAGGTCCATATCAATGGCAGATAACAGACGAAGGTTATACTAATACCTACGATTTTGATTATTACAGTACAGTTTTTGGTATGCAGATCAAATACAAAGATCTTTCTTATCCTTCTATTTCTATCACAGGAGCTGAAAATGAAACTTATTACTATGAAGAGAAGAATATAAATATCACTATACAAGATTCAACCTCTCAATCATATAGATGGAATGATAATGAATTTACCTCATGGGAGGGGTCAGAAACCACCACATCCTTACCTAAGACAGATGGTTGGCACTATCTAGAAGTAAAAGCATTTGATGAGTTTAATAATGGAAGAGTAAATATCTATAAGATAGGTTATGATGGATCTCACAGTGACGTAGTATTACTAGAACCATTGAATAATTCTATGATAAAAAGCGGTGGAATACTGAATTTTTCTGTTTCTACTGGAGCATCAAATGTAACTTATCAGTGGAATAATAATGGGACTATTTTCGATTTACTTAGTGTTCCAGAACATAATATTTATGCACCATTAGAAGAAGGAGAGTGTAATTTAACTATCTATATTGATGATACTTTTGTTTATGAAGAGCAATTCTATATATTTTTCCTAGATCCGAAAGCTCCATCAATTAAGCTAGTTAATCTTTTGAATGGGACAACATGTTCAGCTAATAAACTTATAGAGGTTGAAATTACTGATGAAGCAGAGATATATTCTGTGCAATATAAGTGGGACAATCAAAATTATCGCACTTGGACTGCAGAAGAAGGGACTTCATCCTATTTTGAATATACGCCAGACATTGATGGATGGAATAATCTAACTGTAAAAGCTATTGATGAATTCATGCAAGAAAATATTACTGTTTTTAGGTTCTTTGTTGATAAAAGCGAACTGTTGGTTGAGTTAACAACGATGAAAAATGATTCCTTTTATTATGGTGGGAATGATGTTAATGTAACAATCACAGGATATAATGGTACAATAAAGTTTCAATGGGATAATGGAGAAATTGAAGATGGTTTTGCGTTAATGTCAAATAGCATTTTAGTTTTAACTGATAACAATGCACTTCCACTAGATCCGAGTTGTATTCACTATCTTTATATTTATGTTGGAGACCTTTCTAATAATGAACATGTATTTGTTTTCAAATTCACTTTAGATCAAGAAATACCAGTCATAATTCCAGGTGGAGAATATAATAATTCCCGACATTTGGACACAAAAATTTTCAGTTTTCAAATTACGGACAATTTAACTATAGAATCAGATCTACTAGTTTACGTTTCTATTGATGGTTCATCAAATCAAACTCTTTCATCACCGTTTGATTTTTATCTTTTGGGACTAGAGGATGGAGATTACAATTTAACCCTTTATGCATTTGATAAAGCTAGTAATGTTAGACTAATAGTCATTTACTTTACCATCGATACGTTTCCACCAATAATTTCAATTAATTCTATTGACGGTTTAGTTGAACTAGATGATGATTTTTATATCCCAAATGGTGCACTAGTTGATATTAATATTGTTGATAATGATCCTAATGCAAATAGTACTTATTCATGGGATAATTCTCAGTACACAACATTTAATAGCAGTTTTTTTTTGGATTATGAGGATGGATTTGGGATACTGAGCATTCAAGCCAATGACACATTGGGTAATGAAGTAATATACAATATTTCTTTAATAATCGATAGTGTAGCTCCTGAAACATCTATTATTTTTCCATTTAATGAATCTAAGATAAATCACTATACTAATCTGAATTTTCAAGTAGAAGATTTATCAAGAGAAACAATAGAGTCAGTTAAATATACTTGGAGTTATCTATCTGGTAGCATAGATGCAATATTGGATGACAATGGCTTTGTAGTAATAAAATTGTCTGCCTTCTACAATGAAGAGGGACCTGTAACTCTATCATTTACGACAAAAGATATCGTAGGAAATACTCATATTTTCAGTTATATTTTTACTGTTGATTTGTCTGCTCCTACCTTAGAATTACATTTCTATGATACTAAAACATCCGAATACTTTCCAGCTACAAATGGTTCATACATTAGAGGGTACTACGTTCTTTGGTATAATGACAGTATTAATGATGATTTGGAGAGTTTTGAATATTCATGGAATAATGGCATTCTACAGTTATTAAATAGTTCTAATTATATCGATATTCCATCACTTGATGGTGAACAAATCCTTTCTATTAAACTGCAAGATGATACGGGGGAGAGTACTTCATCAAACACTTATACTGTTACTTATTTTTTCATCGTTGATGATTTAAAGATTGACTATATTTCTGTTCCCGATAATTATCCTGAGAACACATCAATTTCTATGAAATATGGTGACGAATATAGTTTTATTGTTAGTGTTTCTGACATAGAAGAAGGAACAGCTATTACCGGTCTGAAATATACCTATATAATAGATGAAGAAATCAATTTGGATATAGATACAACACAATTAGATAGTATAACATATGAATTTATCATTACAGCTACAAATATCACAAATGGTGAACCAACTCCAATTGAAATTCAGTTTTGGCAATTTGAAGATCATAAAGAAACTGTTCAAATTGATGTTTTAGTTGATAGAACAGAAGGTATTGCACATATAAACAGTATTTCAAATCATATAATTTATGGTGAAGACATATTCATCAATGTTTCATTATATGATACTGAAAATATAAGTTCTCAAGAGATAACAGCGGTATTTGTTAATGGCACTTCAGTTATTGAAAATACAGAATTTGGTGATAATAATACTATACTAATAAGATATAGTGGATACCCAAGAAAGAAAGGGAATTACACACTCAACCTATATATTGAATCATCATTCTATTTTGATGAAGTAAAAAATATAGCTTCAATGAATGTTGAAATCCAGCCTATACCGGTTTTTCTTTCCGTTTATGTTTCCAATACTACGGTTGAATATGGTAATAAATTAGTTGTTTATGCAAATTTAACAGATCATAACGGTGATCCTGTTCCTTTTGTTGATATTCATTTTTACTTGTATATTTATCTTAATGAATATACTCAAGCAGTTGCTGCAACTCCAGAGGGTTTTGATGAAATGCTAGAAAGAATTACACAAACTAATGCCCAAGGTATAGCCACATTAGATTTTGATATTAACGACACAATAGCATATTTACTAATAACAGCTGATTTTAAAGGAAACGATATTTTGGATGTAGTGTCATTCTTATTGGAAGAACCTGTTTTAGCTGTTCCATCCGAAGGAGGAATACCTCCAGAAATAATTGTAATAATCGTTGCAGGAAGTGTTTTGTTAATGATTATTATATCTTTTATAGTTTACAAAGTTACTCGTCCGAAATCTTTTGAAGAAATACTTGAAGAAATAACAGAAGAGGATATTAAACAAAATATTGTCCAGTTAATTCCTGGTGTTATTCTCTCGATATTTGATCAGAGAAAAGGTCCAACACCACTTTTAGGTGATTACTCTTTTGAATCGGATCAATTTGCCCGTCGAATGGCTATAGGTGTTGATAATTTCTTATTGAAGATATGTGATCAAGCATATAGTAGTCTAGGTTTTGAAGAATTTGACGAAAAACGTAGAACTGGCTCTATTCGTTTACCAAATGAAGATATGATCGGATATATTCACGGACTTCAATTAAGGAATAAGGCTGCTAGGGGAGGTTATGAGAATCTTTCTCTTATTGTGGTTACAGAAGAACAACATGGCACTTTACTTATTGGTAAGGAAAAATATCTGCATCAAGATATAGATGAATTAAGTAAGATGTTACAAGAGAAAAAGTCTTTAGCTGAAATTAATAGTAAAATTAGTGTGATACGGCAGAAGGCCACTCAACTTATATTGGCTGCACAAATAGAGGAAATGGAAATAAGAAATAAGGAGTAAATTCACAATTTTTTTAGAGATCATCTGAAATTTGACAATAGTTTTGTGTAAAACGCTTTTTGTGGTTTTTTTTCTTAGAATAATCAGCAGAAAAGTCTTAAAGGAAAAATATTTTTAATAAAATGTGAGAAAATGATCGGTGGTAAAAGGGATATTAATCAAGCGAAAATAATATTTTTGGGATTGGCAGAATCTGGTAAAACGTCTATTAAACAAGTTGCTTTTGAAGGTGTAGCACCTAAATCAACCAAACTCAATCCTGCTACAGTGAGAGTAAACAGAAAACTCTTTGAAGTTGCAGGAAGTTCAATTAATATTCATGATATTGGAGGACAGTCTAATTATATAAATGAGGTTTTTTCTGAATTACAAGAAAGAACCTTTAGCAATACTAAAGCTGTTATCTTTGTAGTTGATGTATCTGATGCCTCAAATATAATGCGATCTAAGTATTATTTTGATCTAAGTATTGATTATGTAAGAAAATATAGTAATGATGCTAAAATATTCGTTTTTGTGCATAAAATGGATACAGTTCCAATAACAAAGAGAGAGGAAATTATAGAATCAATAGATGGCATTTTTGAAACACATAATCACGATGACGTAGAAATTTTTGGTACATCAATATTTGAAGATACGCTTTTTGATGCCTTACAAAATGTAATCTCTTATGCATATCCAAGAGATACTGATAAAGAAATTAGTATCAAAGAGATATGGCAAAATTACAACTTAAAAACATTAGCTATTGCAACAACTCAAGGTTTGATTCTTTACAGCCAACCAGTTGAAAGAAGTGGCTTAAATTACGATAAATTAAGGAGTGATTTGAGTAAGGTATTTGATTCAACATATAATTTAGATCATGCAGCCTTTGTTTTTGATAACAGTATTTCTTTTATGAAAGATATAGGTAATAATCTTGTGACCATTATTGGATTTGGTAAAGAACGAGATTTAAGTATCCAAAATGATCAATTTGAAGAAATAGCCACTAAAGTTTCAAATGTTTTCAAAGCAGAAGACATCCTTCATGAAGCAAAAATGAAAATAAAAGATTCTTTGGTGAGATTCATTCAAAATCAAGGTTTAAAGCAATTTGAACATGTTCAATTAGAAAAAGAAATTAGTTACAAATGTGATATATGTGGGCGAATTCTTCGCGATTCAATGTTGGATGTGGGTTTTCAAAACGAAAAATTGTTTGAGCGGGGAATTATGATATCCAAAGGATTCGGATCACTCACAGTTGATATTTTTCCTACTCATAATTGTGTTGACTCAGTAAGAGAGATTTGTATTCATTTAGATGAGAATCTTGAGTATAGAAAGTATGACAAAAGTAGACCAATCTAAGAATGTCAAATTCAAGAATAAGTATCAGTTATTATACTGCTGATATTATTTAACAATCGTTAATGGATACAATTCTATTACGAATTTCAAGGGAAGAAATAGATTTAGTGAAGAAATGTTTAAATCAAGGTTTAAAGGGCGATTAATCCCAAAAATTAAGAATACAACAGCTGCTTGTATACTTGAGATTAAAAATGTATATTGTCGAAGATTATTCTTTTGGTACCATAAAAATAAATGGACAGCACTATTCCAAGGATGTTATAATAAGCAAAACAGAAATTAAGCCCAATTGGTGGCGTGAAGAGGGCCACAAACTTCACATGGAAGATTTGGATTTTGTTTTTAGGCATGATCCTGAAATATTAGTTATAGGTACAGGGGCAAATAATAGAATGAAAGTACCTGAGCAGCTTATAGAAGAACTCCGTACAAAAAATATTGAAGTAATAGTCAAAAACACAACTGAAGCAGTTAAAACTTATAATGATCTAGTAGAAAAAAAAGAAGGAGTTTTTGGAGCTTTCCATCTTACTTGCTGAGTATCTCTAAATTCCTCCTCACTATTGGAAACATGTAAGTTTACCCTCTTTCATGTTTTACTAATAGGCGTTAAGCCTACCAATTGGAAAGAAAAGTATTTTTTGTAGATTTTTGCATAGCTACCCTCTTTAGATAGCAATTCAGAGTGCGTACCTTTTTCTATTAACCTACCATTTTCTAGCACTATGATATTATCCGCCTTTAGAATAGTTGTTAGTCTATGGGCAATTACAATACTTGTCCTTTTTTCAAGTAGTTTTTGAATAGCATCTTGGATTTTAGCCTCTGTATACATATCTAAAGACGCAGTAAACTCGTCTAATACAAGGATTTTGGGATCAGAAAGTAAGGCTCGTGCTAAAGATAACATCTGTTTTTGACCTTTTGATAGGTTCTTCCCGCCTTCTTGAATCTCTGTGTCTAATCCTTCAGGTAAAGTTTCTATGAACTCTTTTGCTTGAACTTGTTCTAAAGTTGACCAAAGTTCCTCATCTGTTGCATCTTTTTTTGCTATCTGTAAGTTCTCCCGAATTGTACCGCTAAATAGTAAAACATCTTGGGCTACATAGCCAATACTTCGTCTTAAACTTTTCAAATCATATTCTGTAATTTCTTTTCCGTCAATGTATATTTTCCCCTTCCCTTCTTGATAATCATAAAAACGGCTAAGAAGAGCAACAACAGTAGTTTTACCCGCTCCTGTATGACCTACAATGGCCGTAACTTCACCTGGATTAGTTTTGAAATTAATATCTTTAAGAACGTACTCTTCATTTTCATAAGCAAACGTGAGATTGTCAAAAACTATTTCACCTTTAAGATCAGATGCGATTATATTTCCTTTGGTAAATTCACTTGTTTCTTTATCAGCCATGATCTCCAAAATACGTTCCATAGCAGCAAACGAAGATTGAAATCTATTATAGCTCCGCGCTATAGCCGTTATAGGGTCATACAAATATCTTTGCAGAACAATAAACAGATAGACTACTGAAATACCAATAACATCAACACGTAGAGCTGCCACATATAGCATGACAATGATACCCAAATTACGCAAGAAATCTTGAATTGGAGAAACAGAAAAGATAGCTAAACCACGAATCTTAGCTGCTTGATAGGTTTCTTCGTTTAATTCATGGAATTCATTATAGTTTTCATCTTCCCTGCCGAACGCTTTACTAATTTCAATTGCCCCCATCACTTCTGCAAATCTTGAATTTACACTAGAGATTTTACTTCGCCATTTTTTGGCTATTCTTCTTCTCCATTTACGCATGGCAACAACTGTAATAAACAAAATAGGAGCGATACTTAGTGCTCCCAAAGTTATTATGGGACTGTAGATGAACATTACAACAAGAACACCAATTAAAACAATGAGTTGAGAAAACGCATCCGCAAATCGGCGAGCTGAATCAAGGAGTTCATTAGAATCATTTATTACTCTGCTTGTTATACGCCCAGCTTCAGCTTTGTCAAAAAAACTTATTTTGTTATTGATAATCTTTCTAAAGGCATCTTGTCGTAAGCGATTAATGAATCTAGGATTAACCTTTGCTACAAGCAAATCTTGAATAATTGTTGTTAAAAAGGATAAAACCAGGGCCAATGCAAATATCCCGGCAAAGATAAGAGCTTGTCTTTCAATAGAGCCAAAATTATCTTTATTTTGATCAATCAACTCTATAGCTTGTTTTAGATAAATTGGACCTGTTATTGACAAGGATAAGTTAATAATAATTACAAAAGCAAGAACCAATAACAGCGGTAGATCAGGTTTTAACCATAGCCACAATTGGTTCCATAATCTTTCTTCACCCATGAGAGCTATCTTTTCTTCTTTTTTGTTCATTTTTTCACCTTCTGGATTGGTTCCATTGGAGGTAAATGGTAATGCCCTTCAAACAATTTTCTGTATTCGGGTTCAGTTTTGATCAATCGTTCATGAGGTCCATCAGCTATTACCCTCCCTTTCTCAAGGAGTAACACTCTATCTGCTTCCGCAATAATAGAAAGGCGATGAGTAGTTATAATAGATGTTCGTGTTTTTAGTACACCACTAATCGCTTCTTGAATTTTCATTTCTGTTTCAGCATCAAGTGCACTACTTGCATCATCCATAATTAAAATGGCAGGGTCCATAATTAGAGCTCGAGCAATAGCTATACGTTGTTTTTGACCTCCTGATAAGCGCACACCTCGCTCGCCTATTTGTGTATCATATCCGTTTTCTGTTTCTATTATAAATTCATGAGCTTTTGCAATCTTAGCCGCCTTGGTGATTTCTTCATCACTTATGGATGGATTACCAAAAGCAATGTTTTTGCGAATAGACTCGGAAAAGAGAAAAATATCTTGCTCGATTGAAGAAATTCTCTTTCTTACTGAATCGTTATTATAATTGTGTAATGCTTCGCCCCCTATTCTTACTTCTCCCTTATTAGGTTCATAGAGATGTAAAATCATTTTATTAATTGTGCTTTTCCCTGCTCCTGGTCCGCCCACAATGGCTATTGTTTCTCCGTGATTAATTGTTAAATTAACTCCTTTAAGTGCCCATACGCCATTATTCATGTAGGAAAACCATACGTCATTAAATTCTATAGTGGTGTCTTTCCCAGTAAAGATTTTTGTTCCTTCTTCAATTGGTTGTATGTCAACAAAAAGCATATTTCGTAATCTTCTCGCTGCAGCATTGGTTCTTGCTGCAAATTGAGCTACCCACCCTATTCTACGGGCGATGAATAAAAGCATGGATAATAACCCAGTAAATGCTACTAATCCTGAAATTGTTAATTCGCCTTGAAGAATTAAATAGACACCAAATAAGGTCGTTAGAGCTAAGGTTACCGCCATAATAATTCCTGGAATATATATGGCAGCTGATGAAGCTTCTTTTTTAATAGCAGAAGCATGATGTTTTGATACATTGCTGAATTTTTCATTAACCAGATCTTCCGAAGTATACGATTTAAGTTCTCTAATTCCAGCTATACTTTCAGCTGTGTAAATGCTTAAATCACCAAAACGATCTTGGACTTGCTTATTCAAAGGTTCAAGTCTTATTCCATAACGATAAACGGTAAATAAAAAGATTGGGGCTGCTATGATTAAAATCATAGTGAGTTTCCAGTTTATATGTATTAAAACACTAGCAATAAAAATAAATGCAGCAAAAATTTGCCACAGGATTCTAAAGGCAGGGCTTAAGCCTATATTAATGGTTCTGGTGTCTCCCGTTGCCCTTGCCATAACATCGCCTATTCTGACTTGGTCGTGATAATATAAGGGGCGTTCTTGTAATGAAGTAAACAGGTCAGCTGTCATATCTGTAGTCACTCTATGAGCCAAAATTTCATTGATAGAAGCTACCAAATAAAACACTCCGCTTTGTAATATACTAGTACCAAGCATATACCCTAACCAGATTAAAACTTCACTTGTTGGAGAATTAGTAAGAAAAAGATCCACTATTTTTGCAATATATAAAGATGGCATACTAAAAAGAACAATTTCAATAACGCTAAAAATAATAGTAATTGAGCTCATAAGAGGATACCTCCAGAGATATTGCCATGTCCATTTCAGCTCTTCAGATACTACTCCCATTAAATCATCTCATCTTCAATAAATCTCTTTTACTGTTTTCATTCATTAATATTTCTTTTAAAAACTATTGTTTAACGGAATTAATTGGATCTAAAATAAAATAATGCTAATAAAAACGTGATTGGGAGTAAAAGATACGTTTCAAATTGTCCTTTTCTGTTCTCTCTAAAACATTTAAATTATATTAATAAGATTCTAAAAAGATGATAATTGTAAAGGAAAAACAACCAAAAAACTCTCATATCTTCAAACATAAAGAGAAATAAACCAATATTAAAGAATGTCTCATTGGATTTATAAGAAGGAAATTGGAATGAGTAAAGCATGCATTTAATAGGACATTACAAATGTTACTAGCTAAGTATATATACTAGCAACAAATACGTATGATTAAGGTGTACTCCTTTCATCAAACAGAAGTAACTATTGTCCAAGGTGCGGTGAAACAGTGTTTCATATATAATTTATATGACACTCGATGGAAAAGTGCTTTTGATGGTTTACAACCTTCTGCGTTCTTCCCTATCATCAATTCAGTATTTAAAAATCAATTTAGTTTAACTTTCTCTGTATATGATGAAGAATGGCAACCAGAAGACGATTATGATACTCATGATGAATGGAGAGACGTGGGGAGATTAAAAGCTGGTGAAAACTTGGGAATAACCTATCCATCAACAGGGTTTGTGGGAGTAAAAACTACCAAAGAAAATCGAAAGGTACAACAAGATAATCATGGTTTTGATATGCTCGGGATATATCCTGGCGTTATTGGTCAGAATATAGGAATAGCATATGGTACCATCTTTATTGTCTATAAAT
Source organism: uncultured archaeon (assembly GCA_964534625.1). GTDB lineage: Archaea > Asgardarchaeota > Heimdallarchaeia > Heimdallarchaeales > Heimdallarchaeaceae > CAZHRF01. The sequence continues at coordinate 199 of CAZHRF010000052.1, read as the reverse complement.
CAAGAACCCTTGTACCTCCTTCAGCATTCTCGACTGAATGGATTGATAATGTGATTATCCATGAAATATCGCATTTGTTTGGCGCAAAGGACCATGATTCATGGGATACAACAGAGATAGCTATCCAAGAATATGAACCATATGATTGGTATGTAACTGATTGGGGTGATGTGAGTATAATGACCTATCCAAATAGTGG
>CAZHRF010000051.1:0-18159 GCA_964534625.1 uncultured archaeon | reverse complement strand
ACAACAATGATCATGGTATTTATATCAGTTATAATTCTGGCAATACATCTATATCTCATAACACAATATCAACAAACACATGGGGTGGAGTTTATATTTCCGATAGTCCTAATATAACATTTTCTTATAATGCTCTTATCCGTAATGCTTATGGTCTCTCTCTTTCTGACAGTTCTCATGCAATTGTAACACAGAATGAGATCAGCAATAACACTAATTGGTATGGCATAGTATGTTCTAGTTTTAATACGACCATTAGTAACAATAGTATAACAGATAATTATGATGGATTAGTTATCTATGCTGGTGCTAATTCAACTGTTGTTATGCACAATATTATTACTGGTAATTATGATGGCATATCTATTATATACAATTCTACTAATACTCTCATTTCTCATAACACATTAAAAAAGAATTATAATGGGGTATATATTTTTGAAAGTTCTGATAATACTATTATGAACAATACTATACGCGATAATCGAGGATATGGAGTCGATATTAGTGCTCATTCCTACAACAATCGCATCTATTTCAATTCTTTTATTACTAATGGAGATGGTTCTTCTTCTCAAGCTTTTGATAATGGGACTAACAATTTTTGGTATAATGAACAGCTGCAATATGGTAATTACTGGTCTGATTGGTCAGGCGAGGGATCCTATCCTATTGATGGTTCTGCTAATAGTGAAGACCTTTATCCTTTACCGTACGCCATAGAAGATGATGATGATGATGAAAACCCCAATAATGGATCTACTACTGACCTTGAACCTTCTTCATTTACATCGATAATTTTCATTGGAGTTTCAGTATTAATAGCAGGATCTATCAAGTATAAACATAAAACCAAAAAAAGACCATAAAAAAAGGTATTTTCTATCCTAAGAATTCTTTTCAATTCTTTTCTTCTATTTCTTTGCTTCTTGAATTCTTAAATTCTTGTAGTACCAATCTATCTTTCGAATAAGCTATCCTCATAATTTAATTCTTTATTTCCAATACTTTAATCCAGATAAGAATTTCTATCTAATCTCTATACTCAGTATCATTTTTCAAGCTTATCAAGTTGATCGAAAAGCTCTTGTAAGTTATATTTATAAACTCCTTTTCGCACTTTTCTTGTCTTTCAATGAATTTTACTATTACTCGTACTACCTTTGCTTCTTTAAATGAAGAAACAATTGATGCTCTTTTTCGATTGTGGAAAGAGCAGTTTTTAGATCAACAACAGGCGGTACATTGTCTTCCTAGTAGTTTTGTTATTAACAAGCATATTTTTACTACAGCTCTTACTAAACTGTTGAATTCTCCTTATTGTGCTATTGCTAAACATAATGGAAAAATAGTTGGTTATATGTTTTTTTCAGATTTTGTTTTCCACGGAGAAAAAACGGCTATTTGTCCAATAATGGGCCATTCTACATTAAAGAAATATAGAAAAAAAATTTATCATCTACTTTATCAACATATAGCTCAAAAACTTGTAGAGAATAGCATTTTATCTCACATAATGACCTATTTTGCTGATGATACCCTCTTGTATACCCTTTATTATGAATTGGGTTTTGGCATGATCGTTATTGATGCTTTCAGAGATGTAAGCGCTATCCCTCTAAATAATGACCTACTCTCTCAAATTACTATTAGATTAGCTGAAAAAAGTGATATTGAAAGTTTAATGGAGATAGATAAGATAAACACCGCGTATTATTCAACTTCTCCTATATTTCTGGGAGATAGGAATGTGTCTTCTCCTCCTTCTTATTACGATTCTATACTTTCTTCTTCCCAACTTTATTTAGCTTTTGTCAAATCTACTTTGGCTGGTTTCATGAATATCCGCAAGGTAGCTCAACCAGACTTTTCAATGCTTTTAGACAATACCACCTCATCAATAGACCAAATGGGTGCTTTTGTCCTCCCTGAATTCAGAAGTAAAGGGATAGGAAAAGTTTTGCTTTCTCGTTGTGTTACTTGGGCTAAAAAACACAACATCAATCATATTCATGTTGATTTCGAATCTGCCAATATCTTAGCGAAAGAGTTTTGGTTAAAATACTTCAGTCCCTGTCTTTTCTCCGTAAGAAGAAGAGTATATGAAGATGTGCTCTAAATGTTTTTTGAGTAGTAATTAACTTCACTTTCTAAAGCCAATAAAGACTACAATAAGTAAATAGAAAATGATGACAAGTCAAGCTCTTAAAATTTAAAACCATAGCACTTTTTCTTGTTTACCATAATTTTTCTTCTTTGTTTCTTACATGTTTCAATTTAACTTCTTTTTTTTGTTATCTATTCTGTTGATCTAATAATGCTATTAATACACAAACACCAATGAAAATATCAAATCCAGCTAGAATTGCTAATATAGGGATATAGTTAGTAGTAATAAAAGACGCGTATCCAATGGAAATACCAAATATACTCAGTACCAGAAGATAAAATGAATATAATAACCAATATTTCATTTCTGTTTCCTTTTTTTCTGCAGTAGGTATATGGTTATCTTTTTCTTCTCTCTCTCTTGTTTTATTCTCTTCTAGTACTTTTTTCTTTTCCGAACTTTTTTTGGATATTTGAAGCCATATCCACCAAGTACTAATTATAAGATAACTTATAATGATTGGATAACTTATAATATTTATTAGCGGAAAAATAGCTATCAGATAGACTAAAAAGAGTATATTTGTTATTATCAAGCTCAGAGGAGCATATTTTAGTTGTTTTCTCTTTTTCTTTTTCTTTTTCTTTTTTGCAAACTTTAATACAAACGGAAAAGTCAAAGCAATTGTTAGAAAGTTGATAAAAAAGACTGTTTTAATGATTATTGAGACCACTTCTCCACCATCATTTTTTCCAATTATCGTTTCTATTACTAATAGGATTAACATAGTCACCAATAAGGCAATTGAAGAAACTTTGTATTGAGGTTCATTGATAAAATTCACTTTAATTGCTCTATCTCTTACTTCTTGATGTATTAGATCCATTATAGGGATAATTAATATCAAAGGTATAATCATTAATCCATAAAAACCATGTAGCATAATTATCGCGCACGCTAAATTCTTACATGTTATTATACCTGTTATGAATAAAATAGGAAACACTCCTAACCAAGAAAGCAAGAGGAGTAAGTACAACTTTTTTATTGAAATAAATCCTGATTGAAAATGTATCTGTTTCATAAATATCTCATTGAAAATAGTACAGTAAAAGATATTAAAAAGATTAAGGCTATTCATTTCATTGATTATATTATACTCATCAATGGGGTTGGCTATCACTTTTCTTATTGTATAAAGCCCAAGAAATAATTGTTCAAAGTTCATTCTTTCTCTCTTACTACTATTTCCTCTTTATAATCGTTCTTGGTATTTTTTAATCTTTTATTGTTCTCGCTCCGATCATTTTCATCCGGAATTGAACTTATCTATCTTTTTAAGGTCTTTAGTGTTCGATTTTTTTTAATTTTTGAAAAAGATGCTTTTATTAGATGCTTTTTTAAATTAATCTTTCACCACAACCGAATATTTTTATATTTTAAATAGTGCTTGTACCTACTTGACTGCTGAATCTCCGGAAGTTCTTACGAAAAGAATATTCAAGCTTGTCATGCTTGATCGAGCTAATATTCTTCACTTGAAAGAGTCCCATAGTGATACAGATGGTCTTTTTTACAAGAATCATTTCAACACCATTGGTGTTTCCTTTTATATCTGGAAAAAAAAGATTAACTCTAGTAATGTCGTCTTCCAAATATGGAATATTAATGAGAAGCACAGATTCAGTTCTATACAGGAGTTGCATACCACTGGTAGCATCGGGTTAATTCTTTCCTATGATGTTACTGAGCGGCTTGATGCTGAAGACTTGTATAAATTAATTCATAGATATCTCATTTATAATAAAGTTGAACCCCATATCATTGTCCTTTATGGTTATATGCCTGCCCATGATCTATCTTCCCTTTCTGATTCTACACTTAACCACATTCATGACTCAATGAACGATGTGGAATATCTCATTCAAGAAGAATGGGGAATAGCTGTCCTTTCTAAAATAGTTTCTTCCGATCTTTCTGAATTTGATGCTCTTTTATTTGATTCAGCCAGCACGGTTATAGCCCGTTTAGTTGAACCCCATCAAGTTTTAGTCGAAAAAAAATTGCACAAAATAGAACTGGTTATCAACCAATTAACAACTGTTTTTCCTTCCTTACGCGAACGTATTTATCTTGAAGACAACTATATCCATGTTGTGGGGTCATTACAAGAATATATGTTAGATTATAAAGCCACAGCTTTTATTAAACTCCCCTCAGAAAAAAAATTCTTATGTTTAACTGACCCGCATACGAATACCTATGAGCGTTATTCTCTGTCCTTACAGTCTATACGTTCCTTATTCCCTGAACCCAAATTTACTCTTCACCCCTCTATTCTTCTCATTTTAGGCAAAATATTCTATTTGCTTAACGATAAACACTATTATAATCACGATCCTATTTTTAAGAAACAGTTAATAAAAAAAGTGTAATACCCCAATAGTACATTTTACCCGACAAAAAGGTATTAATAAACTGATAGTATAGTATTCTTAGAGTACCCTAAAATTTTCATAAAAGTAGGTGAATTCTAAATATGTCTGATAAGAAAAAACTCATCACATTTAAGGTAACAGATTCGATGATTAATGATCTTCACAAAATGCTCAATCAATTAAATTATAATAACAGGTCAGAACTAATTAGGGATGCTATAGCTGAATTTATTGAAAAAGAGTACTACAAAGGCGATATACCCAAAAATTCAGTAATCAATGACATGCACTTAATATAAGATCCAATGGAATGTGAAACAAGAATCTGGCTAGAAAGAATCTAATCATTGTAAATTCTTTTTTTTATCCTTTAGAAGTCATAGATAGGTTAATCCTATTTCCGTTTTTGCGGACAAATTAACAGTTTTATGTTAACCCTTATGAAATTTTCATAATCTTTTTAATTTAAACTCATTTAGGGATTATTATGTCAAAATTACAGTTCTTATCTGCTACTGAAGTACTGCATAAAATTCACTCTAAAGAACTATCAGTTGAAGAGGTTATTGTTAATCTTTTAGAACACATTACTACAATAAATCCGGATATTAATGCTTTAGTTTGTTATGATGAAAAAAAACTCTTAGACCAAGCAAAAGCAACTGATCAACACCTCTCAACTAGTGATTCTATCGCTCCATTGACAGGTTTACCTGTTTCAATTAAAGATAACATTGAAGTAAAAGGGATGGTAACAACAGGCGGTATAAATGGACGTAAGGACTATATCCCTTCATTCGATGCTCCTGTGGTTAAAAGACTGAAAGATGCTGGTGCTATTATCATAGGTAAAACTAATTGTCCCTCCCATTGTGCTGGTTTTGAAACCACAAATCAAGTATATGGGTTAACAAAGAATCCTTATAATCTTGAAAAAACTGTTGGTTCTAGTAGCGGAGGCGAAGCTGCTTTAATTTCAGCTGGCGGTTCTTATTTAGGTATAGGGAGTGATACGGGTGGAAGTATACGTTGGCCAGCTCATTTCACTGGCTTAGCAAGTCTAGTACCTACTTTTGGTCGTGTTCCTCGAACAGGCACTATCCCTTATTATTTAGGTTTCTTAGATTCAACCTGTATCGGACCAATAGCGCGAAGGGTGAAAGATCTTATTTTAACTTTACCAATTATAGCTGGACCTGATAATTGGGATCCAAGATGTATGCCCTTAGTGTATGATGACCCGGAGAATATAGATATTGAAGGCTTGACGATTGCTTATTATTCTGATAATGGTGTGGTTACAGCTGATCCTTCTGTTAAACAAGTTATTAATAATGTAGCCAATGCTCTAACAGAAAAAAATATACAAGTTGACGAAACCTATCCAAGCGTTTCAACAGAATTTTCTAAAATAGGGCAAGGACTGAACTCTTTTGCCGGGGGAATAGATCCTCAAACAGCTGGGCAATTATTCACCTTGCAAAAAGATCAAGAACATTTTGAATATTATCCTGAGAATATTTATGGTCTAGCTGATGAATGGTTAGACTTGGCCAAACAAGTGCAAGGAGAACATGCTATGTTAGCTGTAACTTGGCATTTTTGGGGTATTAAATGGGCTGTCTTTCGTTCTGAAATGCTTAGTTTTATGAAACAATATGACGCTATTGTATGTCCAATAGCTGCAACACCTGCCTTTGAGCATGGAGCTTCATCTAAAGAAGACTTCAATGGAATGAATTACTTGTCTTATACTCACCCTTATAGTCTAACTGGACTTCCTGCAGTAACTTTAAGAGGTGGAGAAACAGCTGATGGCTTACCTATCGGTTTCCAAATTATTACTAACCATGGTAAGGAAGGTTTAGCCCTAAAAATAGCTTTATACTTGGAAGAGAAACTTGGAGGCTACAAAAAACCATTTCTATGATTATCTTCAATAAAGTTAGCGTTTATTTTACAAAAAAATGACTAGTTAGCACTAGCACAGAGTACAACTTAAAAAACAGATAAAAATAGAGGTATATGTATACCTACCTACTTTAAATTTATTAGAGACTTTTTTATTGATTAATTTTTTTCTTCTTTTTGAAGCCTTAATTACTCTTTATATTGCCTTTTGTCCCTTCTATCTCCTTTAGGATAGCTTCTCCTTCTATTATCATAGCTACCTCTTTTTTTCTTGAAGTAACGTCTAGGGATGTTATGTTCTTCTTCTGACATATTTTTTTCTTTGTTGACTTCATCGATAGTTTGGTCTTCATCCACAGGTTCTATTGTACCTTTGCGTCCTAAGGAGACTCTTAACTGTTTCTTAAACAGAATGGTTTTGACATTATTGAAGTAATATGTTTTTCCTTCTTCTATTTCATCAATAGATTCATTCCACGCAGAAAAAAGTGTTGTGCCAGATGGATCGCCAACTAAAACGTCCATTACATAATGCGTCTCACCAGAGAAACGCTTGGTGATTTCTTTTTTCTCCCCTAATTCAAGAACTTTAGCAGTAAAGTTAAAGTTTCTAGTATTAGGTTTTAATTCTTCTATAGTTATTGTACTTGTTTCTTGTTCTTGTTCTTGTTCTTCTGACAACTTACTCACTCGTTGTAGTTTTTTACTTATACAAGCGAAAAAAAGAACAGAGTATGTCTAGTTTTTCAGTTGAATAAGTATCTACTAGAAATAAAATAAGAAGAGATAATAAATATTTTGACATGAGTACTATTAAATGTTCGATTTTTTTGCACATTTTTATAAGAATAGGCAATGAACTACCCACCCAAAGGAGTGGGCTTTCTGGCTAAGTATAGTAAAGTTTTGATAAAGAAAACATCGGTTTGCATTGTACTTTACTCTAGATTTTGTGTTTATTATTTTTTCATCTTGCATTACTGATTTAAAGTTTTTTTATACCTTTTTTCACCATTTTATCCTATTTGATTTTCCCTAAGACTGATAAATAAGAAACCACTAAAGTACACTTGATTCACATGTCATCAGATGAAAAAATCAAAAGCGACATCGTTACTCATATGAAATGGGATACGCGCATCGACGCCTCAGATATCAAAATTAAGGTTGATAACGGGGTTGTAAAGATTGAAGGTAATGTACCTTCTTTTCGTGCCAAGAATGCTGCTTATGACACTGCATGGGTAGTTTCTGGAGTTGTTGATGTAATAAATAACTTAGACGTCAAATACGCCAAAGACATCGATATACCAACTGATGATGAGATTACTGCCAATATTAACAGTACTATCGCTTTAGACCCAGATGTTTCTACTTTCGATATAGATGTAGAAACAAGCAATGGTTGGGTAACTCTTGAAGGAAATGTAGATAATTATTGGCAAAAAACTTATGCAGAAGAGTTGGCTTATAAAACACAAGGTGTACTTGGAGTAACTAATAAGTTAACTATTGTGCCTACTGACAGCTACACAGACGAATATATCGCCAAAGAAGTTACCGACGCTATAGATCGTAACAGTAATGTATTTGTTGATAATATCGATATTCGTGTAGAAAACGCAAAGGTCTATCTATCAGGAACTGTACCTGATTATTTGGCTAAATTCTCTGCGTTTGATTCAGCCAGATACACTCTAGGCGTTCTGGATGTCGAAAACAATATAATTGTAGAGTAAGGTAAGTAGAAAAAAAATCCAATCTTATAACTTCCCTTACTATATTTTTTTACTATTTTTTTATTTATTTCTATGTTGATTTCTATTAGGTATTCTTTTTTCTTATCTCGTCATTCGTTGTTTTAGCTTATACCTTCAACTTTTAGTTTCGTTTGTTACTTTTGTTTATGTATTTTTTTTTCTTTTTCCAGAAAATTTTTATCCTTTTAATTATTATTTTATTATTAGATGCGATTCGTTCTTATTTCTGATACCCACATCGGTGGGCGTTTTGATGAGTTAATGTTTAATAAAGGTGTAAAAATAGCCAATTCTATTGATTCTGATTATCTTATCCATTTAGGTGATCTTACTGATGGCGGTACTAAAGCTGAATATGAAATAGCTTCTTTATACCTTGAAGAGATTAAAAAGAGCCCTTTTTTTATTATCCCTGGTAATCACGATGCCAAAAATGTTGGTGACCTGCTCTGGGAAGAATATATTGGTCCTCGTTTTTTTGTTCATACTAATGAAACACACAAGGTTAAGATCCTCGCTTTAGACTCAACTGAACCTGATTCTAATCCTGGTCGTATGGGTCCTAAAGGAGTCAACCGTATTTATGAAGAGTTCAATGATTTACCTGATTATTGGCTCAAGATTTTAATGTTCCATCACCAAACTTTACCCATTCCTTATACTGGTCGAGAACGTAGTGCGATTAAAGATGCAGGTAATGCTGTTAAGGCTATTTTAGATTGTAATGTACATCTGGTTTTTAATGGGCATAGACATATTAGTAATGTCTTTAGTTTATCTGATGGGGTTATTGATGCTTGGATTATTAATTGTGGCACATTGTCTTGCAAAAAAACGAGGTATAAAGAAGAATACTCTATGACTGTTGTGGATATCGACCGTAAACAAAACACTCTTGCTGTCAGAGTTATTATGCTTAACCATGATCCGCCTATAGAACAGGTTAATTATTCGAGCAAATTTCAGCACATGCTTTTAGGCTTTAAATCAAAAAAACTATTGCGAAGAATCATTCAACTAGGTAATACTGCTTTTTCCTCAAGTCATTTTGATCCCCAATCTTTCAACAAAGGAGTGGAAAAAATAAACAACTGCGACTGTGATCTTGTTATCCATACTGGTGATGTTACTGCCCATTCTTATATTAGTGAATATAACCAAGCCCATGAAGAATTGAAATCTTTTACCAAACCTTTGGTTATTGTCCCTGGAGATAACGATTATCTACCTTTAGGTGATCAACTTTTCCCCAAATATATTGGGCATCCTAATCCCTTTTACGAGGATTCTCATGCCTCCGTTGCTGGATATAATACTTGTCTTATTGATGAACATGTGGGTCGATTGGGTAGAGGCAACACTGCTGATTTTATTGAGAAGCTTACCTCTAATGGTAATAATAAACTGGGTGTCTTGGTCTTTCATCATACTATTATCCCCCTTGCAGGTATCAAACACGATGCTGAGCTAATGGATGCGGGTGATGTTTTAGATGCAATTGTTAAAAATCGTATTAATCTTGTCCTATCAGGAGCAAAAAACCGTTCTGGTTGTTGGCAAGTTAACGATACCGTATTTGTCAATGTTGGATCTTTTAGTACTAAACATTGGACAGAGCTTGATGGGAATGGTTTTAATATTATTGATATTTATCAAACAGATCTAGGAAAAAGCTATGAGATATACAAATATTGTCTAGAAACAGATGAAAAGAAGCTTCTTGGAAGTTTTAATATCTCAGAAAGAATGAAACCAATAAAGATACCTCCAAAACTTGAATACTAGACAATAGGAGGCTAATCCAAGTGTGTAATTTGATAAAAATCTATTTCGCGTCATAGAATTTCTCTTGAAAATGTACCAATTGTATATTTTTAAGCCATGAATAAACAAATGTCTTGCTTTTGCAAATGTTGCAAATGTTTTTAGTTGCCCTCTTTGACGACTTAATGGCTTTTTCGTATTATGCAAACGTTTATTAGGTGCATTAAGACGTATTATATAGCACTTGCAAAAATTGCAAAATATATTATTTATGCTAAAGGTGAATGTTATGAATGAAATCAACGAAAATGGTGAAACGGTAATTAAATTACAGAATGTCTCGAAGACATTTGGTAAGTTTGTGGCAGTAGAGAATATATCATTAGAGATTAAACGAGGTGAGATCGTGGGGTTCTTGGGTCCCAATGGAGCTGGGAAGTCTACAACTATGAAAATGTTAGCTAATCTTCTTATTCCAGATCAAGGTTCAATATGGATAAGACGTAATGAAAAGTTACAGAAGCTAAACCAGAAAACCCAAGACTATCTTTTAGATAACTTAGGTTTTTTAATAGAAACACCTGCTTTTTATGATAATGTCACACCACGACAAGTTTTAGCTTATTTTGCAGAACTAAAAGGTTATCCCAAATCAAAAATTGGCGAGAGGGTAGAAGAAACAATTGCGATGGTTGGCTTGTCGGCATGGATTGATAAACCAATAGGTACATTTTCCAAGGGTATGAAACAACGTATGGGTATTTTAGCTTCTTTAGTCCATGATCCCGATGTGATTATTTTAGATGAGCCCCAAACAGGTCTGGATCCAAAAGCGAGAAGAGAAGTACGCGAATTCATAAAATCCTTGAAAAACAAAGGTAAAACGGTTTTTATTAGTAGTCATTTACTTTTTGAGATTAGCGAGATAGCTGACAGAATAGCGATAATTTATAATGGAAAGCTAATTGCGTTAGATACTCTAGAAAACTTGGAAGCGCTAGTAAAACAGAGTTATCTGCAGATAGAGTTGCTAGAAACAAAAAAAGATACACAAAAGACAATTAAAAAATTGCAGGAATTGGTTGGTAATTTAACTGGACTTGAAAATGGTACTAATTCAATTCAATATGATTCTGAACTAAATGTCTACAAAATCGAATTTGATGGCAATCCCAAAACGCAGTTAAACATTTTTAAGAAACTTGCGAGAAACGGTTTAGATATCATAAGTATGTCAGTTCCAAGGCCAAATCTTCTTGAGGAATTATATCTTAAGTCAATTTCATCACATGGAGAGGATCGAAGTTATACAAAAATTCGAGGTCAAAGAGGTAATTAACATGAGTACAATTGTAAAGACAGACCAACTAACAAAAACAAAAATCGGAACAAAAAGAAGTGCAATTCAGATTAAATCTACCATTTCTTTTGAATTGAAAAGAAACATGAAAAATTTATTTATTATGTTAGTAACATTTACCTTAATATATGGACTCTTTCTAACTATCAACCTTATTCAAGAGGGAAGAGGATTAGAATCTCCAGAGGATCCAATCGAGTACATTTTAAGTTATTTATCCTTGATAGAATTTTTAATCATGCTTGTTGCTGTAACCTTTGGTGGATCAATCATAGCTGAAGATTATGACAAACAGACGGGAAACCTAATATTCCCAAAGATCCCTAAGGAACGATTACTCTTTGGAAGACTAATAGCTAGATATTTACTGACCATAACTTCAATTGTTTTTTATTACTTGCTAGTCATGATAACAACAGTCATTAAATATCAAGAATTACCCGTAGAAACGTGGTCATCTTTAGGATTCGCAATTTTTTATGCGTTCTTAGTTTTAGCTATGGTTACTTTCTTTAGTAGTTTTATGAACAGTACAAATTCAGCGATTATATCAAGTATCCTTATGATACTTATCGTTTTTAATTTAACTCATAATATGTTAATGTTTACAGGTGTTGAAATAGAGCCATTCTTTATCTTAACCTATTATGGATCGATTATTACTTCAATACTAGATATGCCAGAGTCTAGATTTGCAGAAAAGGTACTTGGGCGACCAGGGGGCAATGGTGCGACTTATTTTAGTTGGCTGACCCCTAGTGTACCCGGAGCGATAATAGGAATAGTTGTCTATGCAACAATATTACTAGGACTAGCCCATATATTATTCAAAATTAGACAACAGAAGCAATAAGATAGTTTAAATGGCAGGAAAAATAAAATGCAGAAAATTGAATAGATTTTCTTCCTCTTATTCTTTCAAATGCAAAAGAACTAACAAAAAAGTCTAAATAGATGGATGGTTAGAATGTAGCATGAATAACGACTTGGAGGATCCAGCAAATGACCCTATGCAATCAGAAACAAGAAAAGATTTCACTATAAGCTGGAAATTGCTCAAACAAAACTATAAAGCTTATTTAGCAACAGAAATTTTTGCTTTTCTCGCATTTATACTAGCTGGGCTTACAATTTACTTATTGGTCTTTTTTATTGCATCTCTGATTACAGCGGATGGATTGCAGATACGACCACTTAATCATGGTGATAAAAATATTTATCATATTATACTTGGTGTATCCTCAATCAGTATTTATTTAGTCTGGATTAGTTTTCTTTATTGTCAGTATGGACTTGCATATGATATACTTAGTTCAGGAGATATGTTTACAGAATTCAAAAATGCCTTTATCTATTTCAAAGCTCATTGGTGGAAATATATTTTGTTATCATTTATTACAGGATTAGATTTCCTAATTATACGTGCGAATTTGCGAATATCGATGTCTTTTTTAAAAGGCAATATAGTTTTAATATTGATTTTATTTACACTCAGATACGTAATCAGTTTTTCATTCCTTATAGCATTTAATACCGCTTTACCTAGCGTAACAAATCATGGATCATTAAAAGAAGCAATAATAGAATCAATAAAGATATTGAAAGTAGATACAGAGAGGGTTATAAGAACATTTAGCCTGTTCTATGTACTGTTCTTATTTCCTTCGTATCTCGCTATAGTTATATATACACTACTTCTAAACTATGCGACTATAAACATACCACTATTAATTATTATGAGTATAATAATAATGGTTCTATATCTATTTAAAATAGTATTAGGGATGCCTTTATTATCTCTAATTAGTACCCGGATATACAATTCAGTAGAATTTGATAGATACAAACCGCTAGTTATAGAAAATGAGAATGATGAAAAATTATCTAAAGTACCCTCATTAGCCTTTAACGAAAAGGAAGCAATAGCAGAGAGTAGATGAAATGGTAGAGGATAGAAGGAAAGTAAGCGAAAAAGAACAGAAAAAAGAACTAATCATTAAAGATCCTGAGACAGTAGCTGTTCTTTTTCACGAAAAGAAAAATCTGATACTTTCGCAGTTGTTGCATGAAGAGAAGACTCTTATAGAAATCAAAAATGAGTTAGGAATAAATCCGGGAACCATTAAAAGACATATCACGGATTTACTTAACCATGGTTTAGTTTATATCGCCAAAAAAGTAAAGAATGAATACGCTATTGTGATGAAATATTACAAGGCAACTGCAAAAAAATATCTTGTAAAAATAGAATGGCCCTAAAAAGAATGAATGATTTGATTTATCCCCAAAGGCTTTTCCTTTGTTTTAATATCTTAGCTATTGACAAAATATCATTCCCAAGGTTTATATCTCATCAAGTATTTTACTACTCACAATGTATATGAGGAAAAGCAAAAAAAAACTATACACTAGTATATTTTTTCTCTCAGTAGTTTTATCACTATGTCTTATGAGTTCTAAATCAACTCTTGGTGTGAAACAACAAAATACTGCTCTAGGCGAAGCACAAGACGATTATTATGTAAACTTTAATGCTACTGAAGAAGATTATGTAAACTTTTCTACAATCCCCAATTTTACTCTTGATACAAGTTGGTCTATTGTCCAAAGGCTGAAAGCCCCCTTAAATGCTTCAAATTATGGATGGAATTGGTTCAGAGGTTCAGCGTGGCAAGATAAAGAAGGAGATATTGCTCTCAAGTTAAATACAGCGGAAAAAGCTAAGGATCAAATAGTTTTTTGGATCCAAAAAAATGGTTGGAATAGTTTGAGAATGGATCGAGGTCAAGATGACCTTACTGTCCAAAAAGATGTCTGGTATAACATCATAGTACAATTTAGTCTACCAGACAATATGTACAAGCTCTATCTTGATGGTGAGTTAGTAGATAGCTTGGAGTTGGGGCCATTAAATGATTCCACGAATGATAATCCGTTCTTTTTGGGAGGACAATATTGTGCGCCAGGATATGAAAAAGGCGATTTATACTCCGAATCAGATATAAGTATTGCTCATTTAGCTTTTTATCAACGAACACTTACTGAACAAGAAATACAAGATTATGAAGGAACCATTGATACTACAGATGAAGATTTATTCTTTGCTAGTCAAATAACTAATTCAAGTGTAAATGATGTCTCAGAGAATCAATTAACAGGAATTAATGGTAACAGCCCTGAATATATAGAATATACCCTAGATGAAAGTGAAGAAGGAATTAAATACCCTTCATTACTCTTCATAGGATTAGCAATAGGATTAGTAGCAACCTTAGTCGTTATTCGTAAAAAGAAGTAAAAGAAGGATTAAAATTACGAGGTGAAGAATACTCATGCCAAACAAACATTTGCATTAGTTATGATTTACTTTTCTCCTCTTTTAACTCTTTATTTTTTCCTAACTTCAACCTACTCTTGGTGTATCATCATTTTAATAAATTTTTAGTAAAAACTTGGTTCAAATCAATTTGATCATTAGAATTTTAAAGTATAGTATAAAATATTTATTAAAAATAAGAAAAAGAGGTAAGTATCAAATAAAAAAGAAACTTCTTATTTCTTCTTCTTCTTTGATTTACCTTTAGAGCTTCCTTTACCTGATTTACCTTTTCCGCCTCTAAAAATAAGCGAAAGAATTAAAGTTGCAAGAACACCAGCACCTACCCCTATACCACTATAAACAAAATCTCTTGTGTCTATATTTTGGAATAAATCTTCCAATGGATCTTCTGTTTCATTTGTAGATGAACTAGGCGTATCGTATTCAACCACAGTTATTTGTACGGTATCTGACACTTCTTGATTCACACTATCTGTGACAATTATTTCTACTGTATGATTACCTAGCGCCAAACCATCAATCGAGTAGGAAACCGTATCACTAGTTATGGTGCCATTATATACTGAAACACCATCAAGTTTGATTTCATAAGTAAGTGGAGTAAGAATTGATGATACATTCCAAGTGACAAAGTGACCGGTTGTTCCCTCAGGTACGATAAGATCAACAGGATTGGATAAGACAGGCATAGGTAATTGTGTACCTCTTTTCATCAAAGGATAGAAATCAGCTATATCACCCGTAACATTGTAAGGTGTATCACCATGCCCTGAGGGTGCGTCAACATCTACTCCAGTATAATCTGACCAATAATTGCCTATATAATCTTCTGGAGCAACAGTCTCTCTTGACCATTCATTACCCGAACCAATATCTATAGCTTGAATATTGTTGTCAATAAAATCATTGTAATAAATGAGATTATTTGTTGCTGTAGCTCCTACGTATATTCCATAATTATTTTCTATTATGCTGTTGTTGTAAATGTTATTATCAGCTGAATACAACATGAACCCATATTTATTATCTAAAACTAGATTGAACTTAACGATAATTTCGTTAATATTTGAGCCAAGGAATATACCATATCCACAGTCGGTAACAGTATTTGTAGAAATTTCACCAGTTGTTTTAGTTGAAAGAGAAGAAATAAGTATACCATACGTATTTGATTCTGCAACATAATTTCCTGTTGCCTTGAAGTTAGATGATAAATAGAACCATATACCTGTTATGGAATCTTCGATTATGTTATTTTGTACAGTAGTGTTATCCGTATTATAAATAACCATAGAAGTTGAGGATTGACCTATAGAATTGCCAGATATGACAACATCTTCTGTTCTATATACATATATGCCATTATATGTTGAACTTATGAAATTATCTTTTATAACTATATCATCATAGTTTGCCATATAAATACTTGAAGCGGTAGCACCGGTTATTTCATTATTTGAAATAGTAATATTGGTAAGAGGTGTGTGAGTCGCAACATGTATTCCATCTCCAAAAACTTGATGTACTGTATTTTTATTAATGATAACATCGGAACAGTCTGTAATATTAATAGCTCTAAACGCAGAGGAAGTATAATTAGATACCCAAATAGTATTGTCTTCAATTTGATAGTTATGGCTGTCCATTACCACTATACCATCATTACCCACATTGGCTACTATGTTATTTCCAATATATGATCCATTACACTCTGAGATATGCAAAGCACCAAAATCCTGATTATGACGAACGACATTTTTGATAGTATTTCCAACTATATGTGATTTAGGCATATTTCTAATCTGAATACCATAAACACTAGCTGAGTTCACCGTATTGTCCATAATATTCGCTTTAAAGGTAGCTGTGTAATCAGAAGAAATAAAAACTCCATAATCACCTTCATCTGGTGTTTCCACAGTTAGAGTATTATTGTTGAAATCGAGATTATTATCCAGCATATAGAGTTTACCTATGTACCTATCTGCAGTAAGAACGTTGTTAATGAAAGTAAGATTACTAACGCCATCAATCCAAAATGAGAAAGAATTCGAATCAAAAATATTGTTATCAATTTGTATATTGGCGGTCGGAGATGAACCGTGAATTCTTAGGTTGGCTCCACCAGACAGATAATCACTAAGCACGTAATTATTCGTTATTTCGAGAAAATCAGAATCTCCATAAACAAATATAGTATAATAAATATAATGACTGAGTAGTTCATTATCATTTAAAGTTACATGATCCGAATCCCAAATATAAATAGGATTTCCTCTATCATAGCTTTCTATGTGATTATTGTCAATATTGATATTGGAACAATCAACCAATTTGATACCACCAGTACCTGAAGAGCCAGAGTCGAGGTGTAATTCATTACCAATAATTTGGGCATTATCTGTATTTTCAAGATATATAATGTTTGCCGCTGAATCTTCTGTACAATTAATAAAAGTGTTAGATATTGATGTTGTAGCATTATTTGCATAAATTACTGAACTTTTGGGTAGTGCATGTAATCCTCCAAAATTATCTATGGCGCTGTCTGAAATATCAATAGAAGAGCCTGATTCAGCCAAGATATAAGATCGTAATGTTGGATCATCCGTTGTCAGGTAACAATCATTTTCAATAATTAATGTTCCACCATCTTGAACAGTGATATTAAATTCACCATCTGTAGCACCTTGATCATTCATTGCAAAAGTCAAATCAACATTGCTTAAAGTGAGAGTCCCACCGGATTTGATAACTATGGAGCCGTTGAGAGTTACAGAAGCATCAGAAATACTCTCAGAACTATCAATTATCCAATCACCAGAAACTGGTGGTGCAAAATGTGGTAAAGCATTCGTTGATAAATATGTTAAAATTAGTGAAAGAATTAGAAAATTCATCACTATAGCTAAATTTTTTCGTATTTTCATTTAGTAGACCTCCTATTAGGTTGTTCTAATATATACTATTTGTAACATTACTTATAAGCATTCTTGTACATTTTTCACCCCCCTAAGAAACAGATGAAGGGACACTGTAGTGTGGTGTTTCAGAAAACGTGATTTTGTTTATAATTGCTTATTATCCGTACATAACCGTGTCTCGGTTTCATTCCTAGTCTCATCTAAGTAGGGGATGAACACTTACAAACACTTACTTAAAATGTAATCATTCATTCAACACCATTGTCATATTCTCCTCTAATCTCCATTTAGATGTAATGAAAGTGTTTATCTATACCCTTATTAGAAGGGTGCTTCTTTCTCTTTTCAGAATGTGGTTGGTAACAAGAGTAGTTCTCATAAGGTGGAACTAACTGAAAGTGGTAATGTTTGCAGAAAAATGAAAAAAAATGGCAAATCATTTCTAAATCAAAAGGTCCAAACACCAATAATTACCAACATCAAGCACAATCTTCTAATATAATAATGACTATACTTCCATAGAGAACCAAATGTCTAAAGAATGGAAGACAA
>CAZHRF010000050.1:0-19614 GCA_964534625.1 uncultured archaeon | reverse complement strand
CAACATCGGGTATGTTTGCTAATTCTTTTGCAAAATCTACTGGAGACAATTTTTCTTCAACTATTTTAAGAGGGTCACCTAAAACGGATTTGAAGTAACCCAATTGTTCTTCATTTGCACCCCAAACATAAACTTGGTATTCTCCTTTAACCTCTTTTTGAGCAATTTGTAATTTATTCGGTTTTGAAATAATGTAGGAGTAACCATAATCATCTGCGTGAACATCGGTCTTAAAATGATCTGCCATATTCGAAAAAGTTGACTCGATAGTATCTTTATTCATAACTCTAAATATTAGTTTCATACTATAGAATATCTTAACCAGAACATAAAAATATTGTGAAAGAAAAAGATTATGCTTGGCCACTAAATTTAACTTGAGTAATAATTAATAATTACAATAAAGCCAGGTATCAATTTGTACTAAACTTTCATCTATTAATCATACTTTATATAGTACCATGTCTATTTATTATTATGAAACCTTTTAAACAGACAGTTTTTGTCTTTATTAGTTTCATATTGTTATTTTCACTAATTACCACTCCTATCGTTTCTAGAAACGATTCTATTATTCGGAAAAATCTGGTCAATTCTTCTTCTACTCATCTCTCTCAAAGCCATAATGCACAACTAAATACTATTAATTTATTAGCCAGTGAAGAAACAGCTTTTTCGACTATTTATGGATCTCCAGGTCATACTGCTTTAGCAATAAGTGAAGAAGACAATGTGATCTTTACGAACTCCCACAAGGGGTTAGCTGTTATCCAATTAGACGATCTTACCAATCGTTCTGATTATGGAATAGAAATTGGGTTATCTGAATCCCATATTATAGGATTAGCCATCGATATAGAGCTCAAACTCTTATACATTGAGACCATTATCAGTTTAGATGTATTAAACTATTCCCGAATTCCTTATGAAGTGGAATTTATTGCGCATATAGGACTTGGGTCTTTAGGGTTCAGTACTGCACACAATATGTATGTTGATCCTTCTACTCATTATCTTTGGGTAGCTGCTCCAGACACTGGGCTTTATATCTATGATCCTATTAACGAGAAACAAGTCGACCATACTGAATTCGATATTCCTTCAGATGGGTTATTAGCTATTGATCAAGATGAAGATAATGAAATCTTTTATTTTGGTTCAACTTCGGGTATTTATGCCTTAAATACAACAACCAATACAACCACACACTTCTCTACTGATGATGGTATGGCATACAATTTTACTCGTCTGGTTAAGCATTCTCCCGAATATAACAGACTGTTTTTCCATACAGTTGATGATTCAGAGGAAATGTCACTTAGTGGCGGATTATCGGTTATTTTTCTAAATAATAATACTGTTCACAATTATACACTTACAACAGGCGATTTCAATCCGATGTTTGTAAGCAGTTTGGTCTTAGATCCACTTCGTGACTACGGATATGTAGCGTCTTTCTATACACCCAATGCTGAATGTGGATTGTATATTTTTAACATTACAACAATGCAAGGGATAACCCGTTCTCAGCATGGAGCGGGTAGTTCAACATTACCATTCTTAGATACAGATCCGTATATTGAAGGATTATTGGCAACAAGTGCCTTAATCAATTCTACAAGAGAAATAGTTATTGGTACTGTTCGCAGAATCCAAATACTGGATTTTGACCCCGAAGGCACATCCAACCTTACACAAAGTCCAATTGAAGGATTAGCTCATAATATTGCTTCTGATGTTAATTATGATCCTCAAGAGGATAAACTATTTATTTCCACTCTTTTAGGATTAAACCGAGTTGATCCCCATACAAAGCACATTGAGCTACTCATTGAAGCACCAGGTTCTGGAGGGTCTACTGCAGGTGAACTTCTAATAGCTGATAGATTAATGTTTCATCACCGCTACCAGTACAATATTACAGCTGGTAACTATTCTGAATTATCTCTCCCATTTGATGAATACGGACACATAAAAGACATATCTTCATCTCCTAATGATACGCTCATTTATTATTCAGTAGGGAGCAAGGATCCTTATCAATCGCCAGGTGGAAGCAATGGCTCATTAATCATTTATAATCGGATAACTGAAAATTACACAGTACATAATTTTGGATTTAATAAATCTCTTCTTACTGTAGAAAAGACTTTACATGATCCCTCAGATGATCTATTATATGTTGCTACAAATTTAGGTCTTGTTATCTTTAATTTAGAAACCCTAGAAGTTGAACAGAAATACTTTGAAACTGAAGGAAATATAAAAACAGTAGCTTTGATTGAAGGAAAAATATGGATTGGACTAGATACACATCCTTTAGTAAGGATATATGATCCCACCACCAAAACCTTCGAAGATTTTTCTCATTCTTCATCATGGATACCTACTGTAAATGACATATACTACATACCTACAAGAAATGAAATTTTCTTTTCAACAAATAGAGGATTGTATGCATATAATCGTACAAATAATTTATTAAAGTGGGAAGGTGAAGAACATGGATTATCTACCTATTTTATCTCAAGAATGGATTACTGTTCCACAAATAGTAAACTGTATATTGGATCTCTGCTCGGGTTAAATATCTACAAGGTCAATTTTGACAATGTATCCCCAGAACTATCAGTATATGGTATATCTGAAGAAGAAAAAGTTTCAGGGAACATCACAATTACTGCCCAAGCTTCAGATTATTCTGGAATAAAAAGCATTTCAATGACTATACAAGGAATAGAGTATAATACTTCGACAGACGAGTTAATAGTTACATTAGATACAACTAATTATGTAAACGGCTATTATCAATTAAACTTTATAGCACAAGACAATAATGGATTATCAATTGGTCAACTAATACCTTTTCAAATATACAATATTCCTGAAGATGACATAGCTCCTACAATCCAGGATATAGTTTACTCTCCTAGTTCTCCTACTGATGATGACCAAATTTCTATTACTGCTCACGTAACAGATAACGTGGAGTTAGAAAATGTAAAATTGTATTATCGGACTAATGAAGAAAATTGGCAACATAAAGCGATGACAGCTGATGGTTCCATTTATTCTACCACAATTGGTCCATTTGAAGCAGAAACAACTATAGAGTTCTATATTTTTGCCTCTGATACATCTGGCAATGTTGTAGAAAGTGAGACTATCTCTTTCGAAATTGAACATAGTGATGAAACACAAACCGATCAAACTACTCCAGAGACTGAAGAGACAGAAGAAGAAATGAATAGAATCTCTTTCGCCCCAATTACAATGATTAGTCTATCAATGTTGATAGGTGGGATAATAGTACATACATACAATAAAAAAATGAAGAGAGACTAGAATATACAATCTATCTCTTCCTTTTCTAACCTTTTTTCTATTATTTATATTCTTAATAAAATCAAGGAATAGTGAATTTAGCTTGTTTCAAAAGAGTAAGGGGTACATAAGCTTTTTATTAATAATTAAGTTTCCCCAGCTGGTTTCTAAATCATAGGACCAGCATTAAAAGCGATTATGAATTGAATGAATTTCTTTTAACTCTGAACGATTATCGATTATTATTAATTGTTAATTATAATGATTTTAGAATAGTGTTAAACATGCAATTTAACTATCCAAACCTTTTTTATATTTTAGTTTAATATTACATTGGAGTCTGACTGATCAATGAAACAAAAAAAGATTAGCTTAATTGTAATAGCTATAATACTTGCATCAACTGTTTTTTCCACCAGTTTTTTTTCAGGTGGAAAAACTCAGTCAAGTAAGGACATATCAGAGCCTACTGCCTTTTTTTACGATTATTTTAATAATCAACAATATACGCATGAAGAGATAAGTAGGGGGAAAAAATATGAACAATCAAATTTGAGTGAAAAGAATATAAAAGTTAACTATTCTTCCAGTAATTTTGGTCAAACAATTTATAACTATAAAAACAGCTTTAGCCCAAAAAAGGAGTATTTTCAGATCACACAACCTGGTTCTGATTATTACTACTATGAACCAAATCACTATTCTGTTGCTCAAAACTCGTTCAGCAATTCACCCATCATGAAAATAGTGGATAATGCTATTGAAGTAGTTATAAAAGTAGACAAAAACTTTGATATAAATTACTTCGAGATGGTTTTGAATAATGTTGAAGCAGAAATTGTAATAAATCAGAGTAGATTAGATGCATATGTAGTAAAAGTCCCTATAGGGCTAGTTGATCAGTTACAATCACAACTTGAAGATATTTTAGGTTTTGATTATCTAGAGCCTCATCAATATCGTTCACTTCTTTTTACACCTAATGATCCTAGTTGGCATAATCAGTGGGGTCCGCAGTTAATAGGCCTAGAAGATGCTTGGGAAGTCAATACTGGTAATAGAAGCATTCGTGTGGCTATTGTTGATACTGGAATTGATTATAACCACGAAGATTTAGCAGATGCATATCTGGATATTGGTTATGATTGGTATAATGATGACAATGATCCATTTGATGATCATTATCATGGTACTCATTGTGCTGGTACAGTAGCAGCAATTATTAACAATGGTCTAGGTATAGCTGGTGTCGCTAATGTTTCTATTTTTGCCGAGAAAATATTCAATGGAGATGGGAATTACACTGGTGATATTAACGCAGCTGCTGCAATAGATCATGCTGCAGAGCAAGGTGCTCATGTCATTAGTAATAGTTGGGGTGGAGGTAGTTACTCTCAAATAATAGCTGATGCGGTTACTAATGCGGTTAATAATGGAAGTATCGTTGTAGCTGCAGCAGGTAATGATTATGGTGGTCCAGTAAGTTTTCCTGCCAATTTGCCCGATGTAATAGCTGTGAGTGCTACTGATCAAGAAGATAATTTGGCTTCATTTTCCAATTATGGAGAAGAAATAGCTGTTGCTGCTCCCGGAGTAAATATTCTTTCCACAATACCGGGAAATAATTACGATTATTTAAGCGGTACTTCTATGGCTACTCCTCATGTATCGGGACTTATTGCTCTTATTATGAGTGAATTCTCCCATTATACATCAGAACAAGTTACAGAATTACTTTATCTAACTGCTGATGATCTTGGTCCAGAAGGGTTTGATGTACAATTTGGGCATGGGAGAATTAATGCTTCAAGGGCAATGGAAGGATTCCCAGAACATGATCTCTTTATACAGCTTGAAGTCGATACAATTAGCAAATTTGGAGAAACCTTGTTATTAAATACAACAACAATCAACAATGGTCTCCATACAGAAAATAATGTGGAAATGTATCTATATATCAATGAAGTGATGGTCGAGAGTGTAATCATTGAAAGTTTGGAACCTAAGGAAAATTACACCCTAACCTATGAATGGACACCATCTGATACTTCTATTTACAATATAACTGCTTATGTTGAGCCTGTTCCAGATGAAGAATATATAAAAAATAATCTTATTATTACAAATGTCAAGGTAACGGATTTAATGATTACTGACCCAATAATAATTGAAAGCAACGATGATTTCAGTTTAAAGTATGGTTTTCCAGGAACAGGAACACAAGAAGATCCTTACAGAATTCAAGGTTATTATATCTCATATACCGGAACAGCAAGAATAAAAATCACGAATACTGATGCACATTTCGTTATAGAAAATTGTGAAATAGAGAATTTTGTCTATGGGAGTGGTATAGGGATAAACTTAACCTCGGTTAGTAATGGACAAATCATTAATAATAAAATCACTAATAATTGGATTGGGATATATTTATCTGATGCTTCAGACAGTATTATTGAATCTAATACTATTGACATAAATGATTATGGTATGATACTAGAAAATAATTCTTTCTCTAATCTTATCGAGAATAATACAATTAAGAATAATCACGAGATTGGAATAGGGATGTGGAATGCAGAGACAAATTCGATAGTTAGTAATCTTTTGTCTAACAATATGAGAGGTTTTAACATTGGAGATGGGTGTGTATCAAACATTTTTACTAATAACACAATCACCAATCATGAAGAAATAGGAATGGGTTTATGGAATGTTGGCAACAATACTATAACTAATAACACTTTATCAGATAACTGGCGTGGTTTCAATATAGGCGATTCATCAACAACAAATATTTTTAGTAACAACACAATCACCAATCATGAAGAAATTGGAATGGGGTTATGGACTTCTAACCATAACACTATAATCAATAACTCATTACTAATGAATTTGTATGGAATTTATTTAAACGAAGCAGATAGCAACATTATTACTAGCAATAATATTTACGATAACTCAAACTATGGTATCTACATAGATTCAGGAATAGAGGCTACCATTTACAATAATCTCTTTGTTGATAATGGGGGAAGCTCCTCTCAAGCATATGATAGTGGGGAAAATAATACATGGTACAATGAGACACTTGAGCGAGGGAATTTATGGTCTGATTGGTCAGGTTCTGGCTCATATTCTATTGATGGTTCAGCTGGTTCAGAGGATCTTTATCCTATAGTAGAAGACATACCGCCAGTAATAAGTAACATAAACTATATACCAGAAAGTCCACATGAAGATGATGAAATAACTGTAACCGCTACAGTAGAAGATAATGTTAAAGTGGACACTGCGCTTTTAATCTATAGGACGAATAGCGGTTCATGGCAGAACCTTAGTATGTCTTCTGAAGATGAATCAACCTATTCAGTAACCATTGGACCTTTAGAAGCGGGTACTGTAGTAGACTTTTATATTGTAGCTACAGATACTGCAGAGAATACAGCGGAAAGCGATATAATCTCTTTAACTATACTAGACGACATACCGCCAGTAATAAGTAACATAAACTATATGCCAGAAAATCCACATGAAGATGATGAAATAACTGTAACCGCTATAGTAGAAGATAATGTTAAAGTGGACACTGTGCTTTTAATCTATAGGACGAATAGCGGTTCATGGCAGAACCTTAGTATGTCTTCTGAAGATGAATCAACCTATTCAGTAACCATTGGACCTTTAGAAGCGGGTACTGTAGTAGACTTTTATATTGTAGCTACAGATACTGCAGAGAATACAGCGGAAAGTGATATAATCAATTTAACAATTAGTCCCCTAGAAGAAACTAAGGATGACGATGATGATCTCCCTGATGATGAAAATGAAGAAGAATTAACAAAATCCATTTCATTTATCCACGTAGTGATCATTGGTATATCGATAATCAGTATTGCTCTAATAAAATACAGTACAACTAAAAGAAATTGAAGAAATACTTTCTCTTCTTCTTTTTTTAGTTGAGTTGAGTTGTCGAACTTCTTAAGAAATAATTTGAGTAAGTATTGCACACTATTTTTTTCAGTTCTTCTTCTTTATACACTATCTTCCTTTACAGACTTTAGATTGAGCATCACAACCTCCTATTTAACTACAAGACTTTTCAAAAGGACAATCCAGAATGATAGACGGTTTAGATCCATCTAAAAACCTTAAGGTAACAAAAAAAGAAAAAGAGATTAATTATTTTCTTATAACCAGTAAAAGAGATTTACAAACTTACTTATTAATTAGTTAATCTCTATTTCTTCAGGCATCAGATACCATGTATTTGTCTTTGTAAATGGTTTTAACCACTCCTTAAGTGAAAATTTAATAGTTCCATCTTCTTCACAAATTGGAACTGAACTATCTGGTTCATAGATATCAGTAACACAATATTTTTTGCCTAATCCAGCTAATTCTGCAGCTTTTTTTATTGCTGTATCAAGATCTCCAAGCTCATTAACCAAACCAATCGTATGCGCATCCTTACCTGACCACACTCGTCCTCTGCAATGATGCTCAAATTCTTCTGGTTTCTTATCTATCAATTCAGCCACATGATCAACGAAATTATCATAGATATTATGTAAGTGCTCCTTTAACAATGCTTTTTCTGATTCAGAAAAGGTATCATCAGGACTAAACATTCCAGCATGTTTACCCATACGGATATAGGACTTTTTAATGCCCTTTTTATCTAAAGCGTCATCTAAAACCATTTTACCTAGTATAACACCTATTGAACCTGTTAAAGTCATAGGTTGAGCTACCACATAGTTGGCTCCTGTACTCACATAATATCCTCCTGAAGCGGATACGTCATTAAAATAAGCGACAAGAGGTTTCTTTTTAGTCAGTTCTTTAGTGGCAGATCGTATTGCTTCAGAAGCTTCAGCTGAACCACCAGGAGAATTAACTTCTAACACAACCGCTTTTACATTCCTATTATTCATCGCTTTGCGTATTTTAGCCACTTCGGTATGATCACCTGATTGAGCACTACCAAATATAGGTATCGGAAATTTCATTGGAGGTCTTTTAGATTCGCCATCAACTATTGGACCAAGAATACTAATAATCGCTATCTGGTTGTTTCTTGGACCAGATTTAGGTATAACAAGCATATCTTTAACTTGATCCCATGAATAGATTTTGGGTCCTTTTTTATTCTCTTCCTCTTTAACGACTGTTGCAAGTTCTTCATTGGAAATTGAATCTTCTATTAACCCCAACTTTTTGGCTTTTGTATCAATATAGGGGGCATTATCTATTAGTTTTATAACTTCCTCTCTTGATTTGCCTATTTTTTCCATTATCGCCTCTATAACCTCTTCAAAAACTGTTTCGACTATAGCTTCATATTGTTCTCTATCTTCTTCTGATATAGTATCTCTGGTAAAAGTATCAGCAGCGGATTTGTAAGGAGATATGGGTAACGCATCAAATTTAATCTTATGATTATCCAGCAAATCCTTGAGAAACATTTTATTCATTTCAACGCCAACTAGATTAATTGATCCACCAGGTTGAATATATATTTCATCTGCTACTGTTGCAACATAATAATCCAGAAAAGAATAACTATTTGCATAGGCAATAACTTTCTTACCTGTGGCTTTAAAGTCAGCTAAAATTTTTCTAATGCTTTGAATTCTAGCATTGCCTAACTGTTCATCTCTAAAATGTATTATAACTCCTTTAACATTCTTAACTGTAGATAATCGTAACATTAGCTTTCTTAGAAAACTAATCGTTGGTTTGGGTTCGGGCAGTACTCGTTTCATAAAAAAGTTTCTTGGGGGAGCTGGTCGTTCGGGTAGCGATTGTACTAGATCAATATATACCCATTCTATCTTTCTTTGTTTGATTCTTCTGAAAATGTTTCTAAACCGTCTAAGAAATACCATATTTATCAAATAAATAGAGAAAGTCTACCCTTTAAAAACTATTCTCATTAAGTAGTACTTCTTGAATAGAGTCAAATATATGTGAATTATTCTAAAAAACAATTTAGACCTATTATAAGTAATTTAAAATGAGATCATTTTTTTCCAAATTCACCTACACTTTTGGTAAGTGTTTCATCCCCTCTTTAGATTAGACTAATAGAGAAACGCAGGCACGCTTATGTAAAGAAAGTAAACAATTTCAAACAAAACTTGGATTTTATGAAACACCACACTAACAGTTCTCCTTCATCTTTTCATAGGGGTGAAAAACGTACCACTTTTGTTGTGCAGAACTATTAATTCCAAAGTACTATTAAAATACAAGGTTAATTTTTATATAGTGTTGTTAATAAATGCTAAAAACTGCCCATATTCATTTATTTGATGATCAGGATTATACAAAGCCTCTAACTCTTTTTCTACCCGATCTGTTACTTCTAACATTTTCTTGAAATCTCTTTGAGAAATGAGATGATTGAAATCAGGAAAGCCTTGTTGCATATATTCAGTCATTAAATCAGAATAGAGACGAAGCTTGGATGCTTTATCCCACTTGTTACTTTGCTTTAATAAGTCTCGTACCATTAATATCTGGAAATCATGAACAGCATAGCTAGCAGCTATTATATCTTCTTTTTGAGCAGCTTTTCTAATTTTATTATTATATGAAAGTGCATCTGTACTATTAGGTTTGAGGATTTCAAGTTCATGTGCATCATTAGCTTCTTTGCCCTCCAATTTATCTATCAATAACATTCTTAACCCATTAACTAGCTCTACAGCAGATTGTAACATCAACTCAATGTCTGCAATATGCGAGATGATATTCGTAAGTTGTTTAAAATTGTGGGGTATGCTTTGAAATTCAAAAGCCTCGTATAAATTATCTCCCCAGTTATTTAGATAGTATCTCTGGTTGATATGCCCTACAATAAATGAAGCAGCTATTAATAACTCCCAACCTGCTTTACGCGCTTCTCTTATATCACCATTACGTTTAGCTATAAGCATTTGTCCTAATGCATTGGTCAGTTTATCGTAAGAATGAAGAGCGTTATCTAAATGCTTACTCTCAAATCTTTCTTGAAATCCAAGATTTGTTTGAAATTCTTTAAAACATGCTAAATCATCTTCCGATCTGGAATAAATAACTTTAGCACTAACATACGAACCTGCTGGTAAGATCCAATACTCGTCTCTACTAGCTATTTTGTTTAATTGTTCCCATGAGATACTGAAAAGTGAAACAGGAATACCTTTGTAGATGCATTCAAAAGATAGTTTATTTCCCCTATTAGTTTCAAGCACTACAATATATTCCACATCAGATTTTGGTGAATGGGTTCCTTTCGCGCGTGAGCCATATAAAAGAATAAGACTAATTTCTTTTTGGGCAGATAAAGTAGTTATGAGAGCTTGATTTATCTCGTTTACAGTACTCTCTTGGGAGCTCATAAGAGATGTACAGTAGATGTTTATTTATCTATTATTGTTTACAAATAGATTCCAATATCAAGTTTCTTGTGTCTGAATTAATCAAATCAATGGGCTATTTTTCAAAAACAAGTGTATTCAAATGAATGAATAAAGAGTCATTAAAACCAACGATAAGGAATAAACAGCAAGAGAGTAATGTGCTAGCTCATTTTATCTTTTATTTTTAAGTGGACAATGTACCAAACTAAAATAAAATAAAAATAATAATAACGAATTAAATTCTCTTCTAAGAGAATGTTTTATATTTATCTTCATACAATAAGGTATATGTCCATGCAAGAAGATTTACCACAAGAAGAAAATGGGTTCTACTCAAAAAGATTTTTAGCCGTTGATATAGCTAAAGGTATAGCTATTCTTCTGATGGTACTTGTTCATGTTCTAGTGCAACAAATAGGACAGACAAATTATGAATTAGCCGGGATTATTTTTAGTAATGCGCCTTTTTATGTGATGATCATTCTTATTCCATTATTTATTCTTTCAATGTGGGGGACTGTATTTACTTTTCTGTATGTGTTAGGGATAGTTATTAAACTAAACAAAATAGGTAAGGAGAACAGCAAAAGACAGATCATTTATTTAGTTAATAAAACATTTATTGGTGCGTTAATCATAATTTTAAACAGATTTGCTTGGGGTCTTAAAGCCTTACTAAACCCCAAGTATACTTTTCATATAAGCTGGTGTTACATGTATGAAGCTGAGGCTCTAGATTCTATTATTTGGGGGGGAATCTTTTGTGTTTATTTATATTTTATATTGCAACATGTGGATAAAACTCAAGATGGGAGTATGACCGTTTATCTTTTTATCTTTCTTTCTTTTCTTCTGTTGATTATAAGTCCCATATTCATTATTTTAGGACAAAGCGCTTTAGAGAATATAACAATAACAGGTTTTAATCTAAAAGCCTATATTCTGTCAAAATTTACTCAAGGAAGGTTTAAATTAATGCAAACCATGGCTTTCTCGCTCATAGGAGTGAGTTATGGAACGATGCTATATCGAAAGTATTCTTTTACTAGAATTAAACAAATGACACTAATAATTCTTGGAATAGGGATCTATCTCTTTTCCATTTTAACAATTATTGATGTATCCCACCTTGTTAATTATGCTTCTGAAGATATTTCTACTGAATTGCAATTTGTAAACATAGCATTAATGATGGGAGGATTTTCTCTTTTCTTGAAAACATTTGATTTTAATACCCATCTCAATAAAAAACGTTTAATAGAAAAAACTAAATGGATACGCCGATATAGCGTTATCTCTTTAACTATTTATACTTTTGATTCAAAAATCTCTCGACTACTGTATTCCTCATTTAGCCAAGTTTGGGGGATATCAGTAAGGCTTAATGAAAATACCCCATACTTAGCGTGGAATATCATCCAGATTTTGTTTTTTATGGTGATTGCATTTGTCTACTGGGAGCTGATAATGAGAGTATGGGAGAAATTAGGTTTTATATTTACCTATGAATGGATTTTACGAAGTATACAATTCTTGTTTGATAGAAAAACCAATCCTTTTGGAATATTGTTGGGTGAGGTACATTATAGTTTTTCCCAATCAAAAACGAAGTAAACTATAACTAGATATGGTTTTCAAACATTCTTTTTGAGTCTTTCAATAAACAATCAAATCATTTCATTTTTATACCCCTTCTCCTCCACTGGAACTTTTCCTAATTTCCATTGCCAAATAGGTGTGATCTTTTGAGATAAGTCTCCTTGTAGGAAGTACTATTCTAATAACGGGGTTCTTGGAATTTTCTCAATAATGCTTAAACAACATAGAATAATGAATAGAGGGCAATGGCATAATTTTAATAAATTTGATATAATTACCATAATATCATGATGGTGTTGTATAAAGATATAACAAAGAAAAACACTAAAAGAAATAATAAATACTATGCACTTTATCTATTTTTGATAATATGCCCGATATATTTACAAAAAAAGAGAGAAGTCGATTTATGAGTAAAATCAAAACAAAAGATACAGGAATAGAAAAAGCGCTTCAAGAAGCATTAGAAGAAAGAGGGCACAAATTCGAAACCCAATACAAACAAGTGGCAAAAATTGATATAGCATTTCCAGAGAAGAAAATAGCTATTTTCTGTGATGGGTGTTTCTGGCACGGATGTCCCGAATGTAGAAAAATACCTGAAACTAACAAGGAATTTTGGTTAAATAAATTTGAACAAAATAAGAACAGAGCAAAAAAAGTTGATAAGAAGCTGAAAAAAGAGCGATGGATCGTATTAAGGTTTTGGGGACATGAAATAAAAAAGAACATAGATGAAGTTGTCTTGAAAATTGAAGCAGAATTGAATGTCACATAATAATAAACAAGTTTTTTAAAGAGAAAAATGTAAATGTTAATGCATTGAATGTCCAAACAGATGAAAATAAGATATACAAAGCAATTGATCTTTTTGCAGGTATAGGTGGAACAAGAATAGCTTTTGAAGAAGCTTTTGAAAATAGAATAGACTTTGTTTATGCAAATGAAATTGATAAGTATGCATGTAAAACCTACGAAGCAAATTTTAACGAAGATCCTGATGGCGATATAACAAAAGAAAGTATGGCAAATATACCTGATTTTGATATACTTGTGGCTGGTTTTCCATGTCAAGCTTTTTCTCTCGCTGGACATAAAAGAGGGTTTGATGATACAAGGGGGACTCTATTCTTCTATATTGCTAAAATATTACGCGAAAAAAAACCTGAAGCCTTTTTATTGGAAAATGTTAAGCATCTCAAACATCACGATAAAGGAAGAACATTTAGAATAATTAAAGATGTCTTAACAAAAGATTTAGGATATCAAGTATATTATAAGATCCTAAACGCTAAAGATTTTGGACTTCCCCAAAACAGAGAGAGAATATATGTAGTAGGGTTTAGAGAAAGATTGGCATTTGATTTTCCTGAACCTACAAATAAGGAAGCTGTATTGGACGATATCTTGCAAAAAGATGTTCCAGATAAATACTATTTATCACAAGAATATTTAAATGGTCTAAAAAAACATAGAGCGAGACATGAAGCAAAGGGTCATGGATTTGGCTACGAAGTTGTATCAAGGAATGGTATAGCTAATACTATAGTTTTGGGAGGAATGGGAAAAGAAAGAAATCTTGTTAAAGACAAAATATTGGAAAACTGTTGGAAGAAAGAGGGAGATGATATCAGCTTAAGAAATAACGAAGGAATTAGAAAAATGACACCTAGGGAATGGGCAAGATTACAAGGATTCCCCGAGTCTTATAAATTTCCTGTTGCAATGACTAGAAAGTATAAATTAATAGCAAATTCCGTCCCAATACCAGTAGTAAAAGAAATAGCCAAAAAGATGAAAGAAGCATTGGACAAGAAGGATATAATTAAACTGAATGCAGATGAAGAAAAAACACTTACAGTCATAGATCTTATGGTTTCTCTCTATGAAGACAATCAAATAACAGAAACGGGAAGAAAGTATGTCTCTACCATTGAAAGGTATATTGAAAGGAAATGTATAAGAGTAGACAATTTTAAGGAACTGCTTAATTTTATGCAAAAAAATGGGTTATTGAAAATTGATGGTTCCATGGTACAAATGAATAAGAAAATATTGGATACTGAAAACAGATCAGTCTTTAGAAAAACAGTTAGACAATTGCTTAATGGAAAACATCGTACAAATCAAAACAGAAAGTTAGATTCATACTTTGTTAAATTACCACCTAATAAAAAGAAAAACAAATAGTAATGCCAAATGTTAATAGATAAAATTCAGAAAACATTTAAAAACCCATGTTTTACAATATTCAATATGTCTAATCATCTAACTGCAAATAAAGGAGAATGGACGGAAATTTATGTCTTTTTTAAATTGCTGGCAGAAGGCAAATTACACCATGCAGATGAAAGTCTAGAAAAAATACCTGAAGAATTTTACAAAATACTTACAATAATAAGAGAGGAACAAGAAAAAAACTGGGAATATAGAAGAAATTCCATTGTAAAAGTGGTTAATGGAGATACAGGTGAAATGGTGCTAGAAGTACCAATTGAAAGATTTGTAGAAGAAGCTAGTACCCTTCTAAGAAAACTCAAAAATCCTCCGAAAAGAAAGAGAACTTTTGCGTTTCCCAAAACTGAACAATTTATGGAATGGATAAAAATACAACATATACGTCAAGATAATACTGAAACAAGCGACATTATAATTGTAGTTCATGATTATGAAAAAGATATTGATTTGAAAATGGGTTTTAGTATCAAATCACAAATAGGGAACTCGGCAACCCTAGTAAATGCAAGTGGTAATACAAATTTTGTTTATAAAATCAAGGGATTGAAATATGATTCTAATCTTATAAAAGAAGTAAACTCAATCAAATCGAGGAATAAAATAAAAAAGAGACTAAAGAAAATAGAAGAAAAGGGGGGTAAATTATGCTTTAATAGAATAGATTCAAAAGAATATACTCTTAACATGGAATTCATTGATACTTCTTTGCCTCAAATAATGGGTGCCATGGTTTTAGATTATTATAGCTCCAAAAGAAATAAAGTTTTAGATTTAATAGAACAAGTAAAAAAGGAAAACATTTGTGGATTTGATCTTGAGCATAATCAGCCTTTTTATGAAAGCAGAGTTAAGAAATTTATCATTCATTCGGCATTGGGGATGGTACCATCTGAAATATGGGATGAAGATTTTGATATAACCAGTGGATTCATTATTGCGAGAGAAGATGGGGAGTTAATCTGTTATCATATAGGACGTGAAGAGTTTACGCATTATCTAATGAATAATGTAAAGCTTGATACTGCTTCTTCAGGAAGATGGAAATTTGGTAAGATTTATGAAGAAAATGGCGAGCTATACATAAAGTTGAATCTACAAGTAAGATTCCTAAAATGAAAATAAAAAACGATCTACAAATCTAGTTTCTACTGATCCTGATTCTGCAAAAATCATAAATGATACTGTAGCCAACTGTTAAAAAAAGAGTTGGAGGATAAAAACCTCAGGCTTAAAGAAGAGGTAAAAAACCGCATAGAAAAAGAGAAAAAACTACACAGAAAGAGACAAGATTTAAATGAATTTGTCAGTTTCATTAGTCATGATGTAAACAATTCTTTACTAGCAATTGACGGCTATTTAAGCTATTATCTTGAAAACAATGATACTGAACTGCTTCATAGAGCAAAAAAAAGAATCCAACTTATTTCTGATTTAATAGAAAAGAGCATTTTAATGGTTGAGACAGGTATGCAATTATCAATTAAAGAAAATGTTAACCTTGATCTTCTCATTGAAAAATTAGCTAGTGTAACAATCCCAAAAACAATAACTTTCACAAAAGACACACTAGGATCGGTTTCTTGTGATCCTATCAAGATAAGTCAAGTGTTTACTAATCTTTTTGATAATTTTATAAAACATGGTAATCCAAAAAATATTTAGGTAAAACATAAACAAACTAATACTGATAAAATAATTGTTATAGGAAACGATGGAGAAAGAAATACCACACGAACTCCTCGCCATATTATCTCAAAGTTGAAATAGTATGAACAGCAATAATACACAGCAGAAAAAACAGATAGAAGTTTTCTATTCTACCTTAGTCGCCAGCATGAGATTGATGGATCTTTTTATTTGAACCATATCTTTTGGGATTTTTACTCTTAGAAAGTTTTTCATTTGTTTTAAGAGAAAGCCTCTTAATCGGTTTATTTGTAAACTTTTTAATTTTGTGAAGAGTTTTCATTTGGGCACCTGTAACTATTGAAATTGCATTTCCATCGCTTTCCATTCTAGAAGTTCGACCGATTCGATGTACATATATTTCAGGTCCTTCACGTGGTAAATCATAATTAAAGACATGAGTTACGTGAGGTATATCTAATCCTCTTGCTGCCACATTTGTAGCGATTAAACAATCGATGTTTTTATTTCTGAACTTAGCCAAGACTTTTTCACGTTGTGCTTGAGTCTTATCACCATGTAAAGTATCAAATCTAATAGGAAGGCTTCTTTCTTTTCTTAGACGTTGTTTCAACTTTTTGATCCATCTTTTAGTATTAACAAAAACTATTGATGATTCAGGTTGTTCTTTATGTAAAATAGAGACAAAGGTAGAATATTTGGTTCTGTTATCTTTTACCGCGTAATAAAATTGTTGACAATTAGCAACAGTAATATCATCTTTACTTACATTAATCTCAAATAATTGTTCCCCATGGCTAAACTGACGAGCTATATGAGCTATTTGTTTTAACATTGTTGCCGAAAACAATAACAATCGTGGTTTAACATTATGCATAGCTTTAAACAAGATATATTGCATGTCAGGCAAGAATCCCATATCAAGCATCCTGTCTGCTTCATCTAAAACAACAAAGCGTACATTATGAAACGAGATATATTTTCTTCGATATAGATCCATTAACCTTCCTGGCGTTGCAATAACAATTTGCGTTCCACTTTTAATTTTCTTTCTTTGGTTATTGATGGAAACTCCGCCATAAACAGCAACAGCTTTCAATTTTCTATATTTTGTCAAATCTTGAATAACAGTGTAAACTTGTTTACAAAGTTCTCTTGTCGGAACTAAAACTACAGCTTGAACTGATTTTTCTTTTGGACTAATTTGATTTACTACAGGAATGGAGAAAGCTAATGTTTTTCCTGTTCCTGTTTTTGCTTGAGCTAAAATATGAACCTTTCCGCTATTCAACAGTTTAGGGATAGCTTTTTCTTGAATTTCTGTGGGATGACAAATTCCCATATCATTTAATGCACGTACTATACTAGGGTTTAAACTATATTCTTCAAATTTCATTGATATCATACCATCTATAATTAACCTAACAATCAATGCTTTGAAGCTATGATTCTAAGCAATTATCTCTGACGTTGAAAAAAACTTCATCAAAATAATCGCTTATTTCTAATCTTCCCCAACTACAAGCTTGCTTATTTATCGAGCTTTAAAAACTGTCGATAGCAGATACATGAGTATAATGACTTTTTTCAGCGTTTTCGCATTCTCTATAAACTTTTGAAAATATATTATCCCTGCAAAGCTGATCTTGGAGAGTTAAAAATGGGATTAGTAGATTTCTTGAGCCTTTTTATTTTTGATTCAATCTACTTTCATGTGCTTCTACGTGCGTTTGCATGTTACGTTTTAAATCTAAATTTTAGTATGCTTTATTCTCCTCAGTTTTTTATTGTCTTCCTACCTTTCTAAAATATATTTTGAACATAGTTCCTTTTGTATAATCATCTGGGCTATCAGGGCGATTATATACTTCTATTTTTCCTTCATGCATCTTTAATATTTCCGAGGTGAGATAAAGTCCTAATTTAGCTCTCTTTTTTTCAAAGTTACCATATTCGAAAATGTTGGGTTTAATAGTATCCGGTATACCCTTTCCATTATCGGTGATACACAAACACACATGTTCATTTACCTTGAAGTTTAGATTGAATTGCAATTCTACATTATTCTGATCTTTTTTTCTGTATTTAACTGAATTAATAAACAGATTTAGGAACACATTACTTAATAAAGAATTGGCAACAACTTTTACGTTGTGGAGTTGATCCACACCGCTGACTTTTAGTTCTATATTTGGATACATTCTTTTAATTCTCTCTAAAGAATCTAAAACATATTCTTGAAGATTAACTTCAGTAAGCTCAATTTTTTTTGTTTTAATTTTGTCTAGATTGAGAGCATTATTTACAAGAAAATCTGATTCATATTGTATCCGCCTTATAGTTTTAAGAAGGTTTTGGGTAGATTTGGAGAGATTTTCCCCATCATCTTCTAAAATCATATCGACTCTTCCTAACGTATTTATGATATAGTTGTTCAAATCATGTGAAAGCAAATTGAGAAGTAATCGATTCATTCGTTGTTCATCTCTTACAATCTGATATCTTTGAATAAGATCTACTTTTGGGAGCGAAAGTAACTTAAGTAAAGAGATTTCGTCTGTTTCTTTTTCATCAAACGATGATCGAAGAATGAACATTGCTAATATTAAAGTAATTGAAAATAAAGAGCCTAAAATAAGTTTAATTAATATTCCATACAACCCTTTAGAAAGTGAGAGCGACGAAATTACTGGAAAAACAAGTAAAGGAAAAAGTATTCCATCAATAATTAACACAAAGTTAAATACAACTAGACTAGTAACTTGCCAAGGAAAGTTGGGTGCTTTCTTTTGTATTTTTTCAATGAGATATATCATAATAAATGATTCTCCTAATCTTAGAAAGTTGCCTATAATAAATATCCACCATGAAGTTTTAAACAAGGCTGGAGGAATTGAAAGAGGATTAGCGACTAAATTCTTTTCTAGCATTATATAGATAAACGGATAAATTACAACATACATCAACTGGATGATAACTAAACAATAAATGATAAAAGTAACAATTTTCTGATCACGTTCCATTAGATAAATGAGCATAATTGACCAAATGATTGCTGTATAGACTACCTGACCCCCTCCAATTACAATGTTTTGAGTTATTTCTAATACATAGACACTATTTAACAAACTCACAAGGAGTTCCAAAGACCCTAGATATAAATAAAAGGGGATTAAAGAGAAGAATTCTCGTAGTTTGTAAAAAAGCATACCCAAAGACGAATAAATAATCACTTGTAGTACAAGCCAGATAAACGAACTCATTGAATATATAATTTTTTACTAGTATATAAAAGCGAGGATAGTATTAAAAGCATGCTAGAAATAAATCTACTGATTACATGAGTTCTTTTGGGTACTTTTGGGTACGTGACCCACGGTTACCCGCAAGTATA
>CAZHRF010000049.1:0-19882 GCA_964534625.1 uncultured archaeon | reverse complement strand
AGTAGAGTAGAGTAGAGTAGAGTAGAGTAGAGTAGAGTAGAGTAGAGTAGAGTAGTTCAAACTTCACATTGGAATGTTTAATAAAATACATCTTATTAACTTATAGTGTTATCCAAAGAGTTAATAATATTTTGTAGATAACTTTTTTATTGTAACATTGATTCTAGGTAAGATAGGAAGTATAGATGAAAGACAGGAATGAGCAAAATGACCACATGGAAAACTATTTCTTTGAGAGAAGAGACATATCAGAGGCTCAAAGAATTAAAAATTGAAGAAGAATCATTTAATGACATAGTTGAAAAACTAGTGAGTGACATGGAGATTAAAAAAATAATGTTCGAACTACCCAAAAAGATAGCAGAAGTAAAAGAAGCATACGAAAAGGGACTAGAAAAAGAATATCAAGAATCAATAAAAAATGAAGAACCTGCTTTTGATAAAATTCTAGGGTCATTAAATGATTTGATGGATTAACGCCTAATTTGTAATCTTTCACTTATTTTCATCCTTGGTGATTGTTTCCCACACACCCTTTTTTGCTTCTCCTTTCTCGTCTCAAGGAAGGAAGTTTATAAAGGAGTAACTACATCAAGAGAGATGATGAACACATGAAAGGAATACGAAGAAAAGAAAAGGAGATTACAAACACTAAAGAAATTAAACAGATTTTACAAAAAACCAAGTACATAACTATAGCTATGTGTCTAAAAAATATGCCCTATCTGGTTACTTTGAGTCATGGTTATGATCCCTCTATTGACGTAATTTATTTTCATTGCGCTCAAGAAGGAAAGAAAATTGATATATTAAAAGAAAATAACGTAGTTTGGGGTCAAGCGTTACTAGATTATGGTTATCAACATGGGGCTTGTAATCACCTTTACGCTACTGTCCAATTTAAAGGTAAAGTGGAATTTATAGTAAATATTCAAGAAAAAAGAAGAGCCTTGACAACCATGATAGAACAATTAGAAGATATTCCAGAAAAAGTGGTTAAAGACCAACTAACAGAAAAAGCTATAGAAAGAGTAATGATAGGAAAAATACACATTGAGCATTATAGCGGAAAAAAATCCAAAGAAGATATGATCATGTAAGAATCCTCTCTGAAATAGATAAAAATAGTGATAAGGTGATTGTTTTATCTCGTCCACCTATTTGTTATATTCCCACTCTAAGTTTAAATAATAGTTATATCTTTCCTTTCTATGAAAAGATGTCATGCTATTGATATTCTAAGAGGATTAGGCATAATTGGTGTATTATTTATTCACGCTCTAGTATTTAATTATGGAAAAATTATGGAGGCGATTGAAAATCCTTCTCTTATTATCACAATCATTGGTTTCTTGTTAGGCTGGGGAGGTCTATTTGCTATTATTTCGGGTGCCTCGCATGGTATAGCCAATCTACGCAGAATAGAATCTGGACAACCTGTTAGTAAATTGTTCTTACGTTCAATAGCCTATGGAGGTTTTTTTCTCCTTCTTCATTATGTCTATTTTCCATTTCTTGCTCCTGGTCTATTAGATCGAGAAGCTGGTTTTTTTAGAATGAGTTTGATACCTGGATTGATAAGAACTGGTGAAGTTGTTTGGCCATCTCTCAATAGAATTGCTCATGCTTCAACATTAATCATGATAGGATGGTGC
Source organism: uncultured archaeon (assembly GCA_964534625.1). GTDB lineage: Archaea > Asgardarchaeota > Heimdallarchaeia > Heimdallarchaeales > Heimdallarchaeaceae > CAZHRF01. The sequence goes on along the minus strand of CAZHRF010000049.1, from coordinate 18,227 downwards.
ATTATCCTTAATGGTTTGGTGCTATTTTTCTTATTTAGACATAAAAAAAATGATGAAGAAAATTTTACTAAGAAATATATAATTATAGCCTCTTTAGCAACATTAGTAACATTCTTAGGCTTACTAAGAATTCCTTTATACCCTATAGTAAAACAAGCCATAATTGACAATAAAGTAATGATATCAATATTATTGGGGTATTTAGTAAATCAGTATTATCCGATATTGCCTTATTGGGGCTTTAGTCTATTTGGTCTTTTAATAGGTATCGCTTACCAACGAAATGAATTACAGAAAATAGGGAAATATATTACAAGTTTGGCTGGACTATGGTTCATTTTAGGGTTGATTGGCTATATAACTCTAGAAGATACGATGCTTCAAAGAATTGTTGATCTTCAAGAGTTTTCTTTTGAATTATTTCAATTAGGGATTTTTATATTACTGCTATTAGGTATGATAAAAGTTTTTGATCTAACAAATGTTAAGAAAAAAGCGCAAAGAGCTAGATTTACTCGTCCTATTCGAAGATTTGGAAGTGTGACGCTAAGTCTGTTAATGTTAGAACCTGTCATTGTTGAAGTATTTCGTATTCTATTCTCTCTATTTATAGTTGAATGGTACATGAATATGGGGCTATGCTTTATCTTTTCAACATTCATAGTTATCTTTTGGGCTATAGCAATTAAAATATGGGAAATAATAGAATATAAATTTGGATTTGAATGGATAACTAGTCAAATGCTGCGTTTTACAGCTATTCCTTCGCAGAAAGCTCAGATTCTTGATATTGTGTACCCGTCATCAACTAATAAATAGATAAGCCATAGTTTTTTTGGCTTTTCTTCCTTTGTTTTTTATAGCCTCAGCAACATTTATGCAGGCATTCGAGTTTACAACTAACACCTCATATTAAGTATGTAGATATAGTTTAGCCTGAATCTATCAAAACCTCTATCAAAAAATCACTGATGTACAGTTTCGTGTTTCTCCTCCTTATTCTCTTTATAGAATACCTTATCGGTGCCCTAGTAGATCTATTTGTTCAATACTTGCTACTAGATCAGATATTAGACAATTTTTAACTAGTAATTTCTTTCTTTTTCCTTTCCAAAGGAGAACGTACTCCTTTATAAACACCGTGAAAATGACTTAAAAATTGAATCAAAGAAGGGATAAGGGAGAGAAAATGAGTGAGGAAAAAAACTAGGCAAAAAAAATAATGAGGGCACAAGATAAACAAAAAAGACTAGAGGACTTGTATAATGATGGATAGTAGTTAATAATCTCCTTTTATTCCTTTTTAAGCATTATACAGATACTGTTTTTCAATTCCTTCAATTCATGCTCCAAAACTCCCCATACTAAATCTACATCTATTCCAAAGTAAGCATGGATCAATTTATCTCTCATTCCAGCTATATCTTTCCAAGGTATTTGGGTATACTTGTTTTTTACTTCTCGTGAAATAAGTTTTGAAGCTTCCCCAATTATCATTAATTGCCTAATTACTCCATCTTGCACCAAATTGTGAGATATAAATGTATCATAAGTAAAACCTTTAGTATATTCTTCAATTCTTAAGATAGCATCATAGATGTGTCTTATGTAGATACTATCCTCTTTCTTACCCATATATTGTCACCATTTCGTTCTTGATTGAGGATATCATGTAAGGGCTAATAGCCTTCTCTGTAACTATTTCTACTTTCCTATTCAAAGATTCAGTCAGTTCTCTTTCTATTCTTATGACATCTAGCAAACTTTTTTTACTAGCAAACTCTACCAGAAGATCAATATCACTCTCCTCTCTCTCTTCTCCTCTTGCAAATGAACCGAAAATGGACACTTTGATTGCGTCATTTTTTTTAAGAATTTCAGTTATAATTCTAATTATATTTTCTTCCATTCTTTCACCTAAATAACTTTGTGACTAGTAAATATTAACTCATTTATATGGACATTTAGTCCAATAAAAACTGGTGATTAAAGTTTATTATTTTTACCTTACCTAGCCAGAATGCCCACTCACTTGAGGGTGGGATGAATGGCGAAAAAACGTTTCATGAAACCAATTTTTCTTCAGAATTGATGTAAGATTGCTCTCTCCCTTTTCAATATAGCCAATCCAAATTCCCGTACCCAAAAGTACCCAAAAGAACTCTAGTATCTATAATAACCATGATTATGTTACTTCTTGGAAAGGATCATTAACTATATCGCCTATTTTTGTGATCTTCTATGTAATAATTCAATTAGTATTTTCACAGAATTATTAAAAGAAATGGACTATTTTAATCTGGTACTGCTATTTTTTCAGTTTTTCAATGGTGTAACAATAAAAGGACCTACTCTTAGTATTTTTTCCTTTTTGTTGTCTGAGCATTGCTGCTACTGCTTCTTCTTTTAGTGTTAAAATTGGGATCTCATAGATGTTGTTATATGTATAATTCACTATTAGAAATCAACAATTTCAAATCACTAAAAGATATACGTTTGGAATGTTCAAAAATTAATCTCTCTTCAAACACCCAAAAAAATATAATAAAAACGCTTGGTAGTATTAATGGAGATACATGGAACCTACTGATCCGATAATACTTTCAAATAATTTAAGCAAGACTTATTTTCTTGGTAATGTTCCTGTTCATGCGTTGAAAAATGTTTCATTCACTATTTCATCAGGAGAGATTGTTTTTGTGATGGGTCCATCAGGTTCTGGTAAAACTACTCTTCTCAATCTAATAGGCGGTATTGATACTCCTACAACTGGTAAAGTAATTGTTTGCAATCAAGAAATTTCTAATCTTAATGCTAAACGATTAACGCAATATCGAAAGGATCACCTGGCATTTGTATTCCAATTTTATTCTCTTATTCCTACTTTGACAGCTTTAGAAAATATTGAGATGATACTCGAATTAACCGATTTACCAAAAAGAGAAGTTCGTTCGACTTCTGAAAGTTTTTTAGACAAAGTAGGTTTAACAGAAAGAAAAAACAATTTTCCATCACAATTGTCCGGAGGAGAAAGGCAACGAGTAGCAATAGCTCGTGCTTTAGCCAAAAACCCTGATGTTTTATTAGTCGATGAACCTACTGGACAATTAGATCAAGATTCTGGGCATTTAATCACGAAATTAATTTGTGATATTGCAAAAAAAGAAAATAAGACAGTGCTATTGGTTACTCATGATAACGAATTGCAACAATATGCTGATAGGATTATTAAACTCCGTTCGGGTAAAATACTAGAAGATTTTTATTATCAATAAAGGTGAGGGAAAGAAATGAGATTACCAAAGAAAGACAAAACACAAACAAGGTGAGTATAAATGAAAAAAATCTTTAAATCAGTTTTACGAGACCTTTGGAAACATCGTTCTCGTTCATACATCTCTTTTTTTGCAATCTTTCTGGTTGTGTCTTTTCCTATTGCTATGTTTTCAACTGCGCCTTCTCTAGAAAAATCACTCAGTGAAGATTCAGAGCGTTATAGGTTGTGTCATTTAGATATACGCTTTCATAACACAACAGAAGCGGTTATTCCCTTAATAAATGATACGATTATTGAAGTTACTGAACGACCACCTGAATTTATTGAAGCAAGAGTAATAGCACGAAGACAGATTAGACAAAATAATGATTCTTATCAAGCAAATATAGTAGGTTATAATCCTGATAAATCTTTGGAGATTAACCAATTGAAATTAATATCCGGAAGGATGCCTTCAAAAGAAAATGAAACAGTCCTCCTCTCATCATTTGCAGAGGAGATGGGACTTGGAATCGACGATAATTTAACTCTTTCAGGTAAATGGGTTCTGAAGATTGTAGGATTGGTTGAGTCCATAGAATTTCTCAGTTATTATCTTGAACAAAATGGGGTGTTGTTTGTTTATGAACCTACACTACGAAAAATACTTAATATCCCAGAAAGCATATACAATAGTATTGTTATTTACTTTTGGGAAGAGGTCTCAGGAGATGTACTTACCTCTGTTTCTGAAGAACTTCGTAAAACTTTAGAAGAAGCAGGAGCGCCCATAATTTTCTTTTGGCATGTGCGAGAAATTAGTGTAAGTGCAGTTTTTCAAGATGCTATTAATTTGACTTCTAAGTATCTAAACGCTTCAGCAATAATTATTATGCTAGTTTCAGGAGTTGTTATTTATATCATTACTAAGCGCTATGCATTTGAACAAAGAAAACAAACAGGAACACTTTATGCTTTTGGCTTCTCTTCAACACTTATTTATCAGACCTTTTTACTCCGAAGTACAATCTTAAGTATTTTAGGTATAGGCTTGGGTTTTTTCACCTCCAAATATTTTTTAACTCTTCTTACAAATCTTCTGGGTAGAAGATGGGGTGTTTTAACCGTTCTTAATGAGCGATCAGTTCTTATCTCTGTTGAAGTATGTATATCCGTTTTCGCTGTTGTGCTCTTCTTTACTTATCTCGCAGCTAGATCTAATGTTAAAATGACCCCTTATGAAGCTCTTCGCGGAAAACCTTCGGAATTCGGTTCGAGATTTTATAAGCAGAAACATGAAATACTAGATTTACCTTGGAATGTTAAATATGCTTTACGTAATCTATTACGTAATCCTTCGCGTTCATTTTTTACTATTGTTGCTTTTCTAGGTGCAATACTACTGTCTTTTTCATTGGTTTCAGCTCAAACGAGTATTTACGGGTCTATTGATTCCTATTATGAACATCAAATCCAGTGGGATTTACAAGTAAGATTTAATGATATGCTTGTTAGTGAAGAGCAACTTTCTTTTATTGATCACCATTCTATTTCCAAAGTTGAACCTTACTTTGAAGGGTATGGTCAACCAATAGACTATCCTGAAATGCTGGTCATCTTACGAGGTATTCGGTCGAATTCGATTCTACTTAAAATAGACCTTCAAGAAGGGAGTTTAATCAATTCTTCTGAATCCATGCAATGTGTTCTCTCTCAATATATTGCTAAACGCTTAAATCTGAAAATCGGTGATAGATTTGATTTCTGGATTGGTACACATCGAATAAATTGTACTATTGTAGGCTTATCCCGTGATATGGATGTAGCTGCTTCTCTTTTCTTGTTTCTTGAAGACCTTGAACAAGAACTAGGTTATATGCCTATTAATAGCGCGTTAGTACAAATCAAAGACAATGATGTTGATGAAACAAATACATACCTTATGAAACAACCACAGATAGAAAACGTTAGAACTAAATCCTATGGCCATAATCGCATAAAGCAGCTGGTTTCAAACCAGACTTTAATTGTACAAGTGATGATAATCTTAGGATTTATAGTTTCCAGTATTATTATTTTTACCACTTCTTTTATAACAGCAATTGAACGCCAACGAGAAATTGCTCTCCAAAAAACATTTGGATTCTCAAATAAACAATTACTGGGTCAGTTGATGATAGAAATACTTTTTCTAACTATAATAGCAATAATACTAGGTATAGGTTTTGGTCATCTATTGACTGTATATTGGAACTCGATTGTCTCTGAATTTTTCTTTCGAATAGATTTATATTTTAATATCTGGGATTATCTGCTGACAATAGGATTATGTATTATATCAGGAATTGTTTCAACCTATCCTGGGTTTCACCTTATTCAAAGCCAAAAATTAGCAGAAGCAATAAGAGAGGAGTAGAAAACATTAGAATAAGTGACTTTTATCTTTCATTTTTTAAAACTTGATTCTTAAACTATTTGGAGAGTGATATCCTTCAATCAAAAAAATGCTCAAGCATCGACTTTTCAGATACACAAAAAAGAAAATTCTTAAAAAAAATCTAATAGACACAATCTTCATAAATCTAATGGGATTTTTTCTTTTGAGACATGTGATAGATTACCACCATTTACCTGAAGATCTTTCTCTAATGATCAAAGGGTGTAAATTTCACCAGAATACAATAGGCGAGTCTCGCTCCCATGTTTATGAGATACAAGATACTGATAAAGAGAAAAGATATTATCTAAAAATAAATGAGCCAGAAACAGGCTACGAGTTAATGAATAGTTGTCAAATACTCAAGTGGATAGATTCAAGACTTCCCGTCCCGAAAGTGCTTTACTATTCAAAGACGGGCGGTAAAGAGTACTTATTACAAGAGAAAATTAAAGGGGTCGTGTCATTTTCACAACGATTGTATCCTAAAAGAAGAATGGTGCTTGTATTGTTAGCATCTGGATTAGCCAAAATTCATTCATTAAGTTATGAAGACATTCCCCCCAGTTTGATTTATACTAACAAACGCTTATTAAGCATAGCGGAAAAGCGTTTAAAGAAAGGATTAGTGAAGATAGACAATTTTGATATCAAATGGCAAGATGAAGATCCTTATCAATTATTAGCACGATTAAAAGAAAAAAGTAAAGAATTTACTGAACAATTGGTTTTTTCTCATGGAGATTATTGTCTGCCTAATATTTTGATACATACAAATACTGTAAGCGGATTTGTTGATTGGATACATGGAGGGGTATATGACCAATACTATGACCTTGCTGCAGTTATTTGGTCTATCACTTGGAATTTTGGCGAAAAATATGTGCAAAATTTCTTGAACCTTTATGGAAAAACAGATGTTAATTGGAATAAGATTAGATTCTATCAGCAAATTAATAGTTTTCTTTAGAGGGAATTTATTAATCCATTCAGTAAATAATACGCTGTTAGATGCAAAATCAACGCCTAATTCATCAAAATAGTCAATTATAAAGAAGAAAATACGCCAAGTTTTCTGTTTAAGTTTGCAGTTCTTTATTTTTATTTGATAAAGATTCTTATGCAATTGGTGTTTATCTATTACCTCTCAATAAAAAAGTCTATTGAGTTTATGAAGATTGAAAAATACAATTCAACAAATACTATTTAAAGTTAGTATGTAGTTTACTAGTTGATGAATGATTTTTCTGCCATATTCGAACAGAATAAAGAAACTATTATGTCTGATTTGTTTGATTTTTTAAGTATTCCCAGCGTAAGCCGCAATTCTTCCGAGGTTAGAAAAACTGCAGAATGGTTAAAAGAACGTTTATCTGAATTTGTTGATTATGTGGAGGTAGTAGAAACAAGTTCCAATCCACTTGTAATAGCAGAAATAAACTCTAATAGGAGCAAAGATACGCCCACCATCCTAATTTATGGGCATTACGATGTACAACCGCCTGATCCATTAGATAAATGGGATTCACCTCCTTTTAAGCCAAAAATTAAAGAAGGTAGAATCTATGCCCGTGGAGCTGGAGATAATAAGGGGCAGCTTTTTGCCAATTTAGTAGCTGTTGATCTTCAAAAAAGCTATAATCTTCCTATGCCTAATGTCAAGTTCATTTTTGATGGTGAAGAAGAATTGGGTAGCCCTTCAATTGATGAAGGAATGATGCAAAAAAAAGAATTCTTTAAAGACATTGATTTAGTTATGGTTTCTGATGGACCTGCACATAGTTCTTGGCGTCCAACTATTGAATTTGGGGCGAGAGGGATACTTGGTTTTAGATTACGGTTAATAACAGCTAAACAAGATCAACATAGTGGAAATTATGGTGGCATACAACCTAATCCTGTTTGGGAGGCTGTTGAGATCCTTAAGACGATGAAAGATAGCAATGGGAGATGCCTGTTAAATCATTTTTATGATGATGTTTTTACTCCAGAGAAAGAAGCTCAATTGGCAGCTAAAGAACTTGAATTACCCTTAGACGTATACAAGAAAAAACTGGGGATAGATTTTTTTGGTGAAGAGCAAGGATTGCCTATTCCAATAAAAGTCATGTTTCGACCTACTTTCAATATTCTAGGTATAGCAGCAGGAGAAGTACTAGAAAAAGCTAAAACAATCATACCGAGTGAAGTTATTGTGGAATTTGATATTCGATTAGTTCCTAATCAAACAACGGAAAATATTGAAAAGATTATAAGAGCTCATTTTGAAGCTTTAAGTGAGAGAGATGAACGATGGAAACAACGGATAAATAGGTGCCAACTCACTTTTGAAGCCTCAATGAATCCTATGTATACTCCAATGAATCTAAAATGGACTGCTATTTTAACTAAAGCATTATATAATGGATTTGGAAAAAAGCCTGTTAAGGTACCTCTGGCAGGCGGTAGTCTGCCTATTTACAACCTATATAAGATCATAAAAAAACCACTATATATTTTACCCTATGCTCAACCTGATCAAGGTAATCATGCTCCAAACGAGAATCTTATGGTTGAATGGTTCGAGAAAGGCATAAAAAGTACCATGCATTTACTAAAAATATTAACAACACTAGATAAAAAAAATAAAAATGGAACAGATTAAAATGAATAATTCTAAAGAGCAAGATTATGATGTAATTATTATAGGAAGTGGAATGGGTGGTCTAGGGGCTGGACTTACACTTCAACAAAATAACATGAATACACTCATTGTAGAAAAACATGATCGACCAGGGGGATTTGTAACGGGGTTTACTCGCAAAGGACATTACTTTGATGGTGGGGCAGAAGGGGTAATATATGCAGGAGAAAATCAACCTTTATCAAAAATTCTCAAAAAATTAGAAGTTGATCAAGAGTTTATTTTGATTGAAACACTAGAAAAAATGGTTTATCCTGATAAGGAAATAAACTTATACTCTGATTATAATAAATTCAAATCTGAATTAATTGAAAAGTATCCTTCAGCTGAGGAAGAGATTAATAATTATTTTGAGATAATGAAAAAAATGACTAACCAATTTTGGAGAGGAGATCCTACTGTTCATGAGAGAAATTGGTGGTCAATGTTAAAATTTTTGATGCGTAGTCCAACGATAGTGCGTTATGGTCTAATGTCTTTTGAAAAATTGCTTGAGAAAAAATTGCCAAATAAGCAATTGCGTTCCATACTAAGTTTTTACAATTTGTGGTTGGGCGCACCATCATCCGAAATAATTGCTCCCACAGGTGTAATAGTCGCTGGTAATCCTTTCATCTATGGAAATTATTATCCAAAAGGCGGTATGCTTGAGTTTAGTCAAAATCTTGCCCATACTTTTGAACAAAAAGGGGGAAACATAATTTATAATACTGAAGTCACTAAAATTATTGTAAAAGATAAGAAGGGTGAAGGAGTCCAAACATCTACTGGTGAAGAATTTAAAGCACAATTGATTCTTTCTAATGCTGATTTAGTTCATACATATACGAAATTATTAGGAGATTCAATTGAAGAAAAAAAACTAAAGGAAGCTAAGAATATTAAACCTTCTATCTCTGGTTTTGGGGTTTTCCTTATTACTGACCTTACTTTGGAAGATTATCCCTCTCATATAACTATAAGAGATAGCTATGATTGCCCAATAACCCCGATACTAAAAAAGAAATTTGAAATGGATGGGCTAGCTGTTAGAATTCCTTCAAAAATCGATCCTTCCTTAAAAAGAGATGATGGAACAGCTATTATAGTCTTAGCTTTGGCTCCTTATGATTGGAAAGAACAATGGAAAACAAATAATAAAGAAAGAAAGGAAAAATACAAAGAATTAAAGAGAGTTTATATGAATAAAATTATCAAAAAGATAGAAGAAAGAATCATTCCCAACTTCTCTCAACATATCATATATAAGGAAGCAGCAAGTCCATTAACATTTGAAAGATATACTTTTGCAGCGAAGGGTGGATGGTATGGCCCACATGAGAATGAACCTAAGGAAAAGTTCAGATATGCTTTTGATAATGTAATCCTTGTTGGATCCAATGTAGGAAGTAAAGGTGTGCCTACTTCTTTTATTGATGGTGTCCATATAGCTGAAAACATCATCAAAAACAAGTCTAAATATATCTAAATTGAAAAGAAGTGAAAAAAATGCAAAAATATGATGTGGTCATTATAGGCTCGGGAATGGGTGGTCTATCCGCGGGTATTCAATTACAAGTTTCTAAGCCTACCTTAAAGACAGTAATTCTAGAACAACATACTATCCCTGGGGGATATGTTAGTGGATTTACTCGTAGAGGACACTATTTTGATGCTGGAGCGGAAGGTAGTATTTATGTGGGTAAGAATCAACTCATGGATAAATGGTTTCAAGAGATAGGATTTCATCATGATTTTATCAAAGAAGAACCTTTAGAGGTTATTCACTATCCAGATAGGGTTATAACAATTTATAGCGATATAGCTAAATATAAAGAAGAATTATATAATCACTTTCCTAAAGAGAAGAAGGGAATAGACAAGTATTTTGATTATATTCTTGCAATGACTGAAGAATATATACCCTTTGCTCCTGATAAATACAAGCAGAGCCTATGGATGTTAGTTAAATTTTTTCTAAAAAGTCCTAAAATTTTGCTTAATTTTAAGAAAAATTTTGATGTTATTCTCCATCGTTATCTCTCTGATCCACAACTCCATGATGTGTTGAGTTTTTTCACTTTATGGTTAGGTATGCCCGTTGATAAACTCTCTGCTGTTTCAACAGGCGTTTTATTTGGTTATATCCATTCGCGGGGAAACTACTATGCTAAAGGGGGCATGAATGCTTTTACCCAAAGTCTAGTAAAGTTTTATCAAGATAAAGGTGGGGAAATCCGTTATTCCTCTTTAGTTGAAAAAGTCAACATAGAAAATGGTAAAGCTACCCATGTTAAACTTACTGATGGTTCTGTTATCTCAGCTGATTGGGTAATCTCGAATGCTGATGTAAAAAATACTTTACTAAATTATATTAATGAAGATGATAATCTTCCACATGAGTACAAAGAAAAAATTGAAAATATTAGTCAATCTGTTTCAGGTTTTGCAGTTTTTATCATTGTAAATAAAGATCTTTCTTATCTTCCCTCCCATTTAACAGTCAAAGGTAGCTATAAAGATATGATTCAACCTGTACTTGATGGCGAATTTAACACAAATAATGTTTGTATTCGCATACCTTCTAATATTGACCACTCTTTACGTAAAAAAGACGAAACAGCTTTAATTCTTCTTAGTCTTGCTCCTTATAGTTCTGTTGAAAAATGGAGTCCAAGGTTTAATGCTATAAAAAATGATGAGTATAAAAAATGGAAAGAAAAAATAGCTGATGAGCTTATTTCAACAGCGGAAAAGGCTATTCCAAATTTAAGCGATTCCATTATATATAAAGAATCTTCTTCTCCTTTAACTTTTGAGAGATATACCCTCAATAGATTAGGTGCTTGGTATGGTCCCCATCGTAACCAAGATAAGGTGAAATACAAAACACCAATAAAGAATCTCTTCTTAGCTGGAGCTAACACTTGTAGAGGAGGAGTACCAAATTGTTTACTTTCGGGTATAAAAACAGCTAAAAAAATAGTTAAACAGATTGAAGCAAAAGAAGATAAGTAAAAAACTAAGGATAAAAAGAGAAAAATTGGTTCTTTTTGATGGGAAGTCTCCGGTTCACTATTAGATTGCTGTGAAAGGATCTTATCATAAATGTGTGTAAATAGTGATTCTCTTTTAGGGATAGATTTGTCTTTTGAAAAAGAAACATGTTTTGAGTATAGTTGTTGACATTAAAGAGAGAAAAATTATCAATCTCAGAGAGAAGAAGGCGATTGTAAAAAAGATTAGCTTTTATAATTTCTCTTTCTGTTCCATCAAAAAGATGTTGGGTCCATCCATAATGCAAGTAATTTTCACTAACTTTACAATACGCCCATCTTTCAGTATGCTCTGGTGTTTCTGTTAATCTAACCTCTCGAAATGCTGAATCGTTAAATACACCTAAGAATAAATCACGCTGAGAAACATTGTTATATGCTTTTTTAGAATATATAAAGGCATATTTGTTTTCTCCCAAATCAGAAATGGCTTCTTCGTAAAAATAAATTGGGGTGTCAAATTGAGCTATTTGTCTTGTAATAACTTTTCCTTGTTTATGAATTGACGTCATAAATATCCGAGGATTTAAACTTATTTCACCTTTATCATAATAGAAAATGTGAAATACATCATTTTCAGGAATAATTTTGATTGCATAAAATTGGTTGGTTATGGTTCCTAAATCATATAATTCCCATCCTTTCGTAGTCCAATTAATTGCAACGACAGGATGGCACTCTAGTGTATTTGTACTAGTCACCCATAGTTTTGTCCAGAGGAGGGCTAAATTTCCATTCATCAAACATATATCTCCTGGGGTAAAACTATTACTTATTTCAAGGAAAGTATTATTTAAAAAATGAAATTCATCAGTAGTTTCATTGAATAATACAGGAGTAGAAGAATACCCGTACTCACGGCCTATAAACGCATATGTGATCTCTCCTTGATCAGAAAATAGCCAATTAAGAAGCTCCCCCCTATATTTTGGGTAACTATGGTTTGTATAAAAATTTGGATATATCCATGTGTTATTTATCCTTGCTTTAATAGCTGCACCCATGCTGACTCCCCATCCATCCAAGAAATAGTGATATATATAGGGCGTATTATCGGGATCTAATATTATTCGTATCTGATAATGGTACATGAATCCCCCTCCCGGCGTCAATACTTCGTACTGTATGGCGTTTTTATCAGTGTCAAGTTTAGCATATACCAGCCCTTGTAACTTACTGCTGTTACGTGCTATAAGGGCGAAGTGTATGAGTGAATCACTTTCAACTGCCATGTTTGAATATGTTGCTCCAATAAAAAATGGTTCGGGATACTGATATCTGCTTTTATCAACTGGCAGATTAATATAGACTATGCATAGCACAGATATCAAGATAACAGTAATTAGACCACTGCTGATCAACACAATATATTTTTTGGTTATATTATTAAACATATAAATACCTTAGTAAACTGAGGTTATCACAAACACTTATAAATAGTATTTATTAGTTTGTAAATGCTTAGTACTTCCGAATTAAGAAATTATTGATTTTTCTATCTTTTAAAGCAAATTTTTGTCTATTCTATCACAGAAACCATACAAATAGAATACTATTTCGGAATTACTAATGCTAAGATTATACATACACTATTTTTATTTGTGAACTATCTGTTTTAACAGTTGTATAAGGTAGGCGTACTTGTGACAATTAACCCTCCCAGAGTAGGTTTTAAAAATAAGAAGATAAAAAAAGACATAAAAAAAAACTTTACCTATCCTAAAATAAGCTTTTTTGATCTCAAAAAATAAAAAAAATATAAAAAGAGATGTTTAATTAAAATCCTCTTTGCTCTTTTTTCTTTTCGGAAGCAGAAATACAATTAGTAGTCCAAACGTAAAAGGCATGGGAATGAAATAGAAGTCAAATCTAGCTGTAACAGCGTCTACATACCATTTAAAGCTATAATCTATATCAATTTCTACAGATGCATTATTTTTGATAATCTTTGTATAAAATCTCAGATCATAATTTTCTACCAAACCTCTGTCTGTCCGTATTTTACTATAATAGTTATAAAAACCGTCTCTAGAATAATCTACGCCAGTATCATTGCTATATTCATTGACACCAAAACTACAGTTAATTGTATATGTATCTAGTCTAGTGCTATAAGAAATGCCAAATACATAAACTTCTGACATAAATGTCAAGGTTTCTCCTAAGTTTTCATAAAATGTTTTATTTGTGGTAGCTGCAAATGCTAAGGAAGAAAATCTTTCCTCTATCTCATACGCCGGAATATATTCATAATCAAAAGTGTAAAAATCCATTCCATGGTTGCTTGAAAAGTAATAATATGCTAATTCACCATACTCTAAGATATCTTTAAGCCATTGATCAAGAAATGTTTCTACAGGAATGGTTTTTGAGTTATCTACAGTATTTTGACTGGTGATTACTAATACTTCATCAAAACTAGTAAAGAAAGATTCGCCAGTATAAGGAACGATATTATCAACTTTTATAGTTACATTTTTGTTTTCTAAGGTTAAACTCGTATAATTTGTAAGGAGGGTGTCATTTACCTTCAGTAGAAACTTTGCTCGATTAATTTTATATACATATTCTTCATCCTTAGAAATTCCGTAGGGCGGAGTTAATGCACATGTATTAAGCGTACTTAGTGTAACCAAACAAAAAATACATGCAAAGAGGAGTTTTAGTTTAATTTTTGCTATATTTATCATTAAGTTCACTCAAACTATATTTTGTCATTACTTCTTTTTATAGTTTTTCTATTAAAAGACTAGTATCATTCTGTTATTTTTTTATTATCCCTTAAACATTTTACATTCTATTTACAAATATATTAATAAAAGAGATATATCCATCTGATTTTTAATTTTTATAGAACCAAATGAAAAAAAAAATAAGCGTGAAATGGGGTTTTTTGTTATATCCAACATTTTTTCAAAATCATTATTGAAGCAAAAAGATAGAGTCTAGTTAAGAAGTGAGACTCATATCTCAAGTTTGGGACAAAGGGTAAGCATTACATTACCTAGTCCTGCTGAAACAGCTGTAACGCAAGAGGTCTGCCAATAAAACGTTTTTGAAATTTTTCTTATGTCTTTAACTTCTTTTTCGATTTTAGACATCATCTTGGGATTAAAACAATCAGCTAGATATAATTCATATTCTTTGTTAGGATCCGTTTTTTCTTCAATATTATCCATCATTTTTTTAATTGCCTTTCCAAAACCCATTCCAGCTCCAATAGCCACGAAACCTTTACCCGGAAGCAATTCTCCAATTGGTTTGAGTTTAAATGTTGAAGATACTACATTTAAAATAGGACTTTTCTTTACTTTACCTGATTTGAAAACAGCCTCAAAATCAGCTCCTACGCTTAAAGTATATATTTCTGATTTTATAGAATCTAGATGTGTAATTATCTCTTCAACACTTTTCCCAGCTTGTAATAATCTCCACGCATGTTCAACCATAGCTCCCTGTCCAGTACAAGCAAGATCTGTTTGATATATGGTAATATTTTCTTTTTTATCTTTCATTCGTTTAATAGCCATTCTTGCAGAGTTTGAAACACTACTTATTTCAGGAGTGAGACTAAGGTAAAGTATATGGTCGTATCCTTGCTCAAATGCTTTAGTAAAAACATCAAAAGCATCTTGAACAGAAGCTTGAGAAGATGAGGGATAAGGATCACGGGTAGGTAAACTCTCTATGAATTGCTTTCTATCCAATTCTGTGCATTCTCTATAAGATTCTTCTTCAATAAGGATAATCGATTCTAAATAACCAATTGATCTTTCTTCTAAAGTTTCTATTGGTATTGCACAACTTGCATCGGTTACTAATTTAAGTTTCATAAAATAAATCTACTTGCACTTATTTAAAAAACTATGTAACGATTTTTTTTTCAACCAATTACTATTTTAAGTATGTGCCCTTCCTTCTACAAACATTTTTATTAAAGTAATTTTTTTTTCAAATGATATAGATGGAAAATCGCTTTAAGGAACATATGGTTTCAGCTTTTGAGAAAAAGGCTATTGAATCGTATATAGAGATGTCAGATGGTACAGAACTGAGATATTTACATACTGAAGCACCCGAAGAAACAACGAATGGATATAACTTAGTCTTGCTACCTGGTTGGGGTAGTGTGCCGCTTGGATGGGATGATGTACTTTTAGAAGCGATAAAAGACTTTAATATTTTTTATATAGAATCGAGAGAAAAGTTTTCTTCTAAAAACTTTAATTATAAGACAAAAAACGATTTAGAGCGTTTTTCAAGTGATTTAAAAGAATGTCTAGACTCACTTAATCTCTCTAATGATAAAACCATTCTTTGTTCTTCTAGTTTTGGGTGTGTGGTTCTTGCTGATGCTCTAAGAAAAAACAAAGTAAATTTTGAACATTTGGTTTTTATCGCTCCCGCAATTCGTATTGATCTCCCACTAGGTATGCGTTATTTGATTCCATTTGTTCCGGCTTTTACAATGTACATAGTGAAACCAATCATACGCTGGTGGTTAAAAAAGCGAAAATCTGAATCACCTATACAAGCAGCAAAATATATTCGTGTGATGAATGAAGCTGAACCAAAAAAATGGAAAAATGTTACCAGACACTTCCTTTACTGGACTTGGTATGATGTATATGCTGAAGTTGATGATAATATATTACTAATAGCAGCAGAAGAAGATAAGATGCATGAAGCTGATATAACTAAACGAATTCACGATTCAATGAGAAATTCCGTGTACAAAGATTTAGTTTCTAATTTAAATACTCATTCAAAGCCTCTAGTTGACGAACTTAGAAAAATAGTTGGGATTTAAGCAATAGAAAAAGTATCTATCTCTTTGCTTTCCTTTGGTTTACTTTCCTTTGGTTTACTTTCCTTTATATTGGTTTACTTTCCTTTTGTCATCAAAAGAATAATTTAACTCACTCGTTTATATTCTTCCTTAGCTTTCTTACTCTCTGGTTTGTGTTCAACTATTGGAGCTGGATACTGTGTTTTTTTAGTATGTTCTTGATAGTTCTTAAACCAGTTGTGTATGATTCTAGGTTCCAGTGTTTGCAATTCATTTACCCACTTCTTGATATATCTACATTCTTTATCATATTTTTTTTGTTGAGACCAAGGGTTGAATATTCTGAAGTAGGGTTGAGCATCACAACCTGTTGAAGCTGACCATTGCCAGTTGCCGTTATTAATGCTTAAATCCCAATCAACCAAGTAGTTTCTAAAGTGTTCTTCTCCCTCTCGCCAGTTAACATGTAAATCTTTGACTAAAAACGATGCTACGACCATTCTAATTCTATTATGCATATATCCTGTTTCAGCCAATTCACGCATACCTGCATCTACGATAGGAAAACCCGTCTTACCTTCTTTCCAAGCTTGTAAATTTTCTTTATTTTCAGACCATACCATTTGATCATATTTTCTATGGAAGGCATGTTTAAAGACATGAGGATAATGATGAGCGATGTAGATATAAAATTCTCTCCAGAAAAGTTGTCTAATTAACGGATGTTCAGTACCTAGTTGTTTCTTTATCTGGTGGTAGACTTCTCTGGGAGAGCATATACCAAATTTAAGATACGCTGAAAGATGCGTAGTTGCATCTAAAGCGGGATAGTCTCGTTCTATCTCATAATTAGTATATTTAGACAAACTTTCCAAGATTTCGTCACATGCTTTTCTACTGCCTGTAATTCTTGTAGAAATGTTTTTTTTGTCTAGGCTTTTAAATTTCGTGATGGGTTTACATAGATCTAATTTAGATTGAGCATAATTATGATGCTTATTTTTTTGCGGATAATCAACAACACCTATTTTCTTACATTTCTTGTAAAAATAGGTGAATATCTGGTACGGAGAGTTGGAAGATGTAAAGATATTTTCAGGATCCATTAATAATAAATCTCTAAAAGACTTGAAAGATAGCCCTTTTCTTGTACATATTTGTTCGATTTTTTTATCTCTCTGTTGAGTATACGGGGTATAGTCTTCATTGACAAAGACACTCTTTACATTGTGTTTTTGGATGATTTTTTTAACAACTTGGTGCGGTACTCCCTCGATTAGGTTTAATTGGCTATTGTGTTCTCGTAGTTCTTCATCGAGTGATTTCAACGCTTGTCGAAGAAAGGTAATGATATGTTTATTTTCTCCCATTTTAGACATAATAAAAGGATCAATAATAAATAGCGGAATAACTTTATGCCGTTGTGATTCATTTAAAGCCGCTAACAATGCAGTATTGTCATTTAATCTTAAATCTCTTCTAAATATAAACAATCTTTGTTCATTATTCATAGCTTTGTTTTCACGCAGTAGTTTTTTAATTATTTTATTTATACAGCTTGCCTTATTGTTTTATGGAAAGTTCTTGGGATTGGAGGTTTATCTTGAATTGGACTGTTTGTATTCTGACAAACTAAAAATTTTAGAGAAGGAGAATAAAAACGTTAAAAAAACTAAGCGTGTTCATTTATCAGTTTGAACATGGTAAGAAACTCTCTAAATTTGTGTTCTCTTCGTTCAAATTCAAAAACGGAGATTTGTTCAAGGGCTGATTTTGATGTATGACGAGAATTTAGCACAGTCATTTTTGTTTTAATCAGTAGTTCATCACGCAAAATAAGCTTTGCTTCTTGTTCAAGATCCTCAAGAAGTTGTTTCAGGCGTAGAAACTGCTCGTTGTTGGTATCATGCCACATTTGTTCCAGTAAATCCCGATAAGCAATGCAATCTGTTTTTTCTAATATTGTCTTCAGATGGTCTTCAGCTGCCTCTCTAGCAAATTCACGATACTCTTCAGTTACGCCCCAT
>CAZHRF010000048.1:0-20150 GCA_964534625.1 uncultured archaeon | reverse complement strand
AAAAGAAAAACAAAATTAATAACAATGAATTATTCTATTTTGTAAATAGCTTCAGCTATCCATTCATTTTTACATTCTGGACATTTTGATGGCTTAGTAAAAGAATCTCTATCTGTAAACATAAATCCACAATCTTGACAGCGTGCTGGTTGTTGAAGAATTCTTTCACCTTCCTTTTTTATGGTTTTACGTATGTGTTCAAGATCTATTGCTATATCTTTGTTCGAAACTTTATCTCCAAAAAAAACAGAAAGGTCAGTTATAGACATCGGATTGTTCTTTAAAAGTTTGATAATCTCCTTTCTTCTTGTCATCGAGAACCCAAATAATTTTGAACGGGGGAGTTTAATAATTTTTTGCCAATTAATTTATTTATTTTAAAGTGACAATTCTACAACTACCACATTTGGGACAAAATGCATATCTCTTAGAAAATTCAGACTTACATTTAATGCAATATGAAACAGCTGGGTTTGTGTTATCTTCAACAAAGTTTGGTTTATTTCTAGGTTTAGTTCTTTTTGTTCTGTTTAAACAAACCAAAATCAATACAAACTCCACAATGGCATAAATAACTATTATTCCCAAACCGATGCCTATCAATATCATCTCTAATTTATTCAACTCCATAGCTTTTGGTAATAAATCAACCAAGAACAGATAGCCAATAATAGCCAAAAAAACGATCAAAATATAAGTAATGATTTTTTTAATAGTAGAATGTCTTGGTGTGATTGATAGCATATAATATATCAAAAAGTACAAACTATTATTTATTTTACCATTCTTTACTTTAAGATTTAACTCTCCTACTATCTTTTTTTGGTTCTTTAACGAGCGTTTCATTCATTTTTGTCTTTAATCACATGACATCATAACTTATACTCTTTCTTTTGTAATATACCAGTATTTAAGTACTTTTTAACTCCTATTAGATTGAGAAGAGTAGTTTGGTGTTAAAATGACAGAAGAGTACATAGTATTAGGTGGAGGCTGTTTTTGGTGCATAGAAGCAGTCTTTAAAGAATTGAAAGGAGTAAAAGAAGTCATCTCTGGTTATGCAGGTGGAACAACAGCTAATCCAACTTACGAAGAGGTTTGCTCAGGTTTAACCGGTCATGCAGAAGTAATTAAAGTAATTTTTGACTCTGAAATAATCTCACTCAGACAATTGATGGAAATATTTTTCACTATACATGATCCAACGCAACTTAATCGTCAAGGAGCAGATATAGGCTCACAGTATAGATCTATAATTTTGTTTACTTCGGAAGAGCAAAAAGAAATTGTTGAAGAAGTAATTAAAAAAGAAATCTGGGAAAAACCGATAATGACTGAAGTAAAACAATTGGACGCTTTTTATGAAGCAGAAACTTATCATCAAGATTATTATGCTAATAACTCAAATCAACCTTATTGCAAAATAGTCATTTCCCCAAAAATAAACAAAATAAGAAGTACTTTTGTAGATAAACTAAAAATAAAATAATAAGAGGTTCTATTTTCTTCTTTTAAGTAGAAGCGTTCTTTATTCACTTAAATAGAATTTTTAAGAGAAGGTTCTTCTAATTCTATTAATGTTCCTTCATAGAGTTTGTTTAGAATGTTATCAACATCTTGATCTTTACATAGTCCTTTCTCTGTACATGTCTGAAATATTTCAACTTTTTCAGCTTTAATCTGATTGAATCCTACTTCGCCTACATCTTTTACTATTAACGTATCTATCTTTCTTCTTTCTATCAACTTTGCTAGGTCAAATAATCCTTTAGCTGTTTTTTCATAATAGGGGTTTTTTATCTCATCTTTTTTTAAAACAGTTTTATTTTCCATATTTATTTTAAGTATTAACAATGTAGGACTACTTTTAAGATCTTGATGAATTTTTGTTCCTTCCAACCCCTTAAACTCTTCTACAGGTATAACAACTATTCGTTCTTTCTTCTTTGTTGGTTCTATCTCTACCACAAATGAAATTATGACTGGAAATGATTCTTTTACATTATCAATAACTGTTTCTAGTATTTTATGTGCTTTCCCTACATCTATAGCCTCTTCAACAACTATTTCACAGTCGCCAATATAGTATGCACCTGTTTTCCTTAGTCTTAATTTGGAATAGCCTTTTACTCCCTCTGTTTTTTGTATCACCGCTCCTACTTCTTCTTGTAATGTCTTGTTTGTTACATCCAATATGCTATAGAGAGCATCTTTTAATATGCTAAATGCCACTCGTATTATAAGTAAAGACACAAGAATTGTTACTACTGATTCCGCGTAAAGAACTTTGAAATAGGTCAAGATTAGTGAGATGAAAACCGACGCTGAGATTATCGTGTCTGAGAGTTTATCTTTTCCATTTGCTTCTATTGTAGGCGAATTTGTTTCATTAGCTATTTTCATCAGATACAATCCCAGAATTAACTGTATAAAAATCGATGATACTGCGGCTGTCATTGCCAAGAAAGGATAGTTCAACTCTTGCGGATCAGTAAAACGTTTTATGCTTTGAATAATTAAACTTCCTGCAGTTATAAACAACCCGATACTAATAAAGAAAGTAATTAGATTTTCTATTTTATAGTAGCCATAGGGGAAATTTTTATCCGGTGGTCTTGTGGCTATCATCAAACCGATAAACGAAGCGATTGCAACAACCAGATCACCACTAGATTGTACAGCGTCAGAAAGAAGTGATGGTGATTTAGCATAAAAGCCAACCATAGCTTTAAACCCAGCAAGAAAAACAAGGGTTATTGAAAGAATCATCATAGACTTAATTTGGATATGTCTATTATTTACCATTTTGTCTGTTCAACCACTATAAAACTATGCAAGTTAAAAAAAGTTTGGATTGATTAACTTGTTTTTCATCTGTTTCCAAGTACATATCTAGTACTTCCGAATTAACGTAAAGATTAAAGACTTTATTCGTTTAGAACTCATCTTTGCATGTTTGATTACCGAAATTATAGCGGCAGAGCACTATTTCGGGAGTACTAATATCAGTCTTATATTAATATACTATTTTCATTAAAAAAACATTTACTTGTCATTGAAGTGTCTCTAGTTAAGTTTAAAAAGGCAGTATAATGATACTAAGATATGGAAGATATTGTTTTTAAATTTTTAGAGGATGAACTTAAAGATATTAAAAATGAACACAATTTGGATATGCAATTTAAGAGATATAAAACAGTCACCAAAGATGTTATTCGTGATATGAAAGAAAAAACCACTCTAACTGAACAATCTTTAATCGCTTGCAGTTATATTTCGGATTATATTATGACAGCTTCTGAAATAAGAATGACTATAAGTGACGAAGAACGTGTAAAAGAGTTAGTTAATCTTTTCCAACATCTTCCTGACAATTTTAATCAATGGAAAGACTTAACGCATCATATTGGACTTATTTACGCTGTTGCGTCTATTGCCCGAAAGAGATATTACTTTCAATTAGATAAAGGTATTCCAAAAAACATTGCTTGTCTTAGGGTATCCAGTTATCTTTTACGCCATTTGATTAATTTTTGTACTCAACATTTTCCTACCATTTCTTTCTTGTGGTTTTTGTATGTCTTGGAAGCTGCTTTGCTTCAAACTATATTCAGTACCGTCATAGAGGAAAGGAGAATATTACAAGGAACTAAAGATGATATAGCTGGAATAATTACATGTATGATAGCACTAAAAATGATAACAGCATTTGCTCATGAAATAAATGAAACGGTACCTGTGCCTAATATAAACGAATCAGAGATTGTAAATTATATATCCCTAAAAGAAATGAATAAAGACCTCTTTTATGCAAAAGGAGAAACAAAGTTTTTGAAACATAAATTCAGTGAGATCCTCCCCGAGATTAAGATACAAGACGTACAAACACACATATTGAAATATTTGCGTTTAGAGAGTCTGAAGGATAAAAGAAAGGATAAAAACATCTTTTATTTAGGATATCAAAATAGTTTTGCCTTAGGATATGTTGGTATATTTAGTTCAATTGATGATCTCAATTTGAAAGAAATAGAATCTCTCTTTTCACTTAAAATTAAAGATTTATATGCGCTCTGTAAATATGAAGAAATACTCAAGACCTATCCACTAGAGAGTGAAGAAAAGAAAGAACTAGAAGAAAAAGAGACAGAAGAAAACCCAAAAGAAGAGAAAAAAGGTTTACTTAAAGCCATTGTACGTAAAATTAAAAATGTTTTTTCCAAAATACCTAAAGTGGTTCAATTAGAGAAAAAAAATGCATTCATTCAACAGTGGTTAGAGTATTTCAATCAAGAACTTCTTTATTCGAGTGTTTCTGGTATAGAGATATCCCCTTTACCTATATTTGATAATTATCGCGAGAACGATTTCTTGCTTACAGGTCTTATAGAATCAGAAAAGAAAAATATAGAGGCTACAACATTGATCTCGGAAGAAGCACTAGTTTTCCCAACAGAAATACTAGACCCACTTATTGCTTTGATTAACTTCTCAAAAGAATGGTTAATTACAATCAATTATCACATTGATACTCTGTTTCCTGAAGAAGTACTCTATGAAGAGAAGGATAAACCCGATGCCCTTAGATTAGTAGAATTTGTTAAAAATGATGATAAACTATTTGGCATTGTAGCCGACAAAATAGAACCTAGAACCTTGAACATACCAAGAAAAAAACAAGTATACAAACGTCGTACATTAATGAAAAAACTGCGTGAACTAGATAGTACTATTGCTTCTCGTAAGGATATAGACATTATCCAAGCTGCAAAAAAAGTGTTTGCAGAGGATATGAAGTGGGATAAGATAGTTATTGTACAGATAAAAAAGATACTATTCTTCTAGTATAAGGATAAACGCTAATTCTCGGTCTTGGAAATACCTTTAATTTCTCTTCTCTTTATTCTTGATTGGTCTATTTTCAACTGACTATTAAGATAGTTTTTTATAAAACGATTGAACTATATTTTACAACTACATTATAGGTGTGTTTAATGTACAACCAAAATTACTTTGATAAAGAAGCTTTTAATCAAATTAAGACAGCAGGAATTCTACTAATTATCAGTAGCGTTCTTTCATTGTTGGGTAGCATACTAGAACTGCCATTTCTTGGTTTTATCCCTTTCATACTGGATATAATCATGGCGTTTATACTAGCCTCATCAATGGGAAAAATAGAGAAAATAATGTATGATTATAATAGAACAGCATCTAAGGCAAAAAGTTATTTTAAAGGGTATGCAATCTGTTTAATATTGTTCTTTTTGATTATACCCATATTCATTGCTTTTGTACTTCATATATTAGCATTCCTTAAACTTAATGAAGCGTTCAAAAAATTAAGTGCTAAATATCCTCAATTTGATAAATTAGATAATACCATTATTCAATTGTATGCATGGAGATTATTTATTGCGATAGGCTTAGCTTTAGTTTTGTTCGTGTCTCCAATTGCCTCAATTGTAATCTCTATCCTATTACTAGGTCTGGGCGTAGGAACAGGTTACATAATTTATCAGAATGGAGAAAAACTATCTACTACCCCATTTACACCTACAAGTCCACAGAAACAATATACCCCATCAGGTCCAACACAAACAGACTATACACAACCACAAGCGACCTATCCTTCATCTCAACAGGTTCCAGATCAACCAACACCCTCCCAATCCCAAGAGAAAAAAATGTTTTGTGAGAATTGTGGAGAAGATATAGAAGAAGGCCAGCTATTCTGTGTAAATTGTGGTGCAAAGATATAAACAGATAGTATTTTTATTTTTTTATTTTTATTTTTTTCTTGAGTTAATTTTTTAAAGAGCTAATTTTTTTGTTAGATGTGAAAAATCTCATCCCCCGAATTATAAATTATTATGCCCGATCGGTTGGTACATTTTTTAGCTTAGTTTTGCCGATTGGAGTAATTGTAGGGATTTCTACCCTAAAATTTGATCCATCTCTGTTTCCAAACTTATTTAATTGGGTCGGGATCCTTTGGCTTGCTTTATTGGGAAACTCTTTAATCCTATTACTCAATGGTTTATTAGTTATTTTACATTTCACATGGGAGATAAGAAAACTTGTTCGAAATGGAATACCCATTAGGTCTTCGAAAGGTTTCAGACACTTGGAAACTCGCTATAAATCAGGTAATATATATTTGATATTCATTTTCATTTTAAGCTTGTTTTCTTATGGGTTCTTTTACTCTGCAATTTTGGGTATTGAACAATTAAGTGAATATGTTTTTTTCCCTGAAGTTGAAACTTTGTTATCTTTATCTCTCTATTTAGCTGTTAGTATGCTAATATTTGTAATGGCTGCTACTATAGTCATACGTGTACCCCCTCTCTTAGCAATGAATGAAGGAAAATTATTTGCTTATTATGAAGCTCTGAGGCATCCGAATGTACTCAATTCATACTTTTATGATTCTTTGTATAATCTGTTAGATCCTGTTAGCAGAGTTGAGCTATTTAAATGGTGTTCGGCCATTAGAAAATCCGTAGTTGATGATTTTGCTCCAAATCTGCAACCGAGATCAGATCGCGCTCATCTTGCAGTTCAAAATGTATTAGTTTTCATGTATATTCACTTTCGCTTTCCTAACATAGTAGATTTACCCACTTTAGAGAAAGAACTAAAGAGAATTGTAACCGAGGATCAAGTGCAAGCCATTATAGCTAGTAAAATACTAAACCCCAAAAGATGGAAAATGATTTTCAAGAACATTGAAAAAAACAGATTAGAACACTTTCTAATCATAGATAGAATAATTTTAACATTAAGAGAAACCCCGGAAGTTATCCAGCAAAATAAATATTGGATAACATCGTCTGTATCGCCCTCACAAAACTTAGATGAAACTAAAGATATCTTATTCTTCTTATTGAATTTAGATCCATCACAAACTGTTCCTCCTGAGATGACAATGGACTTCAAAGGTGGGTTTAATCTTTCTCCTGGCGATTTTTCTTTCAACTTCTATTTACGACCATACAGCGAGTATATAACTTCTGCAATGCCAAAAGATAAGCAAGAATTAACAAAAGATAATTATCGTCTATTGTTTAAACTGCTTATGGCAATATTATATCAAGGAACGGGAATCTGGCTTACGATACATTCCAGTCAGGAAGGGTCTAATATTGGTTCTATTATCTTTAACAAAGGCTTACAAACAATTGATTCTAGTACTTTCGATTGGCAAGTAACAAAAGACATTAGATATTATGCCCAATCTTGGGGTCCAAAGATACTAAGTGCATTTGGATTTTTATTGCCTTTAATTCGAGCTTTCATAGGTTTTTAAAAAGTCTCATTCCCTCTTTTTCTTTTAATTGTTTTTTTCTTCTTTTTTTCTCTTTAATACAAATGATTCATATAATTATTTACTAAAACACTTCTTGAAACTCTTTCCTTAAACAAATATGTCAGCAGTATTCTATTAAAAACAAATCCTTGTTTTGAGGCTTCTTGCATCTAAACAGATATAAAAGGTTCTTAATATAAAAAGAGAAGAAATAGTTAATTTTTAGATTTCTTCTTTTTGATATCAAAGGTATATTTATTATTTTTATCCTTATAAGGACAATCTGAACACGTAGAACAACCCATATTACAATGATCTCCAAACTGGAAAACTCTGTGAAAAATTCTTTTCACTTTTTGCCAGCAGTTTTTTTCATCCTTTTTTCTCTGATTTTTCTCATTCATTTCTCTATCCTCCTACTAACCACCTTGAGAGGTGGTAGATAATAATGGTAATTATGGAAGTAATAAACAAAGGATAAATTACTGCTATTAGTGTTTTCTTCCAACTTCCTGTCTCTGCTTTTATGATTGATATTGTTGCTATACAAGGAGCATAAATTAGTTGAAACACTAGAAAAGCTATTATTTGAGGCATATTCCACATGTTAACCAAACTTGTTTTTAATGGACCCCCATATAACACACTTAATGATGCAATTATCGTCTCTTTTGCGAATATCCCAAATACTAATGTAATAATCATTCGCATATCAAAACCAAATAGTGGTATAGTTATATAGGCTAAAGCTACACCAACATAGCCTATTATTGTTCTTTCAATTGGTACTCCATAAGGTATGTTACTCAAAAACCATATAATAACTATTGCAGAGAAGATGAAAACACCCGCTTTTTTATTAAATATACCTACTCTTTCTTTTGTTAACTGCCATATATTATTGAAATTAGGCTTTCTATATTCTGGTATCTCAAGAATTAATGGCATTGGTTCTTCCTTTTTATAAAATAGTGAGAACAAATATGTTGAAAGTATGGCTAAAGAAATACTGAACCCATACAAAAGAAGCATTATTGCTGCTGCTATAATAGGTTTAAAGAATATACTTGCAATAATAGATACAACCCCAAGGGTTGCTCCACAAGGGATAAACGAATTTGCTAATATCAATGCCGATTTTTCATTCTCATTTTTAACTGTTCGTGTCGCCATTACACCAGCTACATTACATCCAAAGCCCATGACGTAGCTCATAAAGGATGTACCTTGAAGACCAAATTTGTGCATTATTCTATCCATCAAATAAGCAGATCGAGCGAGATATCCTGAATCTTCTAAAATAGCTATTAATGCATAAAAGATGATTATAATAGGTAAAAATTGTAACACAGCCCCTATCCCCGCTATAATTCCATTAATTAATAAATCATTTAGAAATGGGGGAGAATTTATTATTATTAATCCTCTTTCTACAAATGCACCTAATTGCTCTGTCATATCTTCAATAAAAATAATTATAGGCTCTGACAGAATGAATGTAATTAAAAAGAAAGAACCAAATATTAGGATAAGAATTGGATATCCCCAAAATGGATGAAGTACAACCTTATCAACCTTATCGCTTAAATTCTCAGAAGGTATATTTTCACCTTTAGTGCTTGATGTTACTATTCTATGAATCCCACTATATCGGGTTTTTGAAATGTCTATAGCTGGTACAAGGTCTTCTTCCTCTTCTAATTTTTTTAATTTTGATTTAATGTCGGATAAATCAAATTCTTCTTCTAGTTGAGCAAAAATATTTTCATCGCCTTCCAAAAGCATGATAGCCAACCATCTTGAACGATAATCAGATAATACCTCACGATCTTCAATTTGGCTTTCAATACTTTGAATTAAAGATTCAATTGGTTTAGAGTAAAGAATTTTTGCCGGATGAAACTTATACTTATCCGTGTGAAGCACATCATATAGAAATTTTTTCAGCTTTATTGTATCGTTAGGATCAGTAGCACTGACATAAATAACTGGAACACCCAATTGTCTTTCAATTTTTTCTGTGTCTATAACTATACCTTGTTTTTCTGCTACATCTTTCATATTGATAATAAAAGCAACATTATCAGTTAATTCAAGTGCTTTAAGACCAACATATAACGTACGTTCTAGCCTTGTAGCATCAGCTACTACACATAACAAATCCATTTCTGATTCAACAATAAATTCACAACAGACTTGCTCTTCTTCAGAACGAGCACTAAGGGAATAAGTACCTGGTAAATCTACTAATGAAAAATATTCTCCGCCCAATACAAAGTGCCCTTCCATTTTTTCAACAGTTTTACCAGGCCAATTGCCTATGTGAACATGCTTGCCAGTAAGTTTAGTAAATAGAGAACTCTTCCCAACATTGGGATTTCCTAGAAAAGCTATTTGATGGGATATCGGATGCCCATTTTTAGCACTTCTTTTTACTCTTTCGGTATTAAAAGTATTTACGTGCTGTCTTTTGCTCTTTTTTTGAAAAAATTTATTCTTCAATTTTTCAAAGAATGCCATAGTTAAACCTCAGAAACTTCAATTTTTCCAGCTAAGCCTCTGCCCAATGCTACTCTTGTCCCTTTTACTTTTACTATAACTGGTCCAACATTATTCTTTATAATTTTTATCTCTTCCCCTTCATGTATTCCCAAATCAGCAAGAAAATGAAGAGCTTTAAACCCAGCTTTTATTTTTGTAACCTTGACTTTTTGATCTACCTTGGCATTTGCAATTGTTATGTTCATAGTAACTACTAAATTCGGATTACCGAAACTTAAATACTTTTCGGAAAAACACCGTTTAACAGCCTAGAGAACAATAATATCAAATTATTACCCTAAAAACAGTAGACTGCCTAATTGTCTAAAGGATAGGGCTTTAATAAAAATTCGAGTAAAATATATCATATCATAAATCACTTTTATGCTTATTCTTAATTACAGGAAAGGTTAAGATCACTCGAGTACCTACAACATCACCCATTCGCTTCACATCTTCAAGTTTAATTTTTAAACGATATCTATCAATTAGTTCTCGAATTACAAGCATACCTATATTTTTTGTAGTTAAATCCTCGGTAACTGAAAAATCTCTTTTTTCATTAAAAGAAAGGAAAACATCTTCAAAATGCAAAACAACATTCATCTCATCGTAGTATGGTTCTTTAACGGTAATTTCTGCCTCTAGATCACCTTTTGCTTTTTCTGCCATCTTTACAATAATATTGACAAAAATTCTATATAGGTATTCGTCACCTGCAACCAAATGACGATTTGTTCGGTGAACTTTTACTTTAATCCTGTCAGAGAAAAAGTAATTAAGATATCTTTGTGCATGATTGATCATGTCATCTATACGATGATTAGTTAAGAGTTCATTATCATCTAATATCAAGAGTATATTGACATTTTGAATCAAATAAATAACATCAATAGTTATTTTTCTAATTCTGTTTAATAAATGGACACTAGCCAAGTTTCCTGTTTCTAAATTTGATTTCGCCAAATCTATATAGCCAATCTTTGCATGTAGTTTATTCAATAACTCAAATTGAAAGAGATCATAAAAGAACGTACGTTGCGCCTCTGATTCAAGACGATCTTGAATACTTCTACAAATCACAACAATCATATTATGCTTAGAACTTTGAATTAATGTAGCAATAACATCAAATGGTTGACCTTTTTTATCTTTCCCTTTAACCCAAAAACGTCCTTTAGCTTGTTTTTCAGTTTCAATATCCTTAATTATCTCTTCAAATTTTGTTTTATCTTCGATAAAAGTCTTAATGTTTGCCCGTCGTATATAGCGTATAGTCTGTCCAAGATAGCGACAAGCTTCAATATTAGCTTGAACAATTGAACCATTTTCATTGATTAAGAAGATTAAATCCAAACTGCTGTCTAGTATAATATTAAAAGCCTCTTCCACAACCGTTTGATCTTCTTCCTGATTCATTGTTTTACCTCGTCTAAAGTTGCACTTACCTAAAGATTTACTCTTAACTATATATCGACTTTAATATCAAACTCGTATATTTAAGGGATAATATATATAAATTTGTCTCTAATCTATTCTCTTTTCATAAGATGTCCAATCTTTAATAATAATAGCACAATCTCTTAAAAAAGTTGCCTTGTAACCACTTTTATGATAAAAAAGTTCAGAATAAAGCTCAATAAAAAACTAATTATCGATATATCCTCTGTTCTGCCATTTAGATGTGATTTAAATGAGTAAGTGAATAAATCTTTTCAGTAAAAAAGTTGTAAATGCACGTTCTATCATAAATTGAGCAATTAGGGATACAATATTTTTACAAAGAAAATATGTTTAAAAAAAGTTTAATAGTCATATAAGTAATCAATGTATATATAGGGTGAGTGCTATTTGCTGAACAAATCTGAAAAAGTTAAAATACAATATGAATGTAATAGCTGTGGTAAAACCCGCGTTTTGCATATTGCAACTAAACTACATGTAAATGTAGCTGAAACAGGCTATGTTGAGTATGTTGATGTACACACATGTAAAGAAGACAAATTATCTGCTAATATCATTTGTGTTGACAAGCACTTGTCTGTACGATCACAAGAACAAGTTAATGTTGGTAATGAATTAACAGCCCAGAAGGTAGATCAGCATCTAAATATTCCCATGCCTAAAAGGGTTGATTTAACAGAGGAAAAAATCCAAAAAAACGATTCATTTAAAGGGAAAAATATTAAAAAATTAATCTTTAGAGATAAATTACGACAAACAAAATTTATTTTAGAGGGCAAAGAAACAGACAATAGCATATTTGTTGTTTCGGAATTTAAATTTATAGAGGTTCAAGTGTGGCTACACAAAAGAATTGATGAAACGATAGCCCAAAATTGGTTTATACAAATAGCATCAATTTTAGAAGCTATTATCTTATTAGACGAAGAAATGCTTAGCTACTTGATAACCTATTTAGATAATAAAATTGAATCGAATTTAGATAGTAATTCAATTTTCATCTTAGATTTGCTAATACATGCAAAGAGCATCTTCCCTAAAACAAATTTGCGATTATATGCAATTTTCAAAAGAAACTGGAACACGTTGAAAGGTGGCTTACCAAGAGAAGATTTTCATTATTATGAAAGAATTTTAACTTCAATAATGAATAATGAACATAAAACCCTACTCGATGTTTATGAAGTGTATAATGACAGAGATAAAATAGATTTTGGTCAATACATAAGCTCAATATATGAGTTAAGCTTGGTAGGAATAGCAAATATAGAACGAATGGAATTCATCACCATTGATACAAAGGAGTATTCTGCAAGATTTGAAGTATGAAAACAGCTTAATCGTGTCACGATAAGACCCCTCGCTTGCTTTATCTTTTTGCTTAGTCGCGGAAATATTGAAAATGGACGCTGATTAAAGTGTCTATCCTTAGTTGTGCCGTTTCCTGTTCCTTCCGTTTCCTTCTTTTCACCCCCACCCTAAATTACGGGTCTTTCAAGAAGAATTTGAGTAAAAATGAACTGAACAAATAAACTAAAAAATGAGTGTGCTTATTAATAAAGTATGACTTTAGCAACACGTTTGGACCTCTTTCAAGAATCAGTTATTCGAGAGATGACAAGAAAGGCTATTGAACATAATGCCATTAACCTCTCACAAGGCATGCCCGATTATTCCCCTCCCCGACAACTTCAAGAAGGCATTATTGGTGCACTAAAAGCCAATGAGCACCAATATACAATAACACATGGTAGAAGGGATTTAAGACAAGCAATTGCTAAAAAGTTATCCACTTACAATAAAATTGAGTTCAATCCCGAGCATGAAATAACAGTTACTTGTGGAGCTTCAGAGGCTATTGCATCGAGTATTTTGGCTTTGCTTGATCCAAATGATGAAATAATCATTTTTGAACCCATCTATGAAAATTATGTTCCCTCCACCATTCTGGCACATGGAAAGGTTATTCCTTGTCCATTATCAGAAAAAGACTTTCGTCTTGACGAAGAACAATTAAAGAATTGTATAACGAATAAAACTAAGGCAATAATAGTTAACACGCCCCATAATCCAACAGGTATAAACTTTCAGATTAAAGAATTGCGCTTTATAGCCGATTTATGCGTTGAAAATAACATAATCGCCATCACAGATGAAATTTATGAACATATCATTTATGACAACCATAAACATACTAGTTTAGCGAGTCTTGATGGAATGTTTGAACGCACTATTACTATTTCGGGTATATCCAAAAGCTTTTCTGCTACTGGATGGCGAGTAGGATATGTAGCTGCAACTAAAGAACTAAGTGCAGGTATACGCAAATGTCATGATTATATTACTGTTTGTGCTCCTTCTTTGCAACAAAAAGCTGCTTTGCGAACCTTTGAATTGAAAGAAGATTATTTTAAAGATTTGAAGAACACATATCAAGCAAACAGAGATTTTCTGTATAAACAATTACAAAATCTAGATTTTAAACCTTTTAAGCCATCAGGCGCTTATTATATGTTTACAGATATAACAGAGTTTGATATGAGTGACCTAGAAATGGCCGATTTTTTGGTAAAAGATGAGGGAGTTGCAACGGTTCCTGGTTCAAGTTTCTATTATGGTAAAACAAAAGAAAAAATTGGCAAGAATTATATCCGCTTTTCGTTCTCACAGAAACGAAGTACACTAGAAGAAGCAATGGAACGAGTAAAAAATCGAATGATGAAATTATAAGAAAAAGTTCTATTAACTAAATTTTTCAACTATTAAACTAACGATTAGTAGGCGAAAGAAATAAATAAAGGGCATATGTGTTTTTCATATGCAATATTCGTTACATTATGGTGATAATCAAAAAAAGATTTTAGATTTACCTGATTCTTGGAATGTACTCAACTATTGCGACATAATTGAGCAAAAAGGGATGACGGATAAAGAACTAAAAGAAAAATTAATGGAGGGATTTAAGAACCCTATCGGTACTAAAGGGCTACATGAACTATTAAAAAAAGACATGAATATTGCGTTACTAATCGATGACGCCACAAGACCCACTAAATGTGCATCCATACTCAAAATACTTATTGAGTGGCTAAAAAAAGAAACACCGATCACAGAGGATCAATTAAAAATTATGATAGGGTGTGGGATTCATAGAGGTATGACAAACAAAGAATTCAGTAAGAAAGTCGGTGAAAGAATTGCGAATAACATCCGATGGATTAATCACGATCCACATGGTGATATGGAGGAGTTAGGAACTAGTTCCTATGGAACGCCTATTCAGATTAATAAAGAGGTAATAGAAGCAGATTTTTGTATAGCAATTGGTACTATAGAACCTCATCCTTTTGCAGGTTTTTCGGGAGGATCAAAAATGATTATGCCTGGTTTTGCTTCAATTTCTTCAATAATAGCGAATCATGAAAAAGTAATTGAAGGTAATTCAATAGTGGGAGAAGTTGAACATAATATTGTAAGGAAGGATATAGATGAAATTGGCCAAATTGCGGGTTTAAATTTCATAATTAATGTTATTTCTAATTCAAATCAAGAACCGTTAGATGTAGTAGTAGGACACCCCTATAAAGCACACAGAAAAGGAGTAGAGAGATCTAGAATGATCTATGAAACGCCAATTGAAGAACAATCAGATTTACTAATAGTTTCTGCTAATCCTTTATATTTAGACGCTAGACAATCTGGAAAGTGTGCATTAAACAACAAATTGGCAGTTAAAAGAGGAGGTAAAATTATAATAGTATCTGAGTGTCCAGAGGGGATGGGTAATATTCAATTGGAAGGCAGACAACCTCCTAAGCTAGTAATAAAATTATTGGCAAAACTATTGCCAAAAAAATGGTTACTATATTTTATACAAAAAATCAAAAAATATCCTATAGAAGATAGTGTGAATTTGTGGCTAATGTTTAGGTTGTTAGCAAGAAATGAATTGATTTTCGTAAGTAAATTGACAGAAATTGACAGAAAAAAAGCGTTTATTTTTAATCATTTCGATAATATGAAAGAAGCTATCCAATATGTAGAAAAGAAAAGAAAGAAAGACAAACCATTAACAGTTAATATTATGCCATTGGGAGGAGCTACGTATCCAAAAATAATAGACGAGTAGTAAGCAAAAAAAAGAAATACCAAAAAAGAGGAATATAAAGAAAAATCATATTTCTGTGAAAGAAGCAACGATTTCTTCATTTAACTTTTTAATTAGTTCCACGACCAATTTAATAGTATTTTCCATATCTTCGATGCTAACTATACCATTATGGCTGTGTATATGTCGAGTAGGTGCGCATATAGCAATAGACGGACAGCCCACTCCTGCTAAATGCATAACACCTGCATCAGTTCCACCAGGTACGGTACTGAGCTGATAAGGTATCTCCAGCTCTTCAGCAAGATCAATCACATAATTACGAAAACGAGGATTAGGTACCATACTGCGATCATAAACAAAAATGCTTGGTCCTTTGCCCATTTTTGCTGGTGCTTTGTCTCCAATTCCAGGTACATCCCCCGATATATCAGTATCTAAAGCTATGGCAAGATCAGGAAGAATCTTTTGTGATGCTGTTCTTGCTCCACGTAGACCCACTTCCTCTTGCACGGTACTACAACCATATATTGTATTGGGATGCTCAATGTTTTCTTCTTTAAGTCTACGAACTATTTCTGCTGCCATCACTGCCCCAACGCGATCATCAAATGCCTTACCTACTGCGAATTTTTTCATCTCGAATTCTTTTTCTTTTGATTTTTCATCGTCATTCTCCTTCACACGTGGTCTTTCCCAAATCTCAAATGTTGAGTCAGGCATCATAGGATCTCCAACACGAATACCTAATTCCTTTACTCCATCTTTACTGGTGCAACCCACATCTATAAACATTTGATCCATTTTAACCACTTTAGTCCTTTCTTCAGGCTGAAGGACATGTGGGGGTTTAGAAGTTATTATACCAGGGATAAGCTTACCTTGATGTGTTTTAATGAATACACGTTGTGTCAACAACGATTGATCCCACCACCCTCCAAGTTGGTGAAATTTAATGAAACCATCTTTAGTTATACCACTAATTTGAAAGCCTATTTCATCTATATGCCCAGCAATCATTATTTTAGGATTATCGGCACTACCTTTTTTAGTAAAAATTAATGTCCCTGTACGGTCTTGATCGATCTCATCTGCGAATGGTTCAACATATTTGCGCATACGTTTTTGCACATCCCATTCGAATCCAGAAGGTCCAAAATCATTACACAGTTCTTCAAGAATTTTAATATTGAATTCTGTCATAACATCAAAATAAAGTAAGATTTTTTGAAGTTTACGCTTGATATATATTCTATTCTATCTATTACTCAGTATATTTATCTTCCATTTGGTTAATTATTGCCATTGTTTTATTTGAAAACGCAGGTAGTGAGGGTTTTTCTAAAGCTAAGTCGTTATACAGTCTAATAAATTCAAAAGGATTACCCGCATGATCAATTAATTGTTTAGTTCTATTTGATTTTAGGATCTGTTTTACCATAAAATAGCCTAAAGGGTGGCCACTCATAGGCACAATTTCTTTTAACTTTGTACCTATTTCTCTAATATCTGACAAATCTTTATCTATTGAACTAATAATTAAATCCATTTCCTTTATGATTTCGGGGGCTTTATTGTAATGCTTTCTAAAAGCAGTAGTATATTTTTCTATAAATTCGATTTGTTGTTTTTCTAACCAAAGATACTTATCAATTAAATCGGCCATTCCTTCTGCTTGTAATTGGTTAATAACATTAATAAACAAGATATCATCAGATTCAACTTTTACAGGATTAAATACCAATATTTGATTCCTATAAAAATGATGAATTTCATGAGCTATAAAACTAGCTAAGAGATCCCCTATTTCTAAAGCGAATAGAGGATCAATTGTTACTATATTATACCCTCTCCCATCTTTTCCAAAAAAAGCAAAAGAAACTATTGGTTTATCGGAATATTTATACTCAGGTAGCCATTCAAAGGTTTTTTCAAGAATTTCTTCACTTTGTTTTTCAATTGAGCCACATAATTTGTTTATTTTTGTTTTTAATGTTTTGTAATCTCTCTTTATTTTTAAAAGGTGATCAATATATTGCTCCATTTTTGTATTACGCAACCTGTTGATTTCTTCTTCGTTTCCTGGTGAAAAAACAAGAGTAAAATTCTTAATAAAAAATTCTTCTGGAAATTCGTTATGAATCAAAGATTTATACCCGGGTGTTTCTAACATCTCTTTCCATTCTGCATGTGATACGTTTTTATCTTCCATCAATTGGTCTGTTATTTTCCAGAATTTTTCTAACCCACTAAAGTCAAATTTTATTGGCTTCAATCTTATCACAATTAATCTCTCCAATCTTTTTTTATTAAACTTGCTTTTTGTTGATGGATAGTTTATAACTTTCTTCCCTTTATAGTCTCTGCTTGGCTTGGCTTATCGTTAATATACAAGTCTCTTGAAATGGTAGTAGACCTGTATGAAGAAGCACAAAACTGGTATGAAAAAGCAAGAGATGGGGGATAAATATATGGAAATGAAGATGTATGCCGAATTCACCTCTAAATATGAAAAATAAGAAATAATCTCCAATACAAGCAAAAGAAAAAATGAGTGACACAAAGAAAAACAAGATTCTTACATTTTTGTAATAATCCCAAGTTAATCGTGTCCAACTTATTCTCTGATAAGCGGAAATTTCACAAGTTTGTGTAATTTTTCACAGGATCTAAAAAATAAATAGGGAAAGTGGATAAAATCTTAAAAGTAATCAACTATTATGGATCATTTAATATTAACTCCTTTTCTAATTTTTAATATTTCATGTTTCATTATTTAAAATCATTGTCGGTCTAGTCCACCCATTGTAAAAGCCCTACCATATGCTATATATGCATCAACAAAACCATAACCCATTTTTTGATCAAATGAGCTTCTTGAACTTGCGTAATTTAAAATATCTATAACTGTCTGCAAACAGGGATCAATATCCAAAGAATCAATCCCTCTATGATATCCCACAATTATTAGGCCACAATAGCAGCTAAGTATGGTGTGCTTAGGCTGGTTCCCATCCCATACGCCCATTGTACTTCAAAACCATTAATAGTCCAATAATTCGATAAAAAGGTATACCATGACCTGGTGATAACCAATTTGACTTGTTTACAAGTGAAAATTATAAATACAACAATTACGATTGCAATATTATGGTAATCTCCAACACTTCTGAATTTATTTCTGCTTGGAAATTATTTTTTGAATATCTGTTTCAACCATATAAAGATTTTACCCGTTGGGCTCTTGATTTCTTTTTTCCAGGATTATTGAGAAAAGAATCCCGTAAAGTCTTGCTCAATATTGAATCTATGTTAGCATTAGTAGAAACTTTAGGTCCTAAACCTATTGAACGCGAGGTAATGTCAGGAGCTGAACCAATATATATAGAAGGCAATAAAGATGTTGGTGTCCTCATGGTACACGGATTTGGTTCATCACCAGGAGAGTTTAAGGAATTAGCCCATTTTCTTAATCAAAAGAGAAAACATACCATTTACGCTATTCGGTTATTAGGGCATGGTACTTCTGTTTCAGATCAATGGTCCAGCGATTTTCTCGATTGGTATTATTCCGCTGTTAAAGCGTATGATTTTCTCAAGGAAAAAGGGTGCAAGCACATCTATTTAATTGGGCACTCTATGGGTGGTACACTCGTTCTGTTACTTGCAGCCACAAGAAAAGTTGATGCTGTTGTTAGCTTGAATGCGCCTTTAGATTTAGGAACATTTTATCATGGTCTTTATATGCCTGCTTTACAGTATATTTCTAAATTTATTCGTAAATGGCCGAGACGCAAGGATTCTATTGCTTTACATAAAAAACATAATAGCCCAACATATACAGAACATGCATTAAAAGGAGTTGTTGAGATGTTTGATCTGCTTGAAGTAACAAGAGAGGAGATAAAAAAACTAGAAGCCCCATTGTTAAATGTGGGATCAAAAGACGATTATCATGTTCCTTTGAGTAACCATGATATGCTTGGAAACTTAGTTAAATCTCCTCGGGTAGAAAAATTTTTAGCAAAAAAATCTGGACATGCAGTACTTTTAGATAAAGAAAAAAAAGTAATTTTTCAGAAAATATTAGACTTTCTTGATTCCCTAAATCATAAAATTGATGAAGCAATAAACGGTGATCAGTAATGAATGAAGATAAAGTAAACAATAATAACAAAATTGATGAAACAAAATTGATGAAGAAAAAGAAAAAAAACCAGTATGATAATACTAGACTATTTAAACCATGGGTAACCATAATAAATATCATAGTTTTATCGCTCTTCCTTATGGTTGTTGATTTAAGCACAGGTACTAGTGATACCCCAATAATTATTTTAGGCATACAAACACCTTTTGATTGGGCTCTATGGCCAGTCTTTGCGTTTATATTGTTGTTTTTGCTTAATAAACTAGTTGTTTCAAAACCCGAATTAGCATGGGCAGTTGGTCCATTTTTCTTCTTGATTATAGCAGCATTCTTAATTATTTTGGATAAATCCTATGGACCTAATGATGGGTGGGCAAATCTTGATTGGGCACAAATACCCGTCGCAACCTTGCTTACGTTTGGAACAATTATACCTGTTGTAACCCATTTAGGGCGTAGAAAGAAAACAGCTAGAGAAAGATTTGAAGAGTTTAGGAGAGAATTAGAAAAAGAAAATGGCAAAATGGAATAATATAATCACAACAGTAAAAATTACTTAAACCCAATATAACTTA
>CAZHRF010000047.1:0-21602 GCA_964534625.1 uncultured archaeon | reverse complement strand
TAATAGGAATAGATAAACTGACATATGCAGGAAATGTGAATAATTTCAAGAAATTAACAAAAGAACAAAAAGAGAGGGTAACATTTTACAGAGCGGATATAAACAATAGGGAATTAATAGATAACATATTCAGTAAAAAAAAGATAGACAAGGTAATAAATTTTGCAGCAGAATCGCATGTAGATAGGTCAATAGAAGAACCACAAGTGTTCTTGAAAACAAATATATTGGGAACACAAACATTGTTGGAAGTAAGTAAACAACATTGGTATAATAAAAACGAGTGGAAAGAAGAGAAAAAGTATATACAAATATCGACAGATGAAGTGTATGGGGCATTAGGAAAAGAAGGAGTATTTACAGAGAAAACACCAATAGATCCACATAGCCCGTATTCAGCAAGTAAAGCAGGGGCGGATCTAATAGTACAAGCATATCATGATACATATGGAATGCCAGTAAATATAACCAGATGCTCGAATAACTATGGACCATATCAATTCCCAGAAAAATTAATACCACTAATAATAATGAAAGCAAAAAGAAAAGAAAAATTACCCGTATATGGAGACGGGAAACAAATAAGAGACTGGATACATGTAAAAGAGCATTGTGAGGCAATAGAATTAGTAATGAAGAAGGGAAAAGAGGGACAAGTGTATAATATAGGGGGGAAGAATGAGAAAGAAAATATAGAAGTGGTAAAAACAATAATAAACTATTTACAAGAAAAAACAAAAGATAGAGACATAAATGAAGAACTAATAGAACATGTAGAAGATAGGTTGGGACATGATAGAAGGTATGCAATAGATCCAACGAAAATAAAAGAAGAATTGGGATGGGAACCAAAGATAAGGTTTGAAGAAGGGATAAAAGAAACGATAGAATGGTATATAGAAAATGAACAGTGGTTGGAAGAAATAAGGACAAAAGAATATCTAAAGCACAATAAGAACTATAATGAGGTTCTAAAAAATTAGCAGGAAAAAGGATGATAAAGAAAAGTGAAAAACAACGATATTAAAAGCAAATATTTTTAATGGGTATTCTTACGTTTTGTGTAGATTGAGGTAAAAAGATGAAAAAGGAAGAAATTGTATTAAAAGAAGATCCAGTTATATGTGTGATGGGATTAGGATATGTAGGATTACCAACAGCATTGCATTTTGCAAAAAATGGGTTTAGGGTACTAGGGTTCGATGTAGATGAGAAAAAAATAGCAATGTTAAATGAAGGAAAACTACCCTTTTTTGATGTAGGATTAGAAGTAAATTATGATGATGCAAGAGAAACAGAAAAAATAACGTTTACAACAGATGAAAGAAAAATAGCAGAAAGTGATGTAATACTAGTCATAGTACCAACACCAGTAGATGAAAGAAAAATACCCGATCTGAAATATATTATAAGTGCAGGAGAACAGATAGGAAAGAACCTAAAGGAAGGAGCAATAATAGTCCTAGAATCAACAGTATACCCGGGAACGACAGAAGAAGTGTTAGCGCCAACAATAGAAAAATTCTCCAAAAAAAAGCAAGGAAAAGAGTTCTATATGGGATATGTGCCAGAAAGATATAACCCGGGAGATGAAAAACATACCATAATAACAGTAAATAGAGTGATAAGTGGAGAAAATGAACAAATAGCAGCATATCTGGCAAAAATATATGGAAAAGTGATAAAAGCAGAAATACATGTGGCAAGAGACATAAAAACAGCAGAAGCATCAAAAGTCATAGAAAATACCCAAAGAGATCTGAATATAGCATTAATGAATGAAATAGCACTAATATGTGAAAAAATAGGGATAGATGTAATGGATGTGATAGAAGCAGCAAAAACAAAATGGAACTTTGTGCCATATTATCCAGGAGCAGGAGTAGGAGGACATTGTCTGCCACATGATCCGTTCTATCTAACAATGAAAGCCAAAGAACTAGGCTATGAACCATATGTGATATTAGCAGGGAGAAGAATAAATGATACCATGCCAAAACATATGGTAGAACTATTACAAGAAGAACTGAATGAACAAGAAAAAGCGTTGAAAAAAAGGAAAATAGTCATACTAGGAGCAGCCTATAAAGAAGAAACAGGAGATTTGAGATCAGCGCCAACAGAAATAGTGGTAGAAGAATTGAAGAAAAAAGGAAGCGAAATGATACTAGTCGATCCGTTCATAGAAGAAAAAGAACTGTGGGGAGTAAAAGTCGTACAAAAAGTAGAAGACATACAAGAAGAAGAAGAAATAGATGCAATAATGCTAATTACCCATCATAAAGAGTTTACAGAAGAGAAGATACTAGAGATCAAAAAAAGAAGTAAGAATAAGGAAATAGTATTAATAGATGGGAGAAGAAAATTGGATAAAGAAAGAATGGTTAAAGAGTTTAGATATAGAGGTCTGGGAAGTTCAAGAAAAGAAAGAGAAATTTAACATTTAATATTTAAAATATTTAAAAATTTAAACAGAAAAAAAGTGGTTATTAAAAAAACAATCATAGGTGTAAAAATGGAAGAAAAATTTACGGAAGTAATGGTAACAGGAGGAGCAGGATTCATAGGATCAAACTTGGTAAGAGAACTAATACCACTAGCAGAAAAAGTGGTGATAGTAGATAACCTG
Organism: uncultured archaeon; assembly: GCA_964534625.1. Classification (GTDB taxonomy): domain Archaea; phylum Asgardarchaeota; class Heimdallarchaeia; order Heimdallarchaeales; family Heimdallarchaeaceae; genus CAZHRF01. Next base: position 18,973 of record CAZHRF010000047.1, on the reverse strand, counting down.
TCAACAGGAAGATTCGCAAATATAAAAGAACTACTAGAAGAAGAAAAAGTACAATTAAATATGTGTGATATAGCACATAAAGAAGAACTAGAAAAAGTGTTTGAAAAAAATAATATAGAGTATATATCACATCAAGCAGCCATACCAAGCGTACCAAGAAGTTTTAAAGATCCGCTAGCATCAAATAAAGCAAATGTAACAGGAACACTTAATGTATTACAGCTGGCAGCAGAATATAAAGTGAAAAAAGTGATATTCGCATCGTCATCAAGTGTCTATGGAGATACACCAACATTACCAAAACAAGAAGATATGAAACCAGACCCATTATCACCGTATGCAGTAACAAAATTAACAGGAGAGCACTATGGAAAAGTATACAACGATAATGGATTGGTAAGAACCGCAAGCCTAAGATATTTTAATATCTATGGACCGTATCAAGATCCAAACTCAGAATATTCAGCAGTAATTCCGTTGTTCATAAGAAAAGCATTAAGAAATGAACCAATAACCATAAACGGGGATGGAGAACAAACAAGAGATTTCACCTATGTAAAAAATGCTTGTCAAGCAAATATAAAGGCATTATTGACAACAGAATCAGATGGAAAAATTATGAATGTAGGCTGTGGGGAGAGAATAAGCATAAATAAACTGGCAGAAATAATAAAAGAAAAAACAAGATCAACATCAGAGGTCAAGCATGGACCAGAACGACCAGGAGATGTAAGAGATTCATTGGCTGATATAAATTATGCACAAAAATATATGGAATATGAACCTAAAATTAAATTAGAAGAAGGATTAGTTAAAACTATTGAATATTTCAAATATATTTCAACATAAAAGCAAATCTGAAAAATTATCTTAATTCCATCCATTATGAATAATTAAACTGCTCAAATAAAATGAGGAAAAGAAAGAAAAAAATCTATATGGTAAGTGTTTCATCCCCTATTTAGATTAGACTAATAAAGAAACGGAGGCACATTTATGTAAAGAAAATAAACAATTTCCAATAAAACTCGGACTTTATGAAATATTCACCAACAGTTCTCCCTTCAACTGACTCCTAGGGGGTGAAAAACGTACTCTGTGTGTGTATAGTATAGAACAGAGTTTTAAATTTTAAAAATTTAAGTAGACCAAAAAATCTTGAGTTTTTAACATTAATAATGCTAATTAACATACCTAAATATAGAAAGTAAAAATGATGAAAAGTCTAGGATAATACAAAAAGAATTGGGATCCCTTTTATATATTCCATATATATAATTTAGTAATAAACGAAGGATAGAAAAAAAATTAAATTGGTGTCCTCACTTATTAGTTTTTTCTACTTGTTCTTTTATCCATTTATAGGTTTTCTTTAACCCTTCTTTGACAGGATAATTGGGTTTCCAATTTAATTTTTCTTCAATTAGTTTATTATCCGAATTCCGTCCTCTAACACCTTCTGGACCTGGTACATGTTTAATTTTTAATTGTTTGTTTGCTATGTCCATAATTATTTCTGCCAGTTGATTTATAGATATCATCTCTTCAGAACCAATATTAACAGGTCCAATAAAATCGGAATCCATTAATCTCTGAACACCTTCCAAACATTCGTCTATATAAAGAAATGATCTTGTTTGTAAACCATCCCCCCAAATTTCTATTTCATCTGAAGCCATTGCTATTTTTCTACATAAAGCTGCTGGAGCTTTTTCTCTACCATCATTCCAAGAACCTTCAGGTCCAAAAATATTGTGAAATCTTGCAATTCTAATATTTAATCCATAGTTTCTATGAAAAGCTAAATACATTCTTTCACTAAATAATTTTTCCCAGCCATATTCACTGTCAGGATTAGCTGGATAAGCAGATTCTTCACTAGTTTTAGGATTATTTGGGTCTAGTTGATTATACTCTGGATAAATGCAAGCCGAGGAAGAGTAAAAAATTTTCTTAATGTTCATCTTAACACTTTGTTCAAGAACATTAAGATTGATTAATGCAGAATTATGCATGATATCTGCATCGTTATCACCAGTAAATACAAAACCTGCTCCACCCATATCAGCTGCTAACTGATATATTTCGTCGATATCTTGATCTATGACACTACGAACAACAGTTTGTTCTCTTAAATCGCCAATTACAAATTCATCTGCTTTGGTTTTTGAGAATTGGGGTCGTTTTAAATCTACACCTTTTACCCAATTACCTTCATTTTTTAACTTATTAACCAAATGAGAACCAATAAAACCACCTGCACCGCAAACTAAAACTTTTTTCATTTCTTAACAACTCACATTTGTTTACTGTAATAATTTAGACCGATATATAAATAATCCGTTTATAAATGACGGATGGAATGTTCTTCTACTTCCCTAATATCAATCCTCATGTATATAAAAGTTGTTTTAAGTACACTCTACTTATTTATTGTTATATAATTCTCTTAGACACGTACTCAGTGTTGCTAGTAACCATCCAGCCTCTATTTCACTTCGACTTCCAAAACTTTCTAGACACTCCAGAGTAATATATTATCCACCACATGTTCTAACGACTATGAGCGGGAGTTAACTAAGGGGGGTTTCCTTATTTATCTGACAAAAGGTGGACGAAACTTAGTTTATGGCACTAATATACTCCATAATTCATATTGGTTGATGAAACGATAAAATGATAAAACAGACTCTAGGCATTAATAGGTCGTTATATCTTCTATTTTTCTAACTTAAGTATGTTAGCTAAAAAATAGTAAATGAAAAAATAAGTCTTTTATAATGGTTTGCTAATTAAACTTATGAAAGAGATTTGTATAATAGCAAAACATTTCAGTCCCGATGTTGCAGGTTCTGTTACAAGATTAAATAACTTACTGAAATGCATTGAAAAACTAGAATATAAAGTAACCATTATAACAACCATACCACATTATCCAGACGGGGTCATACCTGAAAAATACAAAAAAAAGAAAATCTTTTTTGAAAATATTAGTGATAATATCACAATTATTAGATTAAAGATGCCTTCAATCCCCCATAATTCATTTTCAGCAAGAATGATCAATTATCTGCTGTTTTGTTATAAGTCCACTAAAGCAATTAAATATGTTAAAAACATTGATTTAATCTGGGTTACAAATCCAAATTTCTTTGGGAATATTACAGGGATATTTTACAAGATGATTATGGGGAAGCCTTTAATACTGAATGTTGATGATTTTTGGCCAGATGTAATTGTATCATTAGGATTAATAAAAGATAACTTTCTTGTAAAATTGGCAGATATCTTCAATAAATTTGCATATAATTACTGTGATTACATAACACCAATTAGTTCTAATATAAAGCAAGCAGTAATAGAAAAATATAACATAAACTCTAAAAAAATACATTTGATAGAGGTAGGTTTTGATGTTAATGGATTTATAAAGAAAAATAAGAATATTGAAACTATAAGCAACCCCAATAAGAATTTTAATATAGTATATAGCGGAATATTAGGACCAGGGTATGATTTTAAATTGATTTTAGACATGATGCAAATAATTGAGTCAAAGAACTATAATATAAATTGTATCATTCATGGAAAAGGACCATTGAAGGGCTATATAGAAAAAGGAATCAAAGAATTAGGATTAAATAGAGTTAATGTAATAAATAAGCATTTCACACTCGAAGATTATAATGAGTTTCTACAAAGTGTTTCTATATCCGTTTTGCCGATGAAAAAGGGAATCTTTAATAAAACAGCTATACCAGCAAAGCTTTTTACGTATATGATGTTGAACAAACCTATAATAGCAACAAAGGGTGGAGATGTTGAAAAGATAATAGAAAAATCAAATGTTGGATTAACAACAAGTCATAATCCAGAAGAATTTGCAGAATTGATTATCAAAATGTATGAAGATCAGAAATTCTACAAAACTTTTTTGGACACAGGAAAAAAATATATAGAAGAAAATTATTCAATTAAAGTCATAAAGAAAAAAGTCAATGCTTTATTGGAGGAGATAAATCAGAATTCTCAGTGATTATCTGATGAAATTGTCAAAGATTTCACCCTAATTCTTTTTTGACGGATTATAAAAGGTATTATTATTATGAATCTAATACAAGAAACCAATCTAATTGATATGAATATTATTGAAAAATCAGTACTTCCGAAATAGCAGCTCCATCCATCAAGTTTATTGAAAAAGGGATTAAACCATCATCTACATATTTTTTAACTAATATTTTTTCTTAGTTTGGAAGTACTAAATTAAAAGAAAAAATTCATGAGGATTCAGGAACGATTAAACAAAAAAAATTATTCAATATAAAATTGTCTCGTTTTACTATTAGCTTCAAAATAATAACCGATTATTATTATGAAAAATGAGAGGAGTATCAATATCAAACCAATAAGCAAGAAACTTAAACTTTGAATTTGATAGATGGTTGCATTGATGATTGTTATAAATATCAATATGCTCCCATTAATGAACAAGACTGAAAAAAATATTGATGAAATATATAATGGTTTTAAATCCAAATAAACCTTCAACAAGTGATGACTAGTTTTGAAAGCATAATCAAGAGGATTTTTTATTAATCGAGATTTTCCATCTTCTCTTTTATTTTTTTCAACTATTACAGGTATTTCTCCAATCTTAGCTCGTTTATAATATGCTTCAATAAGCATTTCTTGGGCAATATTAAAACCACCTCTTAAAGTCAATCTTCTTGCAAAATCAGATCTAATAGCACGAAAACCTGTTTGTGCGTCACTATAGCCTGTTTTAGTTAAAAACCTTACTAATTGAGTATAAGTTTTGTTCCCAATTTTCTTGAATGATGACATTTCTTCTATTTCACCTTTGAAACGAGATCCAAGTATTAATTCATAATCTTGATTTAGAATATAATAAGCCATAATTGGAATATCTTCAGCAAGAAACTGTCTGTCTGCATCATAAACCACTACAATCTCTGCACCAAGATCAATGCACTTATTTAAACCATCTTTATAAGCTTGACCTAAACCCATATTCATAGAATGCTTGACTATTACCACGCCTGTAGATTTGGCTTTATTGTATGTACTATCGGTTGAACCATCATCAACTACAACAATTTGAGAACAATGCTTCCGAACATCATGGATTGCTGTTTCGATTGAATCTTCCTCATTGTAAGCAGGTATCATCACAAATAATTTCTCTTTTTCTTTATCTGATAATTCATATTTAATTTTAGGTAGTAAAATAGGATCATGTTTTGTAAAGAAAAATTCCCAAACTAAAAGAAGCAAGTATATTAATAATATAGAATAAAGTAATATATAAATTATAAGAATAATGCCATTTATAATTGATAAGCCTTCCCAATAAAAGACAGAGATTATTGAGGTGATATAAAATTTAAAACCTTCAAAAAAAATCCAAATAAAAAAAGTAATTAATACTATAAAAAACAATCCTGGAAACAATTTTTCTATTTTTCCCTTAAATTTAGTCATTTAACAAAAGATGGTGGCAGCATTATAAAATCTTTCTAGTAAAATGATTCTAAAATCTAGAAATACTATTTTAGTTTGAAATCTAGAATGTTTTGAATATTAAAGGAGTTAGTTGTTTTTCTTTAAAGGAAATATATTATATGTTTTTTTCACCCCTAGTTTGAGGTGAATCCATTAGAAGCAAGGGAAAATCTGAGGGATTAGAAATGCATTTGTGACTTACGAGAAATAGGTACAAAACGAAGTTCCAAAGTTTTTAAAAAGATTGGGGAAAAGTGTGATCAAATCATTCAAATGGTTTTATGGAGATAGAATCCACCAACATGAAAAATTTGATGGACATTTACTAAAGAAGGAGTTTACCTTGTCATTGAACCAAAATCCAATTATAGTGACTAGGAAACAGATTCACCCTGAGACCGCCCAGTTCGACTCTATACCACCTATACCAGTTGTCGGACGTTACTGGTAAAAAGTGCTTAGAATAGGCCTTAAAGCAGCTGTTGAACATGTCTTTTGCTTTACCAAACTCATACTCGTTCCCTTACGTAAACGCATCACTTTACAACAGCATAAACGTTTGGTATTGTATTTCTTCCAATACAATTTTAGTTTCCGCTTATGGTTTAATCGAAATACAATCTAAGGTGTTTGAATACCCTTTATTAACATGGTAATTTTTAAGGCAACCAAATATGTGAATTGTGTTTTTATTTGCTAAAACTTTTAAAGATAAAGTAATAAAAAATCTCATGAAAGTTTTATATTTTTCAAAAGGTTTATTGAACCCCTCGGGTGGGGCTCAATTTGCAGCTTACAATTTATTAAGATCACTATTATCAAAAAAATTGGATATAACAATAATAACTGATAAAATAAAAATAAATAATAAAATATTACACGAGTATAAAAAAAATAAGATAAAAATAATTACATACAATCCAAGACTAAAAATACCTGTTTTCAATTTTATATATGAAAATATAATTATTAGAAGAAAAATAAATAAACTAATAAAGTTAGAGGATTATGATATTGTACATGTTCACTCTTATGGAGGTTTTTCATTTAAAATTAAACAAAGCCAAAAAACTAATATATTGATAACATTTCATGACCTACCATCATTTTCATATAAAAACACCATTGTACCAGGGATTTTTGGATTTATTGACACTTTATGGTCAAATGTTTGTAGATGGTACCGTTTGAAAAACTTAGATAAAACATACTTTTATCACGCAATGTCAAAGAAAATTAAAACTGATTTAACTCGATATGGAATCAAGAAAGAGAACATATATTTCTTACCGAATGGTATACAACAATTACCAAAGCCTACAATAAGTAAAAAAGAGTTTGAAAAAAAATATAATATCATGAAAAATGAGATAGTAACCTTTTCGGTTGGGGCATTATCTTATAGAAAAGCTCAACATGAAACTCTAAAAGCACTATCTATTAGTAATAATATCAGAATAAAATTCTTTATAATAGGTTCAAAAGCATACTGTGTTGGAGCTTATTATAAAAAGTGTTTAGAAAAATTAATAAGAACAGAAAAACTAAACGCTGTTATCTTAGGTAGAGTAGATTTCGAAGATTTAATAGCATTCTATAAATACGGTGATTACTATATTTCATCTAGTTATAGTGAGGCATGCCAACTAGCATTATTAGAAGCAAAGTACTATGTTACCCCATTTATATCAAGTGATGTGGGATGTGCTAGATATTTCAAAGAAAAAACTGATTTTTTATTTGATCCCAAAAAACCAAATGAACTTGTAAAAATATTCAATAAATTAGCAAAGACAAAGCAGAAAAAGAAAAAATGCAAAGTTTTTCTTTGGAAAGAAATAGGTGAAAAAATGTATGATAAATATAAAAGCATTATAAAAGGAACGAGTTCTTTTAAGTAACAATCTTAGTAATTTTAACGTATAGTTATCATGATACAGACGTTTCTTTAGTTAACCACCCCCTTGAGGTAAGGCTTGAGTGAGATACTGCCCAAGTTTAACCCAAACTGTCGAGGGACTGAAAGAAAGCAGGTGCGAGGCAAATTGTTGGTGGCGAAGTTTTGCTACTATTCGGTTCCGAATAGTTTGAACCGCAATTAACCAATACTGAAGGGGAAACAAAGAAAAGAGGTAACGAAACGATTCTACCCCAGTAAATGATTGTAAGCAATCCAGAAACGAGAGAGTAATTGCAGTCCAGTGAAACGTACTTTGAGTGTTCATTAATCCACCCCCATTTACCTAACGTTTTTTTGACTTTGCTGTGGAGACCCTCTAAAATGGACGTTGTGCGGGGATACGGTAGTCTGCCATACCATACCGTACGAAACTTTTTTTAAACATAAAATAGAACATCCATAGATGATAAAAATAACAAGGTGAAAAACAGCGTATACCATTTTTTTACTTATTTATACTCGGATCTATTTTTGAAAGCCATTCTAATACATTTTAAACGAATGAACCGACAGTATTAAAGATCATTCTCCCACACACTCTAATCAGTATGGAACGTATGGAACTAGTTTTTAACGAAAAACACCCACAAGGTGCAGTTGAATTATGGTGTACGTTGTCTATCAAAACGGAAAAGGTTTTCATCAGTTATTTGTAAGACGACCGGGATTTTTACGATATTTAACTCTCCTTCTTCTCGTGCTTGGAGAATTTTCTCTTTTATTTCTAAGGTTACTTTTCGTTTGAGGTTTTTTGGTGCCCGCGAGCGTTATTCCCACTAGTCTCATGTTACATTTTCTTTATATTTTTCTATCCATTTATAGATCATCTACCGACCGATCAGGTATTCTCATGCAAGATGCGTTTTATTCGCTCCTTCGAAAGTTTTTTAAATACTCTTTTCCTAATCATTTCCAATGTTCTGTTGTTCTTTCATGCTTTATCACATGCTCAGCGTAACTTCATTTTATAGTGTTAACAGTGTTGATTTAGTGAAAAACTATTTACTTCGGACAAATAAGAATTATAATCAACTTATTTCTTGTTACTGTCTTTCATATCCGTAGTAATACACAAAAGACCGCCAAACCACCGCTCTAGGCTGTTGTAACACCTTATAATGCACTGAGATGAACTTTGAAGTTCATGGGAAAATTAAAATAAAGACGATCTCTATTAATTTTATGCTTAATAAAAAAGAAAGAGTATTTGGACTTAGTATTCAATTCCTTGATAATTGTAGATTTTTTGATTTAATTTTTAAAGTGTTAAATAGAAATTTAAGTTCAAAAATTGGTATTCTATTGTACCATGAATGTAAAAAAGAAAGATTTGCTAGACACTTAAAATTTCTAAAAAAGAAATTTCAATTCATCTCATTTAATGAGCTTTATGAACAATTTAAAAATAATGAAGAAATAACGAAGCCATCATTAGTTATTTCTTTTGATGATGGAAGTAGATCATTTTATCAAAATATCTTTCCAATTATAAAAAAGGAAGAAATTCCTGTAATTCATTACATTACTACTGGTGGAATAAAAAATGATGGTTTTTATGAGTTTTGGTTTTCTAGAGTAGATAGATTAATTGAAAAAGGGGCATGTATAGACAAGAAACATTTAAAACAGATCCCTTTCCATGATTCCCTAAAAATTATAGAAAAAAAAGAACGAGAATATAATTGTGAATCAACAACATCTGATGTTATGTTAAATGATCAGATAAAAGAGATTGATAAGCATGATAGTATTACAATAGGTGCTCATACAGTCAATCATCCTTGTTTAACTAATATTTCAATTCAAGAAGCCAGAAAGGAGATAGTTGAATCCAAAAAACATCTAGAAAATTTATTAAAACATGAAATAAAACATTTTGCCTATCCTAATGGAGATTTTAACGAAGAAATAGTAGAAGCAGTAAGAAAAGCTGGATATAAAACCGCGGTTATAATTGGCAGAAGGTGGATTAGGATAAATGAGCCCTTGAACTTATTTAAAATTCCAAGAGTATTTGTTGGAAGTAATGAAAATTCATTATCGTGGGTTAAGTATGAATTAGTAAGAACTATTTGTATATCCTAAAGAAACAGAGTGAGATAGTTGTAGATCGGTAAAATTCCGATAAAAATAAACATGAAATATTATCTATTTTATTTTAAATCATTTTTAAGATGTTCTGCCAATATTTTTGCCTGATAACGTCTATTATATTTGCTTAATTTATTAATATTACAACCAAACTTAAGAGAGTTATTTTTCCATTTTTTATATAACCGATCTAGGGTTTCAGAAATCTTATGGACATCATTGGAAACTAAAGTATATTCTTGTTCCATATTATTACATAAAGAAGATATTGCTCCATCTTCCCCAATAACCAGAATATGGGAATTTCCCACTGCATAATCATAGATTTTCGTGGGAATAACAAATTCTGCACCTTTTGGTGCAAAAGTAACTAAAATAGTTGAATTTTGTATCGCTTTCATGTACTCATCGTTTTCCATAAACTTATCTTGATCGAAATATCCGCAATCTTTATAGTGTTCTACTATTTCGATATTTTTAACCATTTGTTCAATAATACGGCGTGAGGTTATACCAGCATATCTAAATTCAATATCTTCTAAATCAAGCCCATTAATTGCAATCATTTTTTTAAGTCCTTGTAAGAAGTTCACTGCGATATTTTTTCGGTTACCATAAATGCTACCAAAATATGAAATACTAAATGGTTTTTTACTTTTATCTACAATGTTTTTCTGTTGATAATTTTCAAAAAAACCATTGTAAACAATTTTAAATTCTTCTGCATTGATATTCAGGTTTTTGGCAATATGTTTCGCATACTCTGGTCCAACAGCTATCAATATATTGGCTTTATCTATAATTTTTTTTTCATGTTTTTTTACTCTTCTCTTTACCACTTTTTCAAACCATTTTAAACGATAAATATCAAAAGGTTTCTCAGACCAAGCGTCTTGATAATCAAGTATTAAAGGAACGCCAAATTTTTTTGAAAGCCTATATCCTAAAATAAATGTCTTAAAATCCTCACCTATCGCCATAATAGCATCAATTTGTTCTTCTTTCAGTATTTTTTTACCTACCTTATAGGACCTATTAACCCAAGAAAAACAATTGTTTTGTAAAAGTAATAATCTGTTAAACTTCCCTTTTTTCCAAGCATGTAAAATCTTTAATTTATATAAAAATTTATGAAGTACGCTGTTTTCAACAGTAAAAATATTATCAATATAAATATTTGTTAAAAGTGTTTCTTTCTCTTCTTCATTTAGGTTTGTGAGTAGAGTTATATTTATACCAAATTCGGGAAGATATTTTACAAAACTATAAGGGCGAAAACCACTTACACGTTTACTAGGTGGAAAGTTATAAGCAAGTAGTAAAATATTCATCTAATTATTACCTCTATACCAACAACAAAATAATTTAATTAATAAATGTTACTAAAACATTATTACTTCCGAAATAGCACACAGCTGTGATGACCTATTTTTTAGCATAGGTAAAAATGCCTTCTAGAACAATAGAACCTTTAAATTTTCTCTTAATTCGGAATCATAGTTTGTAAAACTCCCCTAACCTAACGATGTCTACCTCTCAGCTATGTCTTCTAGTTTATCTAGGAAACTACCCCGTATTTTCCTCTGTAAACGGAAGTGATCAGCAAGGAGAGTAAAACGAGTAAAACGTTCATATGGGATGCTTAGTTTATCTTGTCTTGTTTTATTTTTTCCATTTCCGTCTAGGAAAACACGTAACATTGGTTGGAACCATTTTTTGTTCCTTTGTTTTTCACTTCCATAACATTGAAATTGTACTTGCTCACAAGTGAACCTGAGTTCGTGCTAAAACTCATATGTTGAGGTAGAATGTTCCGACAAAAACATTCGGTGCGATTTCTCCTCAACGTACCATCTCATTATTAAATGAGGAGAAAGTTACATTTCTGAGTTATCATTATAATGGGAAGAAAGAAACGGGTACTGACGACAATTAAATGGCTTCATAGAATATAGTTGTGTTCATACACGGAGAGAATAACTAATCGTTATATTAGAGTATTTCAGTAATATATATTCAGTAATATATATATTTAAAAGAATGAAAGAACATAAACTTACTTGGTGTTTTGTGTTTGAAAATGTCGAAATTGGAAAAATATCTTTTTGATTTGTCTAACATATTTAGGACGTATATTGGAACTAGTGTTAAATTGTATAATTTTTATGCATTTTGTCGGAAAAGACATAAATTGTGGTATGTGAATAAAGACACTGATATAACTATTGAAGGATATCCCCGTTCAGCGAATACCTATGCGTATTGTGCTTTTTTGGTTGGTCAAGAAAAAGAAGTTAAAGTTGCTCATCATTTACACGTGATAGCTCAAATAGAAAAATCAATCAAATTTGGTATTCCAACTTTAGTATTAGTAAGGAATCCTTTAGAAGCAATTTTATCTAATTTAGTTGCTTATAAAGGTTCCAACATTAATATCCTAATCAATTACTATATTCAATACCATAGAGAAATTTATAGAAATAGAAAAAAATTAGTAATTGGTCATTTTGATCAAGTAATTCAAGATTTTGGTTCTACAATAAAGGAAGTAAATAGCAAATATTCAACAAACTTCAAAATATATCATCCAACTATCGAAAATGAAAAAAAAGTATCACAACTTATTAAAAAATCAAATGAGATATATGGTAATAATATTAGAAACCAAATATCAAGACCATCACAATATAAAGAAAAATTGAAGATGTACTATATACAAAAACTTGATTCTAATAAACATAAAATAAAGTTAAAAAATGCTTATATTTTATATGACAGAATAATCAATGATGTTTGAAATATATACAAAAGCGTATGTGTCGATATTTTTTGTATCTTTTTATCTTATTTTGAATAAAAAAATTACTTTGGGATAGGTGACTTGTCACAGGGTGGTCGTATGCATACACCAAGTACGTTTGATTGGGTAGCACCAGCACTGACTTTTCTTGTCAGTTTACGGTCATTTACTGATGTTGAATCTTTTAAAGACCTTTTTTCGTCCTTTCCGCTTTCTACTTGGATTATAGCTGTTCTATCGTTCAGTCAAGAGGAGGCAGCAAAACGTCGGTATAAGTCTTTTACTCGTAGTCTACTTTCATTCCATCCCTCTACTGTTCGTCAGAAGTTTAGAACGTTTCTTACTGAAAGCTTAACTCAAGGGGGTGATTAACTAAATAAACAGCTGTATTGGTGATAACTATACGTTAATTTTGACCCTATCTCGACTGATTAGGAGCAAGTCATTCTTTAATTTTCTTCCTAAAAAAGGGATGTAACACTTACAATACCAATTTGATATATCTCTGTATTTGGATTAGTATAAACCAAATGGAAGTTAGAGGAATTTGAAATATACTGATGTATAAAAAAGGCCTCTACACGCATTCTATCGGCATTTATTGTATAGTATATATGTCCTCTATCAAAATACAATAGTAGATAAAGATATTTCCCATCAACAAATCGCTCAATATATTCATTAATTCGATATTCTTCATCATATTTGCTATCATTATCGAATAATATCCAACTATAACCAGTTGCAACCCTTCCAGTAATTGCATTTGTCAGAGAATCAAAGTTATTTGCACATGTTAATATTGTTGAATCATGGGGTGTATTGTTTTTTATCCACTCAAGAGCATGATACTGTGTAGAACTATAAGGATGGCTTTGGATAAATGGAAGTAATAACATGATAATAATTACAGATACATAAAAAATATTTTCTTTTATTTTTAGTTTTTTGTTAAAAATCTTGATTTTGTTTATATTTATAACCTTATATTGCTCACGAAAGACTGTCTTTCGAAACCAATGTAGTACTTTTCTTAAAAATCGTTTAATTTTTGGAATTATTTCGTTAAGAAACAATATATAGTAAATAAAAATTGAAAAAAGAGTCATTCTCTGAAACGCTAATTCCTCACCAAAAAAATAACCAAGTATAACGGAAGGAAAAAAAACATCACAAAAGAGTCTTAAACCATTAACCTTACTACTACATTTCTTGTTGAAATATATTTTATAATAGCAGTATTGATTATGTACAATAATATAAAGAACTGGACCAAAATATAGGATTAATTCAAATATCTTTAGGTAAGAATATAATGAATATATTTGAAAATAATAGTTTAACATTTTTCCACCATAATCAAGGCTTCCCGTTATTTTTATGAAGATATTTGTTTCGCCAGGGATCATATTAAAAACAGTTATGAACATATTGATAAGGAGACTTGGAAATATAAGAAAGATTAAAGTAATTAAAATAGATAAATTACTGATTAACAAAAATGAAGTAATATTGTTACTAGTTATATGATATTTAAACAATATTAATACAAAAACACTCTGGATTGAAACTAGGATATAAAAGTAACCATAAACATGGATATTTATTGTAAGATAGATGGTCAAAAATAATAATAAGCTATATATGTGGGCTTCAAAAATATTTAGTGAAAAATAAATTACTAAAGGAGCAAATGCTAGTACTAAATTAAAAGGAGCGGGTATTGACATATAGCGAAGCAATAATGGATGAGACAGTATAATAACAAAGATACGCCTTTTGTCATTAATTAATTCAAATAATTGATTATTTTTTGAGAATAATAGTAAATAAAGACCTATAAAAAATATAGTATTTGTTAATAATTGAGGTAGAAACAATAATAGAGTATGAGAATTTATATTAAAACAGTTGGAGATATGTGCAAAAAATTTATGATAGAGAAAATTTCCATATTGATAATAAACTTTTGGAGGAATATAGTTTGACACTTGTTTAAACTTATTAATTAGTGACAAATGAAATGCAGAATCTGTAGACCAAAGCCTAAAAGTATATAAATTTGGAGAAATTGAAAAAGCATAAAGTAATAGAAAGGTCATTATAAAAAAGAATAGGCGTTCTTTTTTTTGTTCAAAATTCCAAAGCGTAAACAAAAGATAAATATTTACTATAATAACACTTAAACTAATTAATAAATTAAAAATATTTATTTTAAAGATTGCGAATATAATTTCATTAAATGAGGTTAACCCATCACTGCCTTGTAGAGGCGGTAAAGTTTTCCATAAGTAAAAAGGGTCAAAGGGATTATATATACCAAATAAGGTTGTTAATACAAATAAAGATAAGACCAACATATTAACGAATATCTTTATTATAAATAAGTTATTCATTATTGATTTTTTCAAGTTAAAGGAACATTTACAATTCGCTTCATTCATTGACATGAATTGATTTGTTTTATTATTAATTTTTCTGTAAGTCTAGTACCTCTGTTAACTCAACTAAGATCGATTACACTTTTGAGTATAATAGGTCTAGGGGGTACATTCATAAACCTTTCACAGGGAGTAAGGAAGGAGATCCCTTGATGAGGACGGAAGAAGGTATAATAATCACGATATTGGGCCAAATCATAATTACAATAGGTTAATCCTACCCTGGGTAGTTCCCTAAAAATCGTTCCATGTGGCGTTCGACTTTCCCACAGGTTTGGGGATGATTCACTCGAGACCGGATATGTTCAATTCCTTGTTGGCGTAGCTGTCTGGTAAAGTTACTAGTTCCACCTCTCACCGCATAAAATTATACCCCATTATCTGTCAGTATTTGTCGCGGTTTACCATATGAACGAACACATCTATCGATTTCTGTAAGAATATCGTCATGATGTATAGGACGCGTATAGAACTTTGCTAGTACTAAAAAGCGTGAGTGATCATCAATCATCGTCATCACGTGTATATGTTGTCCTTGTTCTTCTATCCACACTGGTCCTTTGAGATCAATTTGCCACAGATCATTTGGTGTTTCTCGTTCAAACTGTTTATACCTGACATAGATCTTTTTTCTTCTACTCCAATTCTCTTCTCCTACTTTTTCAAGCACTTTTCAAATGGTTGTATAACTCAGCTTTATTCCTTCTCGTTGTAACACCACTGCAATCTTTACGATGTTTAATCCCCATTTTTTTCGTGCGTGTAGTATCCTCTCTTGTATTTCAGGTGTTAGTTTCCGTTTAGGATTCTTGGATGCCCTTGGTCGTTCTTTCCACCATGCTCCGGTTGGATCTTCCATATATCGTCCTATCCACTTGTATATGAAGTTCGTGCTGTCCATATATTGTCTTGCAAGTTGTGTTTTATTCGCTCCTTCCAAAGCTTTTTTAACTACTCTTTTCCTAATTTTGTCGAAGTTACGTTGTTCTTTCATGTTCTATCACATGCTCAGGGTAACTTCACTTTATATTGTTAACGATGTTGGTTTAGTGAACAATCGATCTTAGTAGTACCCTTACATAAGTTTCGTCCATCCTTTGTCTCAGAAGTTGGGAACACCCCAAGTGAAAACGTTGTGGCGTCACGGTCTAAGGAGGATGTGGAGTATACAACACTCTTGACGCGCGAGGGCGGTGTGGAAGACGAGAATGGATAGTTCGCCGGTCGGAATTGTAGAAATATTTCCAGGTTGTAATGGCTTGGTGAATCTCATCAACACTACTCCACCAGTAGTTGTCTAGGACTTCACGTTGTAAAACACTAAACAATCCTTCTATAGGTTGTAATTGGGAGGAATAGGTATGAAGAAAGACAAACTTAAACTTTGGATGGTCTCGTTTCCAAGCATTTACTTTCTTTGCCTTGTGAACAGAAAGATTATCTAAGAGAATGTAGACTGCATCAAAACCTGAATCAATTCTTTCCATAACTAAGGTGTCCAATAACGCCAAAAACCCTACGGTGTCACGCTTAGGCGAAAAAACGGACCAAAATTCTCGAGAATGGACATCCCATGCTCCGAATAAAACTGTTTTTCCATGCGTTTTGTTTGCATTTTTTGGGATAGCAACACGTTCTTCTTTTCTTTGCCACTGGCGCCCACGATGAAATCGTACCGAAATTGGTCCTTTTTCATCTACACTTATCACTCGGCACCTAGGAGGTGGATTTTCGATCAATTTTTGTACTCTTGCTGCTTTCACCTCATAGTCGGGATCTCGGCGAACAAAATCGTCTTCCACTTTCCTATACACCCAGCCCCATTGGTGTAATAATCGTCCGAGATGCCCTCGGCTGCAAATGATGCTGTAATCCTCGTGTAAATAGGTACTGAGACTGGCTAATGACCAAGTCCGTACCGGGGCGTCAATCTTCGATTCACCAGGCGAGTGTCGAAGTACCTTCTCTATTATTGCTTGTTCTTTGTGGGTGATAGTTGTGGGTCGCCCAGATCGTGTTCTATCGTACACCCCGACTGTACCTTCTGCATAAAACCGTTCAACCCATTTCCGTATTTGTTTTGGATTCGTTGCTATTCTTTTTTGTACCTGAGTTTGAGAATATCCGTTATATTCCCGTAAAAGGACAATTCTTGCTCGTTTCTTCACGCTGTCGTCTATCTGGATGTCATCTAAAAGTTCATAAAGCTGGTTCACTTGTTCACATGTGAGTATCGTTTGTGCACTTTTCATACTGTACAATTCGTACTCACATCTTTATTTTTGTCGGAATTTTGTTTGTTGTTGAAGATTGTACTGCTGTGTCTTATCTACTCACAAGGGGGACCGAACTTCTGAGACAAAAGTGGACGAAATTTTTGTTAGGGTACTCTTAGTTGATTAAAAAATTGATTAACAGCATTATACTTATATATGTAACACAGTATTATTTTCTTGATTATTGTGCTTAAAAAAATGAAACTAGGACTGTACTTATTTTGCTTTTCCATTCGTAATCTATCAAAAAAAGTAATAAAAAATCAGCTTAAAAAACCAGAATTTGTAATAATTGGTCCTCAAAAATGCGGTACAACATCACTTTATAGATATTTATTAGAACATCCTAATTTTTTAGCTTCAAAAACAAAAGAAGTTCACTATTATGACAGAAATTATTATAAAGGGTTTGATTGGTATAAATCGAACTTTCCTTCTAGTATTTATAGAACAGTTTATAAAAAAGTATTTAATAAAAAGAATGTGATTACTGGTGAGTCAACACCCTATTATTTTAACTGTCCTTTTGTACCAGAAAGAATGAGTATAGATATACCATATGTGAAGGTAATTATTATGCTAAGAAACCCTATATATAGAGCCTATTCTCATTATTATCATGAAAGAAGCAAGGGTTATGAAAGATTGTCTATAGAATCTGCTTTGAAAAAGGAAAGAGAAAGACTAAAGAAAGAATATGAAAAATTTAAGAGAAACAAGTTTTATTTTAGTATCAAACATCAGCATTATAGCTATCTTGATACAGGTTATTATGCAAAACATCTGAAAAAATGGTTTAAATACTTCAAAAGAGATCAAATTTTGATAATAAAGAGTGAAGATTTCTTTAGTGATACGGATATCAGCTATTTACACATTCTAAAATTTCTTAACTTGCCACCCATAAACTTAAATGAATTTAAAGCATTTAACACCAATAAATATCCACCTATAGATTTAAAAATATACAATAAATTAGCAAAATATTATGAGCCTTTAAATGAAGAATTATATGAATTATTAGGTTATAAATTTAATTGGTAAAACATGTTCAAAAACTGTAGGCTCATAAATAATGTCGGAACCAAAATCAAACCAGGTAGATCATAAAACCGATTCCGCACGTGACCGGTCAATTCATTTATACCTTTCCCTTTCCAGAATTATCGAAAAAGACCTTTCGTATTGGTCTGAATGAAGCGGTTGAGCATGTCTTCGGATTCATCAAACTTGGGTTGGTTCTGTTACGTGAACGACTACCTCTGTAAAAACGCAAGCAGCTTCTCTTGTATTTCTTCCAGTACAATTTCCATCTGTACTTGAGTTCTGATGGAAGAAAGTCCTAAGAGTTTTTTGAATATGCTTTTGGTAATATGCAAGAATACAATCATTTATCAAACATATTTGCAAGTTATGATATTTCTAAATCTTGATGAAACTAGATTAATTTTCAAACCGTTCTAGCTATTGAATTAAATACTAGTACCATTTTTCTAAAATAGAGCCAAATATTAATTCATATGGTTCAAAAAACCGAGTTAAATCCGTTTGAAGAATATGAATGAATGGTAAAAATACTCAATATGATAAAAAACCTTCAAAAATGCTTGCTATCATAGGTTAATAATTTAACATTTTAATTTATAATATCCGTAAGTGTTTCACCCTCCTTTAGTGATGACTAAGAAACACCATAAAAAAAGGAACGAACGTAGCACATAGATTTATGGGGGATAAGCAACCAAAACTCCAACTTTTTTAACTGAACACTGAGAAACTGAAAGTGCTGTAAACGGTAAAACGCTCTTGTTCTTTGGGACATATCCTATTACTGGTAACTTTTTTATGAATACCTTTTTTGTCGGGAAAAGTGAGAGTT
>CAZHRF010000046.1:0-22200 GCA_964534625.1 uncultured archaeon | reverse complement strand
AAAAACATTAGAGAGCAATACATGATTAAGAATAAACTTTTATGTCCCTTTTTTTAACATTTTACTGTGAGCAAAGAAGATTCAGTTTTACTTGTAGGTTTAGGAGCCATAGGATCAATTTTGTATGCTAGACTAAAAAACAAAGGGTATTCTGTGATCTGTCTTACCTCTGAGAGAGGATATAAAATAATAAATAAAAATGGTCTTTATGTCAAGCTTCTCAAAAGTGATATGAAAAGATTTACTCCTGAAGTATACTATGATTTACCTAAGAAATTTATTTTTAATAGATGTATTATATGCACAAAAAGTTATAATAATAAAACTGTCTCTACATACCTTGAACCTTATCTGGAAGAAAATGCTACTCTTTTACTCATGCAAAACGGGTTAAACATAGAACGTCCTTTCCTTAATCTATCAAAAGATTTTGTTATCAATAGAGCTATCACATCGATGGGAGCTACGAGAATAAATACAGATCACATCTATGAAAAAGGTAAAGGAGAAACAGAGATAGGACATATAAATCATAAGCAAAAAGAAAAAACAAGCTATTGGGTTGAGTTATGTAACAATATAGACTTAAAAACCACATATTCTCCTAATATTGAAAGATCTATCTGGCTTAAAACCATAATTAATTGCGTTATCAATCCCCTAGGGGCTTTAACTGGGTTAACAAACGGAGAAATCTTTCAACACAAGTCTTTAGAAAAACTCTCAGAAAAAATAATTCTAGAGATACTAAAAGTTGTCCCCGATAATCTCAATATTTCTTTGTTAGAGACAAAAAAAAGAATTCTAACTGTAATAGAGCTAACTAAAGAAAACAAGTGCAGCATGTTACAAGATATTCAAAGAGGAAACAAAACAGAGATAGGCTATCTAAATGCAGAAATAGTGCATTTAGGTAAAGAACAGAGCAAAAACCTCCCAATAAACGCTGCTTTAACAGATTTGATTCAAAAATTAGAAAAAAATAAACTAACTGCTGAAATAGCTTTACTAGAATTAAAAAAAATACTTTAAGTAATATTTATATGTTGTAAGTTTTAAAAGGGTGACCCGAGAAGACATCTAACTGCGTTTTAGATTAATTCGTATTAATGTTCTTTAGGAGGACACAACAATATTCTTAAGGGAAAAAAAGTAAAGAAATTTTATAAAACAATAGATTAAGTTCAGTGATTTGAGGTTTCAAATTGATAAAAACTAAGAATAAAGTGTCCAAAAGACAAAAACAAAAAAGGCTTCCTGCTCACTCTATGTCTATTGAACAAACATGTGATGCTGTTTCTTCAGATCTAAAAATAGGCATAACAGAATTTGAAGCTGATCGTAGGTTAGCCAGATATGGACATAACGAAATTCCACTGGTTAAAAGTTCTATCTGGAAGATTTATCTAGCCCCTTTATTTAACTGGCTAATAAATATCTATCTTATTCTTAGTTTATTACTCATGTTTTTAGGCATCTGGATTCCATCAAGTCTAAGCCAAAGTTGGATGTGGATAGGTAATATAATTATTACCTTCTTTTTTGCTATTTTTCAGCAAATACGTGCCAAATTTAAACTTGATGCTTTAGAAAGACTCTCAGCTCCCACAACTACAGTTATCCGAGATGCTATGATACAAGAAATAAAAGCAACAGAAGTTGTACCGGGAGATCTTTTACAACTCAGTCAAGGGGATCGAGTTCCTGCAGATGCGAGAATTCTTCAAGCCTATAACTGTTTAGTCAATGAATCTTCATTAACAGGAGAAAGTGGGGCAGTAGCAAAAACTGACAACCCGACAATAGTTTTGCAAAATGACACGCCTATTTCTGAACGAAAGAACATGCTTTATCTAGGGACATATATTGAATCAGGAAAAGTTCTGGCTTTATGCACTAATACTGGTGCATACACCGAATTAGGCACTTTATCTCAAGAATTACAAGAAATTGGTGTAAATGACATACCCATTCGAGCGAAAATAAACGAATTAGCTAAAGGATTGGGAGCTATTATTTTACTCTTTCTTATCAGTAATATTGCCTTTAAAACTGTTATACATATAAGAACAGGATCAAGTCTTGAAAATTATTTAGAAGAGATTGTCAATGCTATTACAACAGGTATGAGCATGATGCCCATTATGATCCCAATCCTTACAGCCATTATATTATTAACTGGTGCTCTATCAATGGCTAAAGATAACGTCATAATTAGAAATCTCTCAAGCATAGAAACCCTTGGTAGATGTTCTATTTTATGCACCGATAAAACAGGCACCATTACAACAAACCAAATGACCATTCAGCGTGTCTGGGATACCAATGCTTTATATGGCGTAAGTGGTAAAGGCTATAGTAATGAGGGTATTATTTATCCTCTCGATGATGCAGTTGAACCACCCTTAGAACCCAATGGTATGCATGTTCCTGATAGTATCAAAATATTTCTTCCAGGTACTTCACTCGAACATTTGCTAATAGGGGGAATGCTAAACAATGACGCTCAGTTAATAGTGGAGGAAGTATATGTTGATTCTAGACCTGAACAAGTAACATGGCGTACTACTGGTGATCCAACTGATGGTGCCTTTCTAGCTCTATTTAATAAATCAGGATTAGAAGAAAAAGAATTAAAAATAAAAGAAAAATTTGAAATAGTGTATGATTATCCTTTTGATTCTTCAATTAAACGTATGAGCCGACTCTTCAAATCACAAAACAAATACTATCTGTTTACCAAAGGCGCGACTGAAACCGTTCTCAACCTTTGCTCATATGTAGGTGGCCCAGATAATATAGAAAAGTTGTCCCAAGAAAAGAAAGCACAAATTCTTACCTATGCAAATAAGTTTGCCAGCGTAGGATATCGAGTTATTTCATTAGCATATAGAATCGATCAAGAAATAACCTCTAAAAACCGTGATGATATTGAGAATAATTTAGTATACAATGGTTTTGTATGTATGTTAGACCCACCTAGACCAGGTGTTAAGGATTCTGTTAATTTGTGTCAAAGAGCTAAGGTTAATACAATCATGATAACAGGTGATTCACGCCTTACTGCCGAATCTATTGGCAGAAAAGTAGGTATTATTGGCAAGAATGAAAAAGCTGTTGAAGGAAAAGATATCAAAAACTTATCTGAGGAACAGTTTTTTAATACACGTATTTTCGCTCGTGTTTCTCCCCAACATAAACAATTCATTATAGAAAAATATGAAGAAAAAGATCGAATGACAGCTATGACTGGTGACGGCGTTAATGATGCTTTGGCACTTGCTAAAGCAGATGTAGGAATAGCTATGGGTATGGAAGGTACTGATGTTGCTAAACAAGCCTCAGATATAATTATTGCTGACGATAGTTTTGTGAGTACAGTTCTTGGTATTAGAGAAGGGAGAGGATTATTTGAAAGGATACGTTTAATGGTTTTATTTTTCATCTCAATAAATATAGCAGAAGCATTAGTCTATTTTATTAGTAGTTTTATTGTAGACTTTACACTCATAAACAATATTCAGCGTGCAGTTCTAATCATTTCAGTGCACGATATCCCACCTTTAGCTATTATTTTCAATAAAACAGCAAAAGATATCATGGATTATCCATCGCGTGACAATGAATCTATTTTTACAAAACAATACATTGGAGTATTAATCATTATGGTCCTTTCAATGGCTCTTTCAGCTGGTTTTGTATTTTTGTTTGCGTATTCAGGGATTATTCCACTTAAAACGACAAACTATTCAGGCATTATTCCTACCTTTAGTGATCAATCCAACTCATTCTTAGATCCACATCACATGTACCATGCCAAAGCTAGAACAATGTACCTAGCGGTAGTTCTTTTTTCTGAGAGCTTTATAGTATTAAGTATAAGAAGAATGAATATGTCCCTTTTCCAACAGTTTAAAGAAGATTTTAGCCTGTTTGCATTATTCTGTGTAACATTAGTACCTGTACTATTTGTAATATTAATGTACATAACCCAAATACAGCTAATATTTGAGTCAATTGGAGCAAATTTTGAGTTGATTGCATTAAATTTAGGTGATTGGCTTATAGTTATCTTTGCAACATCACTTAGCTTAATCTTTGTCGAAATATTCAAAAAATTAGTAAGGAAAAATAACAAATATTTTTGATGTTTATCATAATAAAGTAATTTCGTATCTCTCACCACTCTGAGATAAGTGACTTCTCATATGCACTTTTTTTCCTCTATTTTCATACTAACTCAGTCATAATCATTAATCTTTAAAGCCACGATAAAATTTAAATCTCGCTCATTTCTGTATTCAATGTATGAAAACCATAACTACATGGTGGGTCGCCTCTCATATTACTGGTTTTTTTACCATACATAGCGAGAGTACATCCCTTTTGCATAAAGGTTCACGAGGAGCAGGTTTTAACATTTCACGTGGTGTTACAACTAGTGTGAAATATTCTTCGGATACTAAACACCACATATATTTTAATGAGCATGAAATACCTTTAAAACAGGCTGAAGTTAGTCTCAATACAATTAAAATCTTTTATTCCCAATTTAATTTAACTAGACCCATATCTGTTTTTCATTCTTTTGATGTCCCTTTATCTTCTGGTTTTGGAGCAAGTGCAGCTGGTGCGCTTGGTACTTCTTTATGTTTGAACAGTTTATATCATCTTAAACTGCCAAAACAAGATATTTTTTCTATTGCTCATCAAGCTGAAATCCTTGGGGGAGGCGGATTGGGAGATATTATTGGGCTATATCAAGGTGGTTATGAGTACCGAACAAGCGAAGGAGCCCCAGGAAGGGGAAAAACCTTTCCTATGACAGTTGATAAAGAATATCAAATAGCCACAGCATCTTTTGGAAAAATACCTACAGGACATGTTATAAAAAATGAAAAATGGAAAAAGACCATTAATTATACAGGTACCAAAATTAACCAAGAATTCGTTAAAGATCCTACTGTAACAAATTTTGTAAAGTTGGCACAAAGGTTTAGTTTAGAAACAAATTTGGCTACAAAAAAAGTGAAAGCTTTTTACAAAAAATATTCCAATAAAGCAATTGAGATTTCTCAGATTATGCTTGGAAATGGGCTATTCATATTTTATAGTGACGAAATCCCTAATATTCCTAATATTACTAAAGAGAAAATTTGTTTTGAAACCATTAAACAGTTAAAATAATAACCAATAAAAAATCATTTGTTTTTTCATACTTATACTTTTTCTCCGAAGCATTTATTTGGGTATAAAGATAGACTATTTTAGATCAAATTGAAAAAAAAGAATTTAACACTAATTATAGTAGCTTCAATTATATCTTTAATTGTAATTGGAGCAATATTTGCTCAAGTGATAATAAAGACACAAATACAAAACACAGTAGAACAAGCAACTTTGGATATAATTTCCATTGACGTTCTTGAAACAACCAACTCATCACTTGATTTGGGATTAAACATTTCTATTGAAAATCCAGATAAACGCTCTGCAGAAATGGAAGCGTTTACTGTGTCTTTGACTTAT
Organism: uncultured archaeon; assembly: GCA_964534625.1. Classification (GTDB taxonomy): domain Archaea; phylum Asgardarchaeota; class Heimdallarchaeia; order Heimdallarchaeales; family Heimdallarchaeaceae; genus CAZHRF01. Next base: position 16,671 of record CAZHRF010000046.1, on the reverse strand, counting down.
GGTGAAAGCATTCTAGGGCATGTTACTATTCCAGCTCTGGATTTAAAATCAGGATCGAATATTTTTCATCTTAATACTACCTTAACGCCTATATCTCAAGAAATATTCAATGATTTTGTAAGCGATTATGTTGCATTAAAAACTCTTTCTTTACAAATTGATGGAGAAACTATTATCAAAGCCAAAGTAGGCTTACTCAATGCCAAATCGGATGTAGCAGTTAGTAAAGAGTTGACTCTTTCTGGAATGGATAATTTTAAAGATATGAAAATTTCAAAGATAGAATTATTGAACAACACTTATGAAACAGAATCTGAGAAAAAATTTGAAGCTCTTAATGCTGTTCTTAACACAAAGGTTTATGTGGATGTGAATAATCCTTCTGAGGTTGAGGCAACTCTAACCAATGTAGGCTTCAATTTAACTTTCGAAGGGAATTTCATAGGAAATATCTCATTTGAAACCTTAGAATTGAAAAAGGGAGTTAACAGTTATTTTACTTACTTAGGTTTTAGGCTTAGTAATCTAACAGCTTCACAGTTACTTGTAAGCAATTTTTTAAACGATATTAACAGCACAATTAGTGTTGTTGGACAGTATAAAATAGATGTTACAGGATTGCTAGATCAATCCTTAAATCAAATAACTTTTGACACAGTATTGGCTGGAGAAGGCTTAGTTACCGTTGAGATGAATCAATTTTCTTTGGAAGAACTTTTGACCGATTCAATTGTTGGAAATACCAATATAACGATTCATAACCCAACAAATGTTTATGGTAATATATCGGAGATACTGTTAGATGTAATATATGAGAGTCAAAAACTAGGCACTTTAGTAATACCTGGATTAGTTTTGGTATCGGGTAGTAATATCTACATAACCGAATTTACCTTAACTCCAGAGGATAATCAAGTTTTGAAAAATCTTGCATCTACATATTTAGACGGAAATAAGATTGAGTTAATAGTTAAAGGAGCAGAAACGGGAAATAGCCTTTCTTCATTATTAGCCGGGTGGCAACAAGTTATAACCTTTCAAAGTTCTGGAACATTTGAAATATCGGTATATAATGTTGGTATTTTGAATTCAACAACTGAATCAGTTTTTATCCAAGCTGATGTAGCTTTCTTTAATCCAACTTCTGTTCAAGTGGAATTAAACAATGCTTCTTTCGAGGTTTATTGGGATGATGAAGCGGTAACATTAGGAACTATTCAGATAACTAATTTGACATTAGAAACAGGATACAGTAATGTAACTAGAGCTTTTGAATTAATACCCGATGATAATAACTTGATTAATACACTAATTGGAGAGTATCTTAATGGTTCACAGATTAATATCACCGTTATTGGATTGGCATCAGATGATAGTCTGTTAAGCACAATAATTAGTGGCTATTCAGTAGCTATTGTATTACCACCTATTAGCCCAGTTGATATCATGGTAATTGATTTAAGGATAGTTAATGCCAGCACAGATTCTCTTACAATCGAGGTAGCTGTTAATATAACTAATCCTTCCAGTAGTACCGTAACTATTGATAATCTAAAACTTCAAACATCCTATGGAGAAAATATACTTGGAAATATTACATTACCCACTCTAAATGTGTTACCTGGTATTAAAACCTATGTTATGAATGTTTCTTTTACCGTTTCCAATGCTTCATTGTTGGATGAATTGTTGACAGAATATTTACAAGGTAATGATATTTATCTATCTTTGGATTGTGTATCGGTTGATGTTGATGTGGCAATCTTTGAAACGATTATTAAAAAATACACTTCAGACGTAAAACTACCAAATCTGGATTTTGATATATCTATAGATGAATTGGGTATATCTAATACTACAGCAGATACAATTGAAATACAATTGAATATAACTATGGTTAATCCTGTTGATTTTACATTTGATCTAGAGAATATAACCTTGAACTTATTCTATTTAGATTGTAGGATTGGTAATGCTACAATTACCACATTAAGTTTAGTAACAGGAGATAATTTCATCACAGTAGATGGAATACTTACAGCTGATGTAAATAGAACTAACCTAGAGCTCTTCTTATCCAACTATGTCGGAGGAAATAATGTTATTATAGATATACAAGGTACATTTACAAGCGACTTTTCAGGTATTATTACGCCTTTAGAGTTACCTATCAATGCAACTGTCTTACTAATAGGATTGGAGCAATTTGTGCAATCAATTATTGTAAATAGCATAAATATTGATATTACAGTAAGTATGACAGGAACTATATCTCTATCTTACACAGTAGATTTAAGCGTGAATGTGATAAATCCTTTGACATTCGATATAACCCTTTTAGACTGGGGCGGTGATATCTATTTTGATGATCCCGATTCATCAACATATCTAACTCTTTCTTATGCAGCCAAATACAACATTTATCTCACAACCATTAATAAAACAGATGTAAATGCAAACCTACCATCTGAATTGGAATACAGCTTAGATCATACCTTTGTTGGAACGGATTTAGAAAATGGCATCAGATTGAATGACCAATTAGAAAAAGATAACTTGTACATAGATATGCGTAACGGATGGCTTAACGTACAGATAGGTGATTTCGAGATATTGCTTGATTTCGAAGTTTATGATGTTTATGTGGCACAATAATCTTTTCATTTTTTCATCTTTTGCTGAGAATCTTCTTGAAACCCAGATCTTTCAGTTAAAAAACATTTTTTTTCACCCAATGATAGTTCATGTTTTCATTGAAGTTAATATTAAAGTATCCACAGAAGGTTTTTTTGCAGTTATTATAAAGAAATGGTTAAGTAGGTTATTTCTTAAATAACTCTGCCATTTTAGGCAGTTCTGCTACTTTCTTCCCAATTGAATCAGTTATTTTCTTAATTCTATCCACAATTATTTCTGTATTGGTTTGCTCACCATCAAATAATACAGGTTCAGTAAATGAGAAGCCAAATAAAGTTACAGCTAGAACAAAAGCATATTTACACATGATTGAAGTCATGGCAGCTATATATGTAGTGTCGATGAGGACCATTATACCCATAGGTGTAAGAAAAGCAAGATAACCGATTAAAAGCAAGAAACTGAGTTTCTTCTCAATTCTTTCTTTTCTAATTAATAAATGAATAGTCAATTGAATCACAGCTAATAAGCAGTAGGCTATATAATAATAGCCATATTCATTTCTTAAGGGATAATTATACACCGCATATAGCGGATTACAATCAACTAGTATACAAGCAGGAGTTATAACTGCATAATAAATGGAAAAGAATAATGCTCCAACAAAACCTAAATAGTAATCTTTGAATTCCCATGATACCAACTTACACGCAAGAAAATAACCTGTTGGTGGTAATAGAGTGATTGTAACGAGTGCTACTCTTCCAATCAGATCTTGGTTGATTCCTATACAGAGTAGAAATTCACATAATTGATATACTTGCAGAAGTAACATAATCGAGGCTAGGGTTAAAAAATATGGATGCTTACTGGTTTTTTTAAACATTATCACCAGCATAATGAATTCTAAGATGAATAAGATAAGCGATAGAAATCCAGGTGGTACCATACACTAGTATTCTCAATACTTGTTCTTAAAGTTTTTTAGACTATAATACTTCTTAAATAGTGATCTAATGGCATAATTTCCAGTATGAAATAGGTTTTAAAAATTTCTAACCAGATAGAACCTTAATTTTTCCCTTAATTCGGAAGTAATTAACTATCTTTGTTACACACTATATTTATATAGAAGAATAAACAATCTTTATACCATGAAAATGCTTAAAGTAGTATTAGGAATTTTGCTTTTTATAATGCCATTAGGATTAAGTACGTTAAATTCTATAGAAACTTCCTACGCCATGACACCAATTGGTGTAGCCGCCTTTGATGATGATGGAATGCATCTTAAACCAAGTAGTTTCAAATGGTTTAGCGCAACAGGAAGAAATGAATATATCGAAGAAACTTTTTCAGAAAACCCGCTTAACATTTATCATCCCGAATATTATGCTATTATGTGGATAATGGATACCGAAACTGATGACCCACACTCTTTTGTAAGTATGTGGGTGTGGATGGGTATAGAAATTGGATTAAGTAAGGCAACAGATATTTCTACTAGTGGGACAATCACTTTGGTAACGCCTTTTCTAATTATTCTATATTTAGTATTATGTATCGTATCAGGTGGAATAACCTCGCTTATAGCAGACGTAATCCTTTTGGGTTCGTGTATATTAAGTGTTGTAGCCTTCTTTAGTTTTACAAACATTTTTGGGGCTAACTATGATAGCAATATACCAATTTATGCTATTTATTCACTAATCCTAACGATCGTTGGATTTCTTATATCAAAGAAAGAACTCGAAAAGGATAAGAAAAAAAAGAGAAGAAGGAGATAACAAAAAGGATAAACGAGTAGGACAAAGAAAATTATAGTTCATATAATGAATAATATTTTTCTTTAAAATACTCTACGAGATAGATATGACTAGGTTCTTGTCCAGTAATCTTTTTTATTAGCACAGGAGCATCATACAAGTCTCCTTTTTTATGAACATTTTTTTGTAACCAAGTAGCAATATCATCGAGTTTACCTTTAGATAATTTATCACGCCATTTAGGAATATCTTCAGCCATTTTGTGCATAAGTTGGGCAGCATAGACATTGCCTAAAGCATAAGTTGGAAAATAGCCAAACATCCCACCAGCCCAATGAGTGTCTTGTAAAACACCTAATGTATCATTAGGGACTTCAATACCTAGTAAATCGTGCATCTTTTCTTTCCATGTATCAGCTAAGTCTTCAACTTTAATTTTACCTTCAAAGAGATCACGTTCGAGTTCAAAGCGTAAGATAATATGTAAATTGTATGTAACTTCATCAGCTTCTACTCTAATAAGAGAAGGTTCTACTTTGTTAATGGCTAAAACAAAGTCATCAAATCCCACATCATCAAATTTTTTATCAGTCAATTCTTTAAATTTATCATAATAGAACTGCCAGAACTCTTTACTCCTACCTATTGTATTTTCGTGGAATCTAGACTGAGATTCATGCATACCCATAGAACAATATCCACCTACAGGTTCGTATTTCCATTGAGGATTTTGTTTTTGCTCATAAATAGCATGACCTGCTTCGTGTAAAACAGCAAAGAAACATCCGGGCCAAAAATCTTCCATGTAACGCGTAGTAATACGTACATCATCATAAAAACCAGTTGTGAAAGGATGAACAGCAGTATCCAATCTCCCTCTTTGTAAGTCGTATCCAATAACTGGCATAACATCTTGAGCGACTTTCTCTTGAATTTTTTTAGGAACAATTCTTGATAAAATTGAGGTGTCTGGTTGTTTTTCAGCATTAATAATCTTATCAAATATCTCTACTGTAGCTTCTTTTAGCGGGATAAAAATACGATTATATTGCTTTACTGTCATTCCAGGTTCATAAAGATCTAAGAGCGTATCATATACTGGTGCATCTGGATCCAAATATTCTGCATGTTTCTTGGCAAACTCAAACATTTTTTTGAGAGCGGGGAGAAACAGTTTAAAATTATTCGCTTTTTTGGCTTTTTTCCATATCTCGATGGATTTAACCCGTGCAACAGCTCGTTGTTTAACAAATTCAACAGGTAATTTTATTGCCCTATCATATTCCCTCTTGAAAAGGTAAACATTCCTCTGTTCTCTTTCAGACAATTTTTCATAATCAGGATGTTCCATGATTTGCTTAATCAACTGTCCATTGTCGGGATCGGTAAATTTTCTGTGGTTCAATTCGCTAATATAAGACATTTGTTCGCTTCTTTGTTCAACACTCTTTGGCGGGAGGTTGACTTCATAATCCCACCCAACAAGCATCGAAATAGTGTCTAACAGCCTTAATTCTTTGAATTTTTCCATTAATTGTTTATAATATTCTTTAACCTTCATATGTTCATCACCAAACAAATAAATGATGGTTAATTTTCATAAAAGCTCTTGATAAACTTTACTCTAAAACAAGAAAGCACAAAAAAGAAAATAAAGGTTATAACAATTTGAGCTTACTTTTCATGTAGGTTGATTATTGCTTGGGCATGAGTTGAGCTATTGTTTTTAACTTTTATTAATTCAGCAGCAATACTGATTGCTATCTCGTCTGGAGTAATGCTTTTGATACTTACGCCTATAGGGGAGTAAACTGCATCTAACAATTTAACGGGTATACCTCTCTGGATTAGATTAGAAAAAATCTGCTTTTTCTTTGCCTTAGATGCCATCATTCCTATGTATCTAACTTTTTTATAGATTAGGTTCTCCAATACTGTTTCATCTTGTTGATGCCCAAAAGTCATTATACATACATAGATATTTTCTCCTTCCGGAATTAGTTGCTCAATAATATCGTAATCATCTATAATTCGTTTTTCATGGGCGTATGTGTTGTTTACCATGGTTGAGAGATCTTTTCTGTCATCAATAACAGTAATATGGAAACCTAAATTACTAACTACTTTAGATAATGATAATGATACATGTCCACCTCCTATTATGAAAAGATTATTTTCAATCCCTGTAGTTTCTTCATAAACCCACCCTTCTCCTTCTTTGTAATCTCTATGCATAGTTTTTAATGAATTATTGAAAATGAAATGTATCCCTTCTTTATTTATAGACAGTTTTCCTGGTTTTTTTGATTGATAAGAAATAAGTACTTTTTCTACCGTGGTAAGATCGTGTTGCGATAATGGTATTAATGCAAAAGTCTGTGAACCAGAGCATATCATCCCAGAATGACCCTCACTTTTCCCTTCTTCATGCTTCATGTAGATTTTTTCTACTGAAACAGAGCCTAGTCTAATCATTTCTTTAGCTTTTTCTATTAGATCATGTTCAGAAATTCCTCCACCTACGGTTCCATGGGACTCTTGTTGAGCCACATACATTTTTGCCCCAGGTGAATTAGGAGCTGACCCAATTTGGTCAATTATTACAACTAATACTACTGTTTCGTCTTGGTCTAATATCCCAAGTATTTTTTTCCAAAATCTTATTTTATTCATGTTTATCTTTCTCTACTAATTACAATACCCTATCTCTTCATTATTTATTTCATCTAATTCATATAGATAAAGTAATAGTCTTTCTGGTGTCAACGGTGAAGTGTATTTCCATTCTTTCTTATCATTAAAAGATCGTGCTGCATCTTTCAAAGCAAAATATGTTCCTATACCATACATAAATGGTGGTTCACCTATTGCTTTGCTTTTCATTACCGCATGAGGATTTTCTGCATCTTCTAGAAACTTAATGTTCATATCAAACGCACTAAAATGCAAATCAGGTACTTTGTAAGTAGCAAGATTATTAGAACAAAGTTTACCTTTCTCGTTCCACATGAGTTCTTCCAACGTCATCCAGCCTATTCCTTGAACTAATCCTCCTTCCACTTGTCCTCTGTCTATTAACTCATTGATACTTTTTCCCGCATCATGAACAATGTGCACTCTATCAATGAAATATCGACCTCTGAGACAGTCTACTATTACTTCAGTTATAGCTGTTCCAAAAACATGATAGGCAAAAGGTTCACCTTTTTCTTCTTCTCTTGAGAAATGAATTTTAGGTGTGGCATAAAAAGCGTGAGAAGAAAGATTTACTCTTTGTTTATATGCTATATCAATCAGTTGTTCCCATTTCAGCTCAGTTTCTTCTCCATTTGACTTACAGACTACCTCATTAATAAACTCAACATTATCCAAGCCTAATTTTTCTGCAGCAACATTTTTTAACCTTTCAATAAGGCTAGAACAAGCTATTTCTACAGCTTTACCATTTAAATCAGCTCCTGAAGAAGCAGCGGTTGGTGAAGTGTTTGCTATTCGGGTAGTGTTTGTACTTTCTATACGTATGCGATCAACATTGATTGATAGAAAATGAGATGCAACTGATTTAAGTTTCATATTAACGCCTTGCCCCATTTCAACTGCTGCTGTACTTACACTCACGCTCCCATCAGTATAAACATGTACAAGTGCTCCTGCTTGATTTAAAAATGTTGAAGTGAAAGAGATTCCAAAACAAATAGGCATAATTGAAAATCCTTTTTTCATGAAACGATGAGTAGAATTGTACTTGTCAATTTTTTTCTTTAATTCTTCAAACTGCGCATACTCTAGTGCTTCTTTAAAACTTCGTCTAGCATTACTTTTTTTCACATGCATTCCATATGGGAATTGATCACCTTCTACCAAAAGATTTTTTTCTTGCAATACTTCTTTAGGTATTCCCACTTGATCAGCTGCTTTTGATAATGCACATTCTATTACAAACATTGCTTGTGGGCCGCCAAATCCCCTGAAAGCAGTGTTTGGAGTAATATTAGTTTTAGCAGAATATCCCGTAGCTCGGACATTAGGGATATAGTACGCATTAGTAACGTGAAAGAGTGTTCTTTCTAAGATAGCTGTTGATAAATCAGCAGCTGCACCCGCATCTTGGTAATATTCAGCTTCAAAGGCTAAAATCTTTCCTTCTTTATCTAATCCCAATTTGTAATCAGTAGAATATGGATGACGTTTACCAGTCACTTGCATATCTTCATGACGATCTAAATTAATTTTAACGGGTCTGTTTGTATGATACGTTCCAAGAGCACAAATAACCGCCCATGCAGTAGCTTGGTCTTCTTTTCCACCAAATGCTCCACCCAAACGCTTTACATCAACTTCAATTAAATTCATTTCACAACCAAGCACATTTGCACTATGTCTTTGAACATAAGTAGGAGATTGCGTGGCAGAATAGATAGTTATCCTTTTCTCTTCTCCGGGATAGGCTATTGCACTTTGTGTTTCAAGATAAAGATGTTCTTGCCCACCTGAATCAACTCTCCCTTCTATTATATGCTCACATTTTGACCAAGTAGCATCTACATCACCTAAAGTAAACGTTCTCGAGGGGGCAATAAGTAAACCTTTCCTAACTGCCTCTCGTGGATCAAAAACAGGTTTTAATTCTTTATACTCAACTTGAATTTTTTCTACAGCCTTTTTTCCATTTTCTTTTGTTTCTGCTAAAATGACAGCAATAGGTTGACCTATGAAATCAACTGTTTCTTCAGCAAGTAATTCTTCATCTTGGATAATCCCGCCAATTTGGTTAATACCGGGTATATCAGTAGCAGTTAGAACTTTAACTACTCCTTTACTCTTAGTTGCGTTAGTAATATCTAATTTAGTTATTTTTCCATGAGCTATATCTGAAGTAAATACTACAGCATGTAATACATTTTTAGGTTCATTGATGTCATCAACAAAAACTGATTCTCCACGAGTATGTGGAGGTAATAAATCATTGAAATCTTCTTTCATAATCTCTCCTCCATTTCAGGGAATAATTCTATGAAATGTGCTAGAAGCAACTGTCTTAATAATAAACGTTTATATTCTGCTGTTCCTCTAACGTCATCTATCGGTGAAATTTCTGTATTGGCTATTCTAACAGCTTCACGAATTACTTCTGGAGTAACCTCTTTACCTTCGAGAAACTCTACTGTTTTAGACAAATAAATTGGGATACAACCTACACCTCCAGCTGATATATGGGGGTTAATGATGCACCCTTTTTCAAGTTTTAAAGATATCGCAGTATTAACACTAGCTATATCCATTCTATGCCGTTTAGCTACTTTCTCAAAATTGAATAAACGTTTCTCTTTCTTTATTCTAATCCACTGAACAATTTCTTTATTTTTGAGATCTAATACTTTGTAATCTTTAAAGAAATTTTTAAGCTTAAAGATTCTATTTCCTTCTTCAGAACTCAAGCATATATCGGGGTTTAAAGCCAAGAAATAAATAGTTAGATCACCTATAGGCGAGGCATTGACAATGTTTCCACCAATAGTAGCACGATTTCGTATTGATAAGACTGCAAATCTCTTCAAATCTTCTTTAACTGGTAAAATTTCATTTAATTCTCTAGAATTACGTATGGTTTCTGCATTAGCTAAAGCACCAATATAGATATAATCTTCTTCTTCCCATGTTTTCCGTAAATCTTCATCTAAACGAGACAAAAAAAGAGGATCTTTCAGATCTCTGTTTTGTACAAACAAGTCTGTTCCTCCTGCTACATAAGTTCCTTCTTTTTCTTCTAACCCTTTCTGCTTTCCATCCAATACTAGCAGTTGTTCTTTTATTTCAGAAAAATAAGCTGGAATTACTTCCTTTTCTATTAATATTGGTATGCGTTCTTCAGCTTTTTTGCCTTTTAAAAAAGACAATTGATCAAAAACAGTCTCTGTAGCTCTTATTATAGAAGCATACCCAGTACATCTACAAATATTGCTTTCCATTGCGGTCATAATATTTTCTTTCTTCAGATCACCATTCAAGAAAAAGGCAGTCAAACTAATGATGAATCCAGGAGTGCAAAATCCGCATTGACTTCCGCCTTCTGAAACTATTTCATTCTGAATAAGATTGAGGTTATCATCATAATTTAGTCCTTCAATAGTGACAATATGCTTTCCACCTATTTCGCCTATTGGTAGAAGACAAGATGTGACAGCTTTATAGGTTAGGTCTCTCCCTTCTAATTCTCCCATTAGAACCATGCACGCACCACAATCGCCTTCATGACAACCTTCTTTTACTCCCCTAATCCCTTTTCTCCGTAAAAAATCTAAAGTAGCAGTACTTTCTGCTACATCTGTTTCTACAATTTGATTATTGTTAAGAATAAACTTCATTTTTTGAACCTCGTTTTTACTTCTTCAGTTGTTATCGTTTGGGTATTAATCATATTTTGAACGGCATTTATATCTTTCAACCCATTACCAGTTACGAATATACATACTTTGTCAGACTCTTTAATCTTACCCTCATAGATAAGTTTTTTCAATCCACAATAAGAAACTGCTCCCGCAGGTTCAGCAAATATACCGGTCTTCAGACCTAGATCAACTATACCTTTGAGAATTTCTTCATCTGTAACTGAAATAAAATAACCTCCGCTCCTTTCAACATAGGTACAAGCTTTGATCACATCTCTAGGATTGCCTACAGAGATAGAATCTGCTATAGTATTTCCCGATATAGGATGAGGTGTATAAGGTTTACCTTTCTCATAGACTTCTTTAATTGCACTAATCCCTTCAGCTTGAACGCCTATGATTATAGGCATCTTGTCAGTTATTCCTATCTCTCTAAATTCCCAGAATCCTTTGTAAAGAGAACTAATAATTGTACCATCGCCTACACTCACAATAACATAGTCGGGAACCACAAAATCATTTTCAACTATTACTTCGAAAGCGCCAGTTTTCTTTCCTTCCAACAAGTAGGGGTTGATGGCTGCATGGCGGATATACCATCCTTTTTCTAGTGCCATATCTAAAGAAAAATCATAGACTTCATCATAGGCCATTCCTTCAATAGCAAAAACTTTAGCTCCAGCTATCTCTAATTGGGTTCTTTTCCCAATAGGTATTGTTCCAGGAACAAAGATATAGGTATCTAAAGTGGTTTGGGCATTAAGCATAGCTAAAGAAGAAGCTGCATTGCCTGTTGAAGCACATATAATGGTATCATTCCCTTCATCTATAGCCTTATTTATTGCTACTGAACTAGCTCTATCTTTATAAGAGCAAGAGAGATTGGAACCATCATATTTTATCAAAACATCTTTCAATCCACATAAATCGAACTTAAAAAGAGGACTACCGCCCACATATGTATCTAAATGGAGTTTAGCTTTAGTAGGTAAAAGGAAATCAAATTGATACATTGATCCTCTCTTATCAAAATTTCTATTCTTTACAATGTTTAATTTGCTGATTTTATCATAATCATACAAAACTTCTAATGTGCCTTTGATTTTACCACAAGAATCACAAAAATACCTTCCAGGTGCAGGTATAAATTCTTCCTTACAAGTTATACATCTCAGAATATAGTCAGTCATTTTAATACTCCTATAATAGCATCTTTAGGACAACGTGATTCACATAGCCCACATTTAATGCATGTGTTTTTATCAACAATAATCTTCTCTTCTTTCGTCAGAGCAGATACAGGACAGATTTTGACACATAAACCACACATAATGCATTCATTTGTTATGGTGGGATAATCGTTTTTAGGTATTTTTCCTTCATCAAAAATTGTTTCTTGTCTCACTTTTCTGATCTCTTCTATCGTTGATAAACCATAAAAATTCAATTTCTTAGGTAGCTCTTTGACTATTCTGTCATATAACTGTCTGCCTTTAATTAGAGCTGAAGAAAGCATTTGAACTAGATCTGCTCCAGCTAGAATGAATTCCATCACATCCTCAGCTGTTTCAATTCCTCCCACTCCTATAATAGGTACCTTTGGAAAGTTTTTATGTATATTGTAAACTCTGTTGAGAGCAATAGGCTTAATAGCTGGTCCGCTTAACCATACTTCTCTAGTTTTAGCTGTACCAAGTAAAATAGAACGAGTTTTCAAATCAATAGCTGTGGTGGGACCAAGTGAGTTAATGGCTACAATACCAGACGCTCCAGCATCTAAAACAGTTTGAACAAAAGCTATATAGTCGCTGACATGAGGACTGAGTTTCATAAAAATAGGTTTAGACGTATTTTCGCGAATGCTCTGTACAATTCCTGCCAATTCTTTTTCTTCTACATAATGCGTAGAAACTTCAAAAATATCAGCAAATGGATCAAGTTTAGGGATGAGATATCTGAAGTCTTCTTCATGATAGCCCACGGAAATAATTAGCGGTTTTTGCTTATTTTCATGGACGGTAGGAAGAATCTTTTCTATCCAAATATCCGAATGTAACTCTGACCAAAGCTCACAATTATAAACTTTTGAAGGTGTAGCAGCAATACATGGCTTAATAACCTTTGCACCTTCAACTGAAATTGTTTTTGTTGTATTAAATCCACACATGTTAGTATTAAAAAAGGACATATTGTCTAATCCTTCTGTAAGTGGTCCAGCTGCAGGACCTAGAGGATTATCAAAAGTTACATCAAGAAGTGATACAGATAAATTATTCTTCATACGCTTATTCCTCACTTATACGTTTCCACAAAGATTGGGAAGCCTCTTTAGCTTTTTTATACAATTCTTTTTCATCAAATTTACTCTTGTACTCACTAACAAGTTCTTTTCCTTTTACAAATACATGTGAAGGTTTGAAAGAGTCAAACAACCCATAAAATACATGTCCAAAGGCGTTACTTTTATTCATAGGTGTAGGATTAGTATAATCAACAAGTAAAAGATCCGCTACATATCCTTTTTTTATTTTACCTATCTTTATGCCCATTTGTCTCCCAAAATAATCATAGGAACGAATTATATGTGCTCTGATTTCGTCTAACGTGATTCCATTTGCATCATCAATATACTGTTTACCTGCATATAGAAGATAAGACCATTCTTTGGCTATATTCGAACCAAGTCCGTCAGTACCAACAAGTATGGGGATAGTATATTTTCTGAATAGCTCAATGTTGAATCCTCCAACAGCATTATTCATGTTACTGGTTGGATTAAGGGCTATAACTGCTTTATTTTCTTTAACCGTCTTAGCTTCGTGATCATCTATATGAACACAATGGGCAAGGATGGAATCAGGATTAAGTAGTCCATGTATAGCGAATCTTTCTACTACTCTCACACCATATTTTTCCAATGAATCTTCCTCGTCTTCTTTACTTTCAGCTGCATGAGTATGCATAGGAGCTTTTCCAATCACAGTTTTTACTTTTCTTAAAGTTTCGTCTGATAAACTCATAGAAGCATGTAAACCAAACATTCCTTTAGCATCTGCACTATCAAACTTGAGTCCTGTAAGATTTTCCTTTATACACGCATCAATATCAAAACGGTCGCTTGTTTCGAAACAAAATATCCCTCGCATACCAAGTACATCAACAAGGGCTTGTTTCAAGTTCTCAAGACTACCTAAAATATCTTTACCGCTAGCATGATGGTCAATAAGCGATGTTACACCATTCCTAAGCGATTCAAGTCCATAAATAATTGCACTATGATATATCGATTCATTTGTCAATTCTCGATCAAATTTCCACCAGAGTTGTTCAAGAATATCTTTAAAACTTTGGGGATCATAAGGACCTAATGAAGCCCCTCTAACTAATGTAGAGTAAATATGTGTATGAAAGTTTATTAAACCAGGAAGAAGAATCTTACCTTTTCCATCAATTATTGCTCCTTCAAATGTGGTATAATCTTTCATTTCACCTATTTTAACAATCTTTTCATCAAAAATGCAAAACCCATTTTCGATATAGGTTTCATAATCAAAAATTTTAACATTAATAATGGCTTTTTGCATAAAGAAAGAATAACAAGAGGTAGATATTAACCTTATTGTTTCACTTGTTGTTTCTTTTTATAAATTTCTCTTCTTTTATTCTTTTGAGTTTTCTTTTTTCATTTCTCATCCAAAGTTAATTCCATTTCTATAGCATCTTGTCTTTCTCCAAAAGCATTTGTCTTAATATTTGATAACCTGAATCCAAATTTGTAGTAGAAAGGTACAACATTAGCATTCAAATAATGGATAGATAATTTCACTCTATTTACAGAAGCATCTTTAAATGAATCAAGGATTTTTTGCATCAAAAGAGTCCCATATCCTCTTCCTCTATATAATTCATCAACTGCAATATCATCAATAACGCCATATTTTCTAATTTCACCCTTTTTTGACGTTATCACTAGTCCAGCCACAGCACCTATAATTTCCCCCTCTTTTTTTATCACCCAGCAAAATTGGGGAAAATCAGATAAGGTCTTCCTTGTCCAATTTTTAATCATTTTTATAGAAGCATGAGGATTTGCTTCTTGAAATAAATAACAAACAGTATCCAACATTTCTTTCTCCATTGATTCGATCAAACGTATCTACCATTTTACAAAAAGTCTACAAATAAACTGTATACTATACAAGTATAAAAAATTAATGAACTAAATCCCCAAATTATTGTAAATTTATGATACCGAAAGGACAAAAAGTATCGATAAAAACGGAAGAAATAGTGTCTCTGAATAGCTTAATTAGCCAAACTAGCGGGAGTGAGTCCTAAGACGATCAATAAATTCCCCCTTTTGTTCTCCTACAAACCTTTTGTTACTAACTAACATTTTTCCTCTAAGTATTGTTGTTTGTACCTTCCCTTTTACTTTTTTTCCTTCATAGGGGCTATAATCTGTGTTAGAATGCCCTTTATCAATTACAAACTCTTTCATAGGATCAAAAACAACCACATCAGCGTCAGACCCTACTTGAATAATCCCTTTTTTGGGATAAAGCCCATGAATCTTTGCTGGATTGAGAGTAAATTTATCTATAATTGATGCACCGAACAAATGATACATCAAAGAAAAACTAAATTCCATCCCGCCTATTCCTTTAGGTACTTTGCTTGGTTGTTCATATCTGAACTTTTCTGCCTTTGTAAAAGGACAATGATCTGTTCCAATTGTATTTATACTTTCAATATTTTTCCATAACTTTAACTGTTCATCTTTAGATCTTAGAGGAGGGGCTAAAAGATATAATCTAGCATTTTCTTGCTGGTACCTGCTCTTGGTTAAACTAAAATATTGAGGGCAGCTTTCAATAAAGATATTCTGACCAATATAACCAGTATATTTTTCCTTGAGAAGCTCAACAGATGACCCACATGTAACATGCACAAAATATAGATGAGATTGTGCCTTTATTGCCATTTGTGCTAATTTGTCTATTTCACTTAGCTCAGCGTCAGCTGGACGCGTTTCAGCGTATTTTTCTATTCTATCAGGTAATGCTTCAGTAGCTTCAACTACCATTTGATCATTTTCTGTATGAGCAAGAACTAGAACGTGACTATCTCTAGTATTAAGCAGCAACTCTTGGATTTTTTTATATGAACATCTTCTGTCGCTTTCTGAATAAGTTGTAAAAAGTTTAATAGAAGGCAAACCTTTATCTAATGATTTTTTAACCAGATTGTGAGTATCATCTTTGAAATTACCAATAGTCGTATGAAAACTGTAGTCAATATGTGAAAGTTCAGCTTCTTTCTTTTTTCGTTCTAACATAGTATCTAGTTCTTGCACATACTTGATAGGTTCAAGAAAGTCTATGAAGGTAGTAATTCCTCCAAAAGCCGCAGCTTTCGATCCTGTCTCATAATTATCACTTGATTTGAATTCCCCTAAATCTAAATTAAGATGCACATGAGGATCAATAAAACCAGGTAAAATGAGTTTATCACTACAATCAATAATCTTTTCACACTCTTTTTTTGAGCCTCTTGGAGTTATTTTAGCTATCTTATCTCCTTCAATATAGACATCTTTTTGTACAAATTCACCGTTTAGATAGACTGTCCCGTTTATCAGACCAAGCGAAAACAATTCATTACCTCAGTATCCATTCGAATGGAGATTATATCAACTTTTTTAATCTAAAATGTATAAAAAAGTAATATCTAGCAATTCAATACAGGGATTTTGACAATTTCGATATTTTAGAAATAAAGGGGAAAACAAATGTAGAAAAAGATTTCAATGCAGTGTTTTTAGCCATGGGTTTTTTTGGCCACTTTTGGGTACAAAATGTTGTGTTTAAATAGGACCA
>CAZHRF010000045.1:0-23487 GCA_964534625.1 uncultured archaeon | reverse complement strand
TTTAAAGTCATGAGGGCATTAAATGACAAATAAGAACATACATCAATATGATAAAGAAAAGATAACAATAGGAGTACTTGGATCACACTCTGCATTAGATGTGTTAGATGGAGCAAAAAGGGAAGGATTCGAGACAGTAGTAATTTGTGAAAAAGGAAGAGAAGGACCATATGAAAGATTTGAGAGAATAATAGATAAAATGATCCTACTAGACAAATTCGCGGATATATATGCAGTACAGAATCAGTTAGAAGAAAAAAACACCATATTTGTACCAAATAGATCATTTTTTGTTTACTGTGGAAAAGAAGAAATAGAAAAAAAGTTTAAAATACCTCTATTTGGAAGTAGAAGGTTATTAAAAGTTGAAGAGAGAACAGGAGAGCATAACTATTATAAGATATTAAAAAAAGCAAAGATAAAATATCCAAGAGTATATGAAAAACCAGAAGATATAGAAAGCCCTATAATAGTAAAAATGCCCCATGCTACGCAGAAAGTAGAAAGAGGGTTTTTTGTAGCAAAGAATAAAGAAGATTTTGAGAAAGAATTTGAGAAGAGGGTAAAGGAAGGGATAATAAAGAAGGAAGACCTAAAAGAAGCGTCAATAGAAGAGTTTGTGCCTGGAGTACCATTTAATTTTAATTTGTTTTATTCACCGACATATGATCGAGTTGAATTATTGGGTATTGATCGCCGATGGGTAACGGATCTTGATGGAATAGTACGATTACCCTATAAGCAGCAAGAAAAATTAGCGTTAGAGGAAGAATACAAAGAGATAGGTAATTTTGCTGTAACATTAAGAGAATCCATGTTAAGATATGTTTTCCCAATGGGAGATGGATTCGTAGAAGCAGCAAAAGAATTTTACCCTCCAGGGATAATAGGTCCTTTTGCTCTGCAGACAATGATCACTAAAAACTATGATTTTGTTGTTTTTGATGTATCCATGCGAATGGGCGGAGGAACGAATTCTTTTATGGGGCGTGGAAGCCAATATTCATGGGTATTCTGGGGTGAACCAGTCTCAGCTGGAAGAAGAGTGGCGATGGAAATTAAAAGGGCAATACGAAAAGGTATGCTAGACAAAGTAACAACATAAGAAAAACAACAAAAAATAAAACTAAAAGCAGGAGGAACTTTTCTTTTAAGGATAAGCGTAAAGAAAAGAAGGGAAGTTTGATTACATGCCTTTTCTAAGTCTTTCTGCAAGAAATTTTGAGATACCAAAACTTTTTGCGTGTTCAATAGTTTTCTCGATAGGATACTCTAGACGAATAATTTCAGCCTTTCGTGTGATAGTATCAAAAACAGCAAAAGAAGCCCTAGAATCTCTGTCACGAGGTTGTCCTATTGCACCAGGATTGATAAATATTTTATCATCGCCATACCAAACCTTAGGCTTATGGGTATGGCCAACAATCAAAACATCTTCAGGAACTGAGGCAAAAATAGATGATAGCTTTTTATCCCATGACGAAGTCTCCCCAGGAACGAGATAGTCATAGGGATCAGAAGGAGTACCATGAACTAAAAGAAAGGATATACTGTTAATTTTGAATCGTTCTCGTTCTGGAAGATTCTTAAGCCATAATTTGTTTATATCTTTAAGTTTGAATTCATTCCAGAAATTGCTAAAAGAAGCTTCGGAATTAAAAAAAGAAAGTTCTAGGGTATTACCAGTAACAGCAGCATCATGATTGCCTTTAACAGTATATTGACAACGAATTTTAACTATATCACAACAAATGTTAGGGCTGGTATAATACCCAACAACATCTCCAGCACAAATGACCGTAAAAATGTCTTGTTTGTCGAAATATTCCATGACGGTTTTAAGCGCAGGGTAATTCGAGTGAATGTCAGAGATGATGCCAAGTTTCAAAATATCAGAACTCCAAGAGTATCAGAAGTATTGAATAAACAACGCTAAAATAAAATAGAAGGTGTGTATATAACTTTTACTTCCAAAAAGAAAGGAGGGAAAAGCAACTTCTAAGGCATAAAATCTTTAAAAGGATAAAAAGTAGAAAACATAGATTGCAAATGATAATATCAACAGTAGGAAGCCATTCGGCTTTACAAATCTTATATGGAGCTAAACAAGAACAGATGAAAACAAGGGTATATGTCATAAAAGGCAGAGAATTCTTGTATGAAAGATATCCTGTAGCAGATGAGATAGTAACATTTGAAAGTTATGAAGAAATGTTGGAAAAAGATGATGATGATACCATACTAATCCCCCATGGAACAATAATAGATAACTTAGGTGAAAGAGTCCAAGATATGAAAATACCCATGTTAGGCAATAAGAAAGGCATGATATGGGAAATGCGACGAGAATGGAACGATAAGATAGTTAAAGAAGCTGGAATAAGAACGCCTAAACTCTATAAACCTGAAGAAATAGATGGCTTAGTGATAGTCAAATTCCCCGGTGCCAAAGGTGGGCAAGGATATTTCTTATGTTCATCAGAAGCGGATTTCAAGAAGAAAATAGAACAAAAAATCAAGGGAGAGGAAATAACAGAAAAAGAAGCAAAGAAGGCTATAATACAAGAGTATATAGTAGGTGTGACAATGTATCCCCATTACTTTTACTCTCCAATATATGATAGAGTAGAAATGTTAGGAATCGATAGACGATATGAAACTAATGTAGATGCATTAGGCAGACTATCTCAAGAAAAAGAATCCTATGTCAAACCCAGCTATACAGTAGTGGGCAACCAGCCACTAATAGCAAGAGAATCATGGGTACCTAAAATGCTTAAATATGGAGATCAATTAAAAGCAAAATCAAATGAATTGTTCCCACCAGGATTAATAGGACCTTACTGCATAGAACTAGCATTAACGCCAACAGAAATGGTGGCTTTCGAGTTCACAAGTAGAATAGTAGCAGGAACATCATTATATATTCAAGGATCACCATACTCTCAAATATTATTCAATGAACAAATGAGTATGGGAAAAAGGATAGCAAGAGAAATAAAAATGGCAATAGAACAAAAAAGAATAGATGAGATAGTAGTGTGAAAAAAAGAATGAAAGCATATAAAAACACCAGAAAAGGTGAATTAATTTTCACCAAACTATTTTTCTTACGAAAAGTCTTAATCTAACTGATAAAGCGACAGTTACCTTTTGAAGCAAACAAAGAACATTTTAAGATAGTTAATAAAAAGGCTTTAAGAGGTCAAAATACCGACAAAAATAGTTGGTTAAAGAAATGATAAACTAAAAAGAAGAAAGTAAAAAGAAAAAAATAAAAATGTCGATAGCTTTAAAGATTTTAAGAAGGATAAAGCACTTTTGTCCTAATGGCTAGTTCTTGTAAATCAAGCACATTAGGCAGCTTTATCTTTCATTCCTTTTGCATCTATTGATTACACGTCGCGAGCAGAGATGGTTTTTCTCTTGTTAGCAGCTGTTCTATCAGCAGCTTTCTTGATCAATGTCTCAACTTCTTTGCTCATAGCTTCAATAAAGTCGCCGGAGATGTTATATTCACCGAGTTCTTTGACGTATTCTCTTACCTTAGATTTTACTAATAATATGTCAGCCATATTTTCACCTTTGTAAGTTTGATAGCTGTTTGAGTAACTATCAGAATAATATAGATATAAGGTTCTATATAAATTTTAAGGAATGAAAGCCTCTAAGACAATTCTATAAATGTCTCCAAACCCGATTAAATCAATGTTTAATCGATAAAATCGAGAAATGAAGATGGGGGCATTACAGCTTTCGTTTAAAACTTATTTTTTTGTGATTCTGGCATAGAATCGGGTTTAACGTTTTTGAGTTACAAAAAAAGGATATAACCCAAAAAAATAAAAGCGGTTTAAATGCATTATAAATCGTTTAGAATGACAATTTAAAAAAAAAGCTTTTTTATCTTTATAATAATACTATACAAATAGATGAAGTATTGAAAAATTGACAAGTGTAAGGCAAAAAAGAAATGCATTACATAAGTCTTGGTACAAGTGGAAAATAAGAATTATCAAAGCATATTCAAAGTAGGAAAAAGCTTATGGTATATAGACAATATTTCTCGGAGAAAAACAGAAATGGAAAGTAAAGAAAAGAAAAAAATAGTGGCAAAAGTGTAGTTGTGTATCTTATTTCACTCACTTTCTAAAGTTCTTTTAGATTCTCCTTTATATACTGCTCTCTCAAATGCTATTCTTCTCATTTTAGGTTGAGTGTTAACTTCTTCATTATAATGAGCAGATAATCCGGCTATTCTCCCAAAGACGAAAATGGCTTTAGCTAAATTAGGATCTAATCCCATATCAGCTGTTATAGCACCTATAACCCCATCAACATTAATGGGTAAGTTCATTCCTCTTACTCTATAAAACACATTGCTAATGATTTTGGATACAGAAACACATTCACCTGCATAACCAGATTTTTCAGCTAAGGTCCAGAGTACATCACGTCGGGGGTCACGGGTGTGTATTCTATGTCCTAACCCTTCAATTCTTTTCCCAGCTTTAATTGTTTGATCCATTAAGTCAAATGTAGCATCATCTATTTCTTTGTTCTCTTCATTGGACTTATTGACAACAGAGAGGAAGAAATCAGCAGCTTTTTTCCCGGCTCCACCATGGACATCAGTTATGGCTTCGATTCCGCCTGCTACAGCTACTTCAAAGTTGGTCCTTGTTGAAGCTAGAACGCGGGTAGTCTGAGCAGAAGGAGGAGTTATACCATGGTCAACACACGCAGTAATCATAGCTTCCAATAATCTGATTTTGGCGGTATCGGTTTCTTTTTCACCAACAAAGCCTAAATAAATCAAATCATTGAAGAAAACAGCTTGATCTTTAACAGAATCTAAAACAGAGGTAGTACCAAGGATAGTTGAAATAAATCTCAAAGCCCGACCTAGAATATACGCCACTACCTTAGAGGATTGGTCATTCTTTGCATATTCAGCCAAGTCATTATCTAATAGCAAGTATGTACCCAATTTTTTAGAGAAATCTGAAGCATCAGTAAACTCTAATTGATGTTTACAAGGCACCATAGCGGCATCAATAGCTATTTGTTCAATTTCTTTGATTTCATCACCTAGAAATTCACCACTGTATAACAAACAAGCAGTCTCAAGAAAACCTTTATGCTCAATTACTTCTTGGAGAGGATAGCCTCTAACAAGTAAATTATTGGGAATAACATTAGTGATAAGCGTTCCCCACGTTGGTTCTGGAGGTTTAGCATTCCATTTTTCGCGCATCTTTTCATAATAAGTGTCAATTTCAAAGTATTGTTTGTTAAGTGTCTTTTTTACAACCTCAATGAGATCAATTTGGCTGTTAACAACAGTTACTCCAGCTTCTTCAAGGGCAGATTTTTTAGATTCAAAGGTACCATAACTCCTACCAGGAGCAATAACAGCACCAGCATGACCCATTGTTTTACCTTCGGGAGCATTAGCACCAGAAATTAAAGCTACTAATGGTTTAGGATAGTTCTCAGGATGCTCCTTCATATCTTGTGCAAGTAACTCTTCTTGAGCGCCACCAATTTCACCAGCAATAACAACTAGATCAGTATGTTCATACCCCATAATACGGGGAACTAAATCAACAAAACGAGAACCAATAGCTGCGTCACCTCCAACACCAAAAACACCATTTTGGGCAATACCAGCACTAGATAAAGCATCAGACATATGGTATAAGATAGCTCCACTACGAGAGAGAATGCTTACACCATTAGGACCAACATCATCATTAATTAGTTCAGGTTGAAAAATATCAGGAAGCATACCTACTTTAATTCCTTCAGGAGGAAAGATAATACCAGGAGTATTGCCACCAAACAAAATAGTATTATGTTTTCGGGCTTCAACCAATATATCTCGTACATCTTTTAGAGGAATAAATTCGGAAATTAATACAACTATGGGTATACCAGAACGTATAACTTCAATTGTTGCATCCTTAGCTGTAGAATAATGTCTCCAAATACTCGCAACAGCAATATTAGGATGATATTTAACTGCTTCCTCAGCTGTTTCATAAACGGGAATGGTTTCATGAACTTTAGTTCCACCTTTTCCAGGGGCGACACCACAAGTAACATTAGTACCATATTCCATCATCAATTGGGCATGCCTAGTTCCTTGGCGACCTAATCCTACAATCATTGTCTCAATAGTTTTCATTTGAGTTATTTTCTTAGCTAGTTCTGGTCTGACTTGCTTAATAAAGTAAGAAAGTAAACCTTGATCTGCTTGTAATTTATTTTTAGCCATAATTATCACTCCTTTTCTCCTTTAACTTTAAATCCATAAGCGATACCATCTTTGATAATCTCTGCCATAATTTTCTTATTACCTACTGTAATATGAAGGTCAGCTAAAGGTTCGGGTGTTTCGCTTTTTGCTTTTTCAAGATAAGCTCGTGCGGCAGCTAAATCTGTACCAACCATACGACCATAAACAGGCAACATACGTTTATCATTCATATGCCTATCTCGAAGAGCAAGAATTAAACCACGAATAAATACATCACAACTAGAGATACCACCAAAACGGCTAGTAATAACGATATCTGTTGCTGGATGATCCATTAAGAGATGAAACATTTCCGCAACTTTATCTAAAGAGGGACCGCCCCCACTATCCATAAAATTGATAGGAAGAACTTTACCATCAAAATATCTGTTACCAACATTGACTACTTCGTCAATAGAAAAAATACCGTAACCAGCCCCACCAGGAACAATACCCACATATAATTTATCTTCATCCTTTACATATTCAGAAGGAGTATCTAAAAGATCAACATAGGGAAAACCAATTTTATATGCTCTTTCTTCAAAAACTGTCTGTTCCGCTACATCATGACGCTTACTTCGAGGATCTATACCTATTGATTTTAGTAAAGCAGCTTCTCTATACAAACTATTATCATCTAAAACGACTTTAGCGTCAGCTGCAATGACTTCATTAGCAGGAGTAACAATTAAAGGATTAATTTCGCATATCTTGGCATCAATATCTTGAAAAGCAAAAAATAACGATTTAATGGCAGCTTTGAGTTCCTTTGTTGCAGCTTTGAGTGAAGAATTTTTTTCAAGTAAAAACTGAACAGCTTCATCTGCTATAGTATCAGATAATTCTTTACGATTATCTAATAACTTCTTTTTCCAGATTTCATCAGGTTTAGTTTTAGCTATCTGTTCAATATCAACACCACCACTAGCGCTGGTAACTAAAACCAAATCAAAGGTTTCGGGATCAGTAGTAACAGAAAGATAAATTTCTTGAGCAATATCTACAGCTTCTTCTATCAATAATTGTTCAATCGAATAACCATGAATAGAAAGATCAAAAATAGTTGAAGATTTTTCTTTGAGAGATTGGATATCATTCGCTTTTTTAATTCCACCAGCTTTACCTCTTCCCCCTATAAGTACCATGGCTTTAACCATGACAGGGAAAGGGATAGATAGATCCAATTTATCAATATCATCTGTATGTTCGATAACAGCAATTTGAGAGGGTATAGTTAAACCATATTTCTCAAATATCTGTTTAGATTCGTATTCGTATAGTCTCATGTGTTAATTTTCCTCCGGAGTTAAATATTGTTCTTGATAGTAATTTATTAATCCTCCCGCTTCAAAAATCTTTAACAGGTCTTTAGGGAGTTTGGAGAAAGAATAATTATTTTCACCATTTACTATGGTTCCTTCTTTTAGATAAATTTCAATAGGTGCGTCATGATTTAAGTTTTCGACAAAATCTGGGTGGACAATAATAGGCAAACCTTGATTGATTGCAGAGCGATAAAAAATCCTTGAAACAGATTTAACAATAACAGCTTTAACTTCTGCAAAAGCCAATCCCACAGAAGGATGTTCTCTGGATGATCCACAGCCAAAGTTTTCGCCAGCAACTATGATATCACCTTTTGACACTCTAGCAGCAAAGGTTTCATCTAACCCTTTAAACAAGTGCTCAACGATTTTTTCACCATCAGAAGATTTGATATCATAAGTAAGTGTGCCAGCAAACATTTGATCAGTATTAAAATCATTTACATCGCTATAATTCCATACATTATTTTTATATCGGTCATCAGAAGCTTCAATCTCAACTGTTACAAATTCTTCTTTTTGTCTAAGTTCTATACCTGTTTCTTTTACTTCAGCACTTGAAATATATTGTCGAGGATCAGTAATTTTCCCTGTTAAAGCCGATATAGCAACAGTAGCTGGAGAAGCAAGATAAACAAAAGCATTTTTGTTACCCATTCTACCCAAGAAATTTCTGTTGGCAGTAGAAATTACATTAGCACCATCATAAGGTATGCCTTGCCCTTTACCTAAACAAGGACCACAACTGCAAGTCAAGATAGTAGCACCAGCTCGAGTAAGAGTCTGAATATATCCTTTCTCTTGAGATTCCAGATAAATTGCACGGGAAGCGGGAGCAACAAGAAAGATCATACCAGAATGAATTGTCTTTCCTTCAAGTAATTCAGCAGCAATAGCCAAATCATCTAATCGGGCATTAGTACATGTACCTAAAAACGCTTGATGGATATTTACATCGCCTAATTTACGGGCAAAGTCTATATTATCAACTTGATGAGGAACAGCAATAAGAGGTTCAAGTTTATCTAACTCGACAGTTAGTTCTTTGATATATGTGGCTCCTTCATCTGCCCAAAGCATATCCTCTTTAGGTATGTCTAAAGCGTCACCATGCTTGTCCTTCAACCACTCAATTAACACCTCATCAGGAGGGAAAACAGCGTTTTTAGCTCCCATCTCAGAAGCTAAGTTAGCCAGAGTCATTCTTTCTGATATACCTAAAGTTTTAACCCCTTCTCCATGAAATTCAATTGAATTGTAAGTAGATCCAGAAGCACCTATTTGGTTCATCAAATACAAAGCTATATCTTTAGCATAGACACCATGTTGAAGTTTACCTTTTAATGTAATTTTAATAGTTTCTGGCACTCTAAACCATGTCTCTCCAGTTAACCAGAGCCCTGCGGTTTCAGTACGGTCAATACCCGCTGCAAAAGCATCAAAGGTTCCACTTGTACAAGTGTGTGAATCTGAACCTACAATAAGCATATCAGGGAGAGCATGATTAGACATAAGTTGATGACAAATACCTGTTCCTTCATCATAAAAATTAGTTATACCTTGGTCTTTAACCAAATCTCTAATTATTTGATGGTCATTGGCTAATTTCGCACTGGTAGGAGGAGAATCATGATCTAAGACAATAACGAGTCTATCAGGATATTTGATTTCTTTTCCGCCCATCTTTTGCCAAGTTTTCATAATCGATGCTGAATTATCATGTGATAATACCAAATCTGGTTCAGCAAAGACTATATCACCAGCATAGGCGTCTTCACCAGATTTTAAAGAAAATAATTTTTCTGCAAATGTTTTACTCATATTAATCACCTTTTTCCATTTTTTTACCTAATTCAAGTAAACCCCCAGCTTCCATAATATCGATAACTGGTTGAGGAATAGACTTACACTCTAAACTTTTGTCTTTGGTTTGATTTATTATTTTAGAGTGCTCAAAATCTACTTCTAAAAGATCACCATCTTCAATGGTAAAATCAGTAATACCTGGGGCTTCAACTAAAAGAAGTCCAGCATTTACCGCATTGCTATAATAAATAGGTCCAAAAGATTCGCCAATAATAGCTTTTATACCATGAGCAAGAAAACCAGTCACTGCTTGTTGACGGGTAGATCCTTTACCAAAGTTCTTACCTACTATAAGAATCTCTTCTTCGTGATTATCAGCTCCAAAACTTTCAAATCCTTCAAGATTGCCAAAAATATGTGGCTTAATTTTCTCCGGTTCATGGATTGTTAATAACGAAGCATGAAAAATCTGATCCGTATCTATATCATCAACTTTTACTACTTTTGCTTTTCCTTCAAGTTTTGTTTGTGTGTCTTTCATTAATCTTTCACCTCAGGTTTGGCTATTTTACCAGCAATAGCTGTAGCAGCTGCAACAACAGGACTGGCCAGATAAACGTCAGCTGGACCAATTTTGCCTTGAGTATTTCGATTGCCAGTAGTTAAAGTAACAGCTGTTTCACCGCCAGTTAAACCATACTGACCTTTAGCACAGGTTGAACACCCTGCACCAAAAAAGTTTCCACCAGCCTCAAGAATTCTAGTCATAGGATTAGATTTATGGGAAGAAATAAAATCTCCACGTGTAGCAGGAATAACAGCTAAACGCACATTAGGATTAACTTTTTTGTTTTCCAAAATTTTTGCTGCGTGTTCAATATCCATATAGGTACCATTAGTACAACTACCTATGATAATAGATTTAATTTCAGTACCTAGTACCTCTTCAATGGGTTTAACATTGTGAGGGTGAGGAGGACAAGCTACTTGCAAACCTAAATCTTGAATATCAATTATTATCTCATCAGAATAGGTAGCATCTTCATCAGCTTGAGTTTGCTCAATAGGTATACCCAATTTATCATAATACTCAGCTGTAATATGGTCAGCTGGAACAAAACCAATCATTCCACTTGCTTCTGTTATTAAGGAACAGAGAGTTACTCTATCTTCAATAGATAACTTGGAAATAATATCACCATAAAATTCTATAGATTTACCTGTTACACCATGCTCATGTAAGTGTTTTAAAACGTATAAAGCTAAATCTTTAGCTGTCGTAGGCCACTTATATTCGCCCTTTAGAACTACTTTAACGGTTTCAGGTACTTTAATCCAATATTTTCCCGTCTTAAAAGCAAAGGCAAGCATAACATCACCTGCTCCTTGCCCTAATATACCTAAAGCACCAAGAATGTTATAATGACTATCAGCACCAATGATTATATCTCCAGGTTTACCAAAGCCACGTCTAAAAATCAAATGTGAACCTATACCTGAACCTAAATCAGTTACTTGTATATTATATTTATCAGCAAATACACGTATTTTTTCTTGATCTTTAGCGTGTTTAGGATCATTACCATAAGGGTAACAATCAGGAGTGAAAATGATTTTACTGGTATCAAAAGGTTCAGCATCAGAATAATTTGTTTCAAAAAGGTCAATTACTTGTGGTCCCGCATAATCACGGGCAGTCACGAGGTCTAAATCTACCCAAACAATTGTTCCGGGGTAGATATCAATATCATCAGAAGAAGAATGATTTTTAATGATTTTTTCTATTAATGTTAATCCTGTCATTTGTTGCTCTCATCTCAAAGAATTGTTAGAAAAGTAAAAAAAGATATCAAGGAACAAGTTTTAGTTCAATTCCTTGATTTTCTCGCAGATGGCGTCAGCCATTTCTGTTGTTGTTGCCTTCCCACCCATATCATAGGTTCTGACTTTTCCTTCAGCGATAACAGCTGCAACAGCTTTATCCATTTTTTCTGCCATCTCTTTTTCTCCAAGCCATGCTACCATCATCTTAGCAGATAAAATTTGAGCAATAGGATTGACTTTGTTCATACCAACATATTTGGGTGCACTCCCATGGCTGGGTTCAAAAACAGCAAAGTCATCACCAATATTACCTGAACAAGCAAAACCTAACCCACCAACTAATTGGGCACAAAGATCAGAAATGATGTCACCAAACATATTAGAAGCAACAAGAACACCATAATTTTGAGGGTTTTTAACTAGCCACATGCACATAGCATCAATATTTGTTTCCCAAAGTTCTTTGCCTTCATACTCTTTGATAAGCTTCCTAGCTTCACGTATCATTAAACCGCTTGTTTCTCTAATAACATTAGGCTTTTCGACTACGGTAACAGTGGGATACTCATATTCTTTAGCATAATCCATGCTGGCTTTAAGAATTCTTCTTACGCCTTTACGGGTAAACAATCTAACTGACATAGCTAAATCATCTAATTTTTCTTCAGCAAAACGTTTCGCTTTAGGATGATTCTCAACTAAATTGTTCATTACGGATTCAGGTACTGGATGAAATTCTATGCCTACATAAAGCCCTTCTGTGTTTTCTCTAAACACAACAAGATCCAAATCGTCTCTAAAATTCAATGGATTACCAGCATAGGCTTTACATGGACGGAGATTGATATATAAATCAAATAACTGTCTTAATTTAACTATAGGACTAGAATAAACCAACCCTTTTCCTTGTAAATCAGGGATTAATTCTTGTTCTGCTTCCTCTTTAGGTTTAGAGGTGATAGCTGAAAACAAACAACAATCAGCTTGTTTGAGTAATTCAATGGTACGATCAGGAAGAGGGTTGCCTTCTGTTCGCCAGAATTCCCAACCTATATCACCCCAAGTATAGTCGGCTTTTTCACTAAATCCTACAGCATCAAGAACTTTCATTGCTGCATCTGTAACTTCTTTACCTATTCCATCACCGGGTAAAACGGCTACATTGTATTTTTTCATTTCAAGTTGATTCCTCTATAGGTTTTATTTAATTTTTTTCATAGATTTTTTTAATGGGATCAAAACAGAGAAAATCGCAACGGTGGATAATATCAACTTCAATAAATCTGTTTATCTTATCACCTTCTTTACTGTGAAACATAATAGCTTGTTTAACTTTAAGAGGGAGGTCAAATTCATAGACTAATTCTAAGCCTTGAGCGGGATGACGTAAATATTTACCAGCCAATTTTTGTTTAATTTTACCAGTATCATCTTTCTCATACTCGACAAATTTTCCAATGTCATGTAATATGCCACCAGCAATTAATATATCTCTATCAATTTTATCAGCGAAACCAACTTCAGCGTATCTATCATATACAGCCATAGATAACTGGGTAACCATACGTGTGTGGTCAATAAGGGTTACTACAGCTTTATTGTCTTGACCTATCAGTTCAGGTATCAGGAGTGTTGAAGGGATGTACTCAAGATCTTCTTGGTTCCAACCGCCAACAGCTAAAGCTTTTTCGACGCTTTTAACCACTTTCTCGCGTAACTCTACATTCTCTATCTCTTTTATTTCGGGAAATAATTCACTTACGTTCATATATTATACCTCATGTAACGTCTTATAAAATAGTTTAGTATCAATTATAAAAGATGTCGAATGCTACATAAAAGAGAAAAAGGATAAAAGAAAGCAAAAAGACGTGAAGAAGAATTCAAAAGCTAAAATAGTAAAATGGATTAAACTAGCAAATCAATCACTAGAAAAGATAATTAAAAGTGAGGTTTCAAATATAGTATGCAAAAGATTTCCTAAAACAATATAAAGATGATAAAAAGAATAAGGTAAGGGAGAATAAGAGTTAAGGGGAGAGATTACTCTTCTTCTTTCTTCTTAGTAGGAATTTTTCCTTCCAGTTTTTTAGCTACATCATCAACATCAGAGCTAGCTTCACCTGTTCTTTCCAGTAATTCTTTCTTTAAATTCTCATCCATCTTTTTTTCTTCTTCACTCATGGTTCATCACAATTTGAATTCTAATAAAAAAGAAGCAAGAATCTTATTAAAGTATTACGATAGTATGAAAGTGCGAGAAAAGAATAAAATGCTTAATATATTGTGGAGAATTGTTTCTCGTAGAGTTAATATATAAATAAAACGAAGAAAGTCTGTGAGCTAATTAAAAATATATCTTTTAAAAAATGAAAAATACTATAAGATAAATGAACAAGTGACAATAATACTCGTTGTGATGATGTATCTAAGTTCAAAAATTATCCTTCTAAGACAGATTAGAGTTTTAAATCTGTATCATAAAATTGATAAATAAGCGTTTAACAAATGAAACTGAAGTATCTATACCACATCACAAATAATATTGATTGAAAATAAATAACGTGATATCTAATGAATGCAAAAGACGAAATTAAAACGAATAGTACGAAAACTAATTTGATCCCACCTCATGGTGGTAAACTTATTGATCTTGTTGAAAGAAATGAAGAAAAGAAATTTGAACTCGTAGAGAAAGCCAAATCTCTTATAAAATTTAATTTAGATGAAAGAGGTTTTGCTGATCTCGAATGTATAGCAACAGGGATTTATTCTCCCCTAACTGGTTTTATGAATGAAGCGGAATATAATTCTGTTGTAGATACTATGCGCCTAACCAACGGAACTGTATGGCCAATACCTGTCACCCTACAAACTGGAGATGATTTTGCTTCTAAAGTAAAAGAAGATGATGAAATAGCCTTAATGTGGAAAGGAACCTATGCTGGAATCATGAAAATAGAGGACATCTATAGGCCTGATAAAAAGAATGAAGCAGTAAAGGTATTCAACACAGACGATAGTGCGCATCCAGGAGTAAAAGCCCTTTATGCACAAGGAAATGTTTATCTGGGAGGAGATATAGTTCTAATTGACGACCTACCAGAGAGAGAGTTTGAAGAACATAGGTTCACTCCCGCTGAAACAAGACAAAAGTTTGCACAAAAAGAATGGAGATCTATTGTTGCATTTCAAACACGTAATCCAATTCATAGAGCACACGAGTATTTACAAAAAGTAGCCTTAGAGTCAGTAGATGGTTTGTTTGTTAATCCACTAGTAGGGGCAACAAAAGCTGATGATGTTCCCTCTAATGTGCGAATGGAAACATATAGAGTGATACTTAATTCATATTATCCTGAGGGAAGATATTTCTTAGGTGTTTTTCCTGCAGCTATGAGATATGCTGGACCTAGAGAAGCTATTATGCATGCTATAGCCAGACAAAATTATGGCTGTACGCATTTCATCGTTGGTAGAGATCATGCTGGTGTAGGTAATTACTATGGCACATACGATGCACAAGATATTTTTGATAATTTTACTGAAGAAGAATTAAGGATTAAACCATTCAAATTTGAACACGCATTTTACTGTAAAATATGTGAGCAGATGTCAACAAGAAAAACATGCCCACATGGGAATCAGGCCCACGTATATCTTTCTGGAACAAAAGTGAGAGAAATGCTCACAGAAGGAAAAATGTTACCTAGAGAATTTTCAAGACCAGAAGTTGCTTTAATACTTAATGATTCATACAATGGAAGAGGTATTGGTCCCCAACAAAAAGGTGTAACAATTCTCTTAACAGGTTTAAGTGGATCAGGAAAAACTACAATTGCAAAACGTTTGCATCAAGAGTTAACAAAACGTGGATATACGAATGAAAGATTAGATGGTGATGTAGTAAGACAGCATTTAACCAAAGATTTAGGGTTCACAAAAGAAGATAGAGATAAGAATATCCGTAGAGTAGGGTTCTTGGCTCATATGCTCACAAGAAATAATGTAATTGTCACAATGGCAAATATCGCCCCTTATATGGCAATAAGAGAAGAGATAAGGCAATTAATTGGGAATTTCATTGAAGTATATGTTAAAGCACCAATAGAAGTATGTGAACAAAGAGATGTAAAAGGACTATATGATAAAGCAAAAGCGGGAATAATTAAGAATTTTACAGGTATAAGTGACCCCTACGAAGAACCAGTTAACCCAGAACTAGTATGCGAAACCAATAAAGAAACAGTAGAAGAAAGCGTTCAGAAAGTATTAGATGTATTGGCAGACTATGGCTACATTCAAAAAACACATACACATGATAAATAACGTGTTCATATAGTATAAAATATAATTAGGAAGAAAAATCTTCCTTTTTTCTATTTCTTTGTTAATTTTTCTGTTGCTTAAAGTTTATCTTTATAATAATCTAAACAGATTTAAAAAACTCATCTTTCGCATGTTCATCAAAGAAAGCCAAGAAATAAGGAACGCGATTAAACTCTTTATCATACTCAATATCATCTCCTTTCAAATCACAACAAACTCCTCCTGCTTCTTCAAGAATAACACTGGGTATACCAAAATCGTGAGAAGAAGCCATGTGATACATTTGCATAGTTGCTTTGCCTTCCATAATAGAAATCATAGTGTAATATGCACTCATGCTATCAAATTTAGAGAGACCTAATTTTTCCAAGATGTAGATATACTCGTCACATCTTTTTTGTACATAAGTACTATCAGGCTCTGCTGGACGAGTAAAAGGTAATTCTTTTCCTAGTGCGTTAAAAACGGCATATCCTCGATCTTTCTCTGCATAAAATAGTCTATCTTGGGCAGGAAAATAAATGGCACTAGCAATAAAGGTTAAATTATCGGAAATGGCAGCGCCAATAGCATAATCTTGACGATTTTTGATATAAGCCAATGTACCATCAAGAGGATCTAAATGAAAACAGCGTTTTGTTTTATCCGTATTAAACCATGTCACTCTTTCTGTCTCTTCTTCTGCATTTAGCGAAATATCAGGAAAGTGACTGTATAAATTTTCTAATACAACATCTTGTACTATATCATCGACAATAGTATGGGCAGTAGAACTTTCCATTACTTTTGAATCAGGGAGGTCACTTTTTTTAGGTATATTTCTAACTTTACCTTGATGAGACTTGAGAAGTAGACCACCAGTAACAACGAGGGGCTTTAAAATTGAATAGTATTTGTAATTCATAATAATCTTCCATTAATTTTGAATAGTGAAGTAAGTTTGTAATTATTTATTGATCTTTTTTTGAACTTTTGTTACCATAATCGATTTGTCATGAAAAAGAATCCAACGAAGACGATCTCCATCTTTAAAGTCAAGACTTTCAACAATTTCTTTAGGCACAGTAGTCCTGCGACGACTGTCTCTAATTGTTAGAGTTGTTTCACTAATAAACTCGACTTCATCAATATCAATAGTAGTCATAGATGGAAATTGTATGTGAAGTTAATAAGTATTGGTATAAAAACAATATATATTGTCTTTGGTTTGTAAGGAAGCTCAGTATTGGACACCAACACCACATATACAAAAAAAGAACAATGTAAGACTACCATATATTGACGCCAAATATGTTTGGTTTAACACAATATTTATATGAACTATATAAAATTAAAACCAAAAGATATTGGTGTGTATTAATGGAAACAAGTTTAATATTGATCTATGCAGGAATAGGTATTATAGCTTTGATGTGTGAGTTTATAGATTCAACTTTAGGCGCAGGTTATGGAACGATCCTCGTTCCTGTTTTAATGATAATATTAAGTTATGATTTATTGCCCATACAGTCTCCAGCTTCTGCAGTTGTCTTTTATGTTTTAATCACTGAAACTGTGACAGGTTTTTTGGCAGCAGCAGGGCATCACATGGGCGGAAATGTCAGTTTCTTTGAGAAAAATGACGCGAAAAAAGTAAATACAACTCAAGTCGAAGACAAAGAAAATCTTAATCAAAATACCATTCAAAACCGTTTTAAAAAAACAGAGAATGGGGGAACAATGGTAACTGTAAAAGATAAATCAATTATTATCACACAGGATATGAAAACAGCTCTTATACTGTCAGTGTGTGGAATAATAGGCTCAATATTTGCTGCACTTCTTGCTCTGAATATACCCGAAATATATGTCAAAACATATATAGGCTCGTTGGTAACACTTTGTGGTATTATTGTATTGCTCAAGTTTAAGTGGACATTTCAATGGTGGAAGATTTGGATATTAGGATTTATATCTGCTTTTAACAAAGGGATGAGTGGAGGAGGATATGGACCATTAATTACTTCAGGACAGATAATAGCAGATCGTAATCCACGCGAAGCAGTTGCTAATACTTCACTATCTGAAGGCATAGTGTCTATAGCTGCAGTTATTGTATACATTGGAAGTGGTATAATTGTTATTGATTGGTGGTTATTCCTTGCATTGTTCATTGGAACAATAGCTTCTATACCCTTTGCTGTTATTTCAGTCCGAACAATTGATATAAAACTGTTGCAACCAGCAGTTGGCGCAGTAACGTTACTTCTTGGTCTATTTACGATCTTACAACTTTTCGTAATCTAATGCTATCTATCTATATCTCTTTCCATTTGTTTTTAAAAGTTTATTTTTTCTTTTTCTCTTGTCAATTATTTTACATGCTAGGCTTTACTATTGGTATTTGCTAGGGCGCAATGTTTGCTACCTTAACTTATATCATAAGTGGGTATACTTTGGAGTAGAACAAATATATTTATGAATAAGTTTAAATGTCAAATCAAATAGAACGTATTTTAATCTCTTAGGTGAAGACGATGATACAAAATGTTGTGTGGGCATATATAATAATAGGTATATTGGCAATGATATGTGAGTACATCAACTCCTCAATGGGAGGAGGGTATGGTACTATTATTGTTCCTTTACTGCTTATTATTGCTACATATAACTTAACCCCCATTAAACTTGACCCAGCTATTATTGTTTTTTATGTTCTTATTACAGAAACAGTAACTGGTTTTTTTGCTGCTGGATTACATAATGTTGTAGGGAATGCCAAATTTTATGAAAAAAATCACCATACTCCTTCCGAAAGAAATGTTAATTCGAGTACAGATAATAAGTCAAAGAAATTTACCTTTTTACCATTAACAGCAGACATGAAAAGTGTTCTAGTTTTATCCTTCTGTGGTTTTATTGGTGCAATTATCTCTGTAGTTGTTGCATTAAGTTTCAATGAAAAAATTGTTAAAACATATATTGGTGTAATTGTTTCTTGCGTGGGACTGTTTGTCCTTTTTAAGATCACTTGGAAATTCAAATGGTGGAAAGTATGGTTTGTAGGAGGCTTAGCCGCATTCAATAAAGGCGTATCAGGTGGGGGGTATGGACCATTAGTTACATCTGGTCAATTAATTACTGATCGCAATCCTCGAGGGGCAATTGCAGTAACAGCTTTTTCAGAAGGAGTGGTCAGTCTAACAGCATTAATAACTTATATCATTGGAGGGATGAGAATAGGCGATTGGTGGTTAATATTGACATTGTTTCTTGGGGCGATATTTTCTGTTCCCTTTTCAGTATTAACAGTCAAAAAACTAAATGTATGTAAATTACGTCCTCTCGTCGGTCTGTTTACAGTGTTTTTAGGAGTATTTACTCTTATACAAGTATGGATATTAAATGGCTGAGCAATCATTTGTATTAATTATGTGATAATGTTCGTCTGGAGTTTTATAACAAAAAAGTATATTTTATTTAGGGGGGTATTCAAATGTCAGTAGGCATGAATTTTCAGAATAATTTAACTATAATAGGCTTCAATTACCTTCAAAAAGTTCTAAGCTGATAAAAAAATATGGGAAACTGAAACATCACTTGTTAGAGTATTATAAGAAAAGCTACC
The DNA here is from genome assembly GCA_964534625.1 of uncultured archaeon. GTDB lineage: Archaea > Asgardarchaeota > Heimdallarchaeia > Heimdallarchaeales > Heimdallarchaeaceae > CAZHRF01. The sequence continues at coordinate 4,292 of CAZHRF010000045.1, read as the reverse complement.
TATCAAAAAGATTTCATTCATTGTTTGCTATTTGCTAATTCTTTCAAATAATGAGCATAACTTTCTTTCCATTTATCAATAGCATCGGCTAAGTCTATTAAGAAAGATTCTTGTTCTGCAGATTCTATCGAAGGATACCGCATATTACGAACATGATCAATAGCTTCTTCGCCAGACATATCTTCAAACCAGATAAAATAAACTGCAAGCATCAGACCGGTACGACCAATACCTGCGAAACAATGAACTACAACAGGATTAGAAGGGAGGTGTTTCTCAATAAAGTGAATGAAACGGAAAATAGATCCTTCATTAGTAGGTATACCCCAATCAATAATTGGAATATGAATATGATCAATGAACAATTTTTCAACTAAAGGTGAAGAGGGAGCGCTTCCAGTTAATGAGACAATTGCCCTGACCCCTTTATCATACAACATTTGAAAATCTTCATTAGTTTGTGGGAGATCACAACCAGCTAATTGGTTTTTAATCACCCAGCTAAAGTTAGAAACCATCAAGAAACTATAATATCCGTTCTATTTTATCTTTTTGTTCTACTTTATTTGTTGTTGATGTCAACGTTTCACGATATTACTTTAATAGGTTAGGTTTAGGTTAAGAAAACAATATTCAATTATTTATGTACAATCTTTAAGCAAACACCAAATTTAATAAAAATCAAAAAGAAGAAGAATTGTGAAAAGAAAACAAAAGACACCTCCTTTGTTCGAGATAGATTCTAAACTTTATGGGAAAAAATTTTCTGATCTGTACAAAGACCATCTCACCTTAGAGCAATATTTGATTTCTAAAGATCCCTTCAAATTCGATTTAGGTGATCCTCGAACTTTATCTGAAATTAATAGATACTTATTCAAAGATCTAGTGGGATTGGATATAACTATATCATCTGATTATCTTATCCCCTCAGCCAGTATAAGAATTGTTTATGCTGAATTATTAATGAAATTAATTAATAGTGATAACAAACTTGTTGAAATAGGTACAGGTGCAACATCTGCCTTAGCAATGATCTTAGCAAAAAAATACCAGAGAGAGATTATAGCAACAGAAATCAATTCTTCCTCTTTTAAACAAGCTAAGAATAATATTTCTAAAAACAATTTAGACAAATATATCATCCTTAAAAAGTCAGAAGGACAGGTAATCGAAAGTATTATACCTTCAGGAAAATATGCAGGATTAGTATGTTATCCACCCATATATCCCGATGATCCAACCAAACTATGGAAAATCAAAGGGTGGAAAGGAAAAAAGAGTGAATTAATAGGTGGAGGGAAAGACGGACTTGATTTTACTCGAAGATTGATACGTGAAGCCCTTAATACAAAAGGTATACACTTCGATGTCATTACCATTTTGCTTATGAACAAAAAACAAATAGATAAAATGATTAATGAGTTCCCCAATCTATCCATAGAATATTTTGTAATCAAAGCTGGAACAAGAAAGCGCTTTGGATTAGTGATACAGAAAGAAGAAAGAACGATAGTTTAAGTTGAGTGACAAACCATGCGTTTTAAAGACGAACATAAAATTGCGTTGATATCAAGTTTAATATACAGTATTGCTTTGTTAGTCCATTTTCTCGTAATTACCTATGGATACCTTGATTATAGTTATTCTATCGCTGATCAGAGTAAATTTATCATCAGAGGCCAAGGATGGCTTAACTTTAAATTACCCTATCTTTCTTTCAATAACCATGCTGCCACTTTAAGTGGGTTGGTTTGGGCATTTTTACTTGTTCTAGGAGAGTTATTTGGTTTATTCAATTTTTCGTTTGTTTTTAGTTATACGACTAGAGTCTTTTTTTCTTTCTGCTTAATACTTTCTGCTCTCCTTCTATATAGAATTAAAAAAGCCCATCATAAGCGAAAAGCCTATCTTATTTCTTTATTCTATGCTATTAATCCTTTTTCCCTCTGGTTGGTTACTTTTTGGGGCTCAGATGAGTGCATGATTGTTTTTTTCATTTTAGTTGTACTCTATTTATTTGAAAAAAATCACAATGGATGGGCTGTCTTTTTCATGGTCTTATTTACTTCAATTAAGTTTTGGACAATATTTATGGGACCATTAATTTGGATCTATCCAACCAATAAAAGAGAAATAATTCTTCACACACTACAATATTTCATAGTCTTATTTACAATTGAATTGCCTTTTTACATTATAGCCCCTCAAGAATACCTCTATTTCAAAAAATATCCTATTGAAGAACAAGGTAATCAAGGCTTATTAACATTGATAGATCAAAAAACAATAGTTAATGTTCCTGATACATTCTTATTTTACATCTTGACCGTTATAGGAGTTGGACTAGCAGGTTTTTATCTTTTTCAAAATAGATCTAAATGGAAACTTGAATATACCGGTATGATTTTTTCTGTCTACCTTCTCCTTTACCCGAAATACCAACTCTCGTATATCATTTTGCTCTATCCTTTTCTATTTAGTGCATTCTTCTTACAGCAAGGAATTATTAAGAAATGCTATTATTTCTTGTTCTATTTTTTTAGTATCACAGCAGGGACAGCAGCCAAATATCTTATTTCAGATACTAGCCATCTTGTCTTTGCTATCATTATGTGGATAACAGTCTTTTTGTTCTATTTGCTCCTTATTATATTTCCACTGCAATATGTGATTGATATACTTCAATATCAGACTAGTAACGTTAATACAAAAAAGGAATGATCGTTTATAGACCAAAGTCTACAACTTTTTCAGATTAAATTCTACTCAAAGAGTTTTTAGATACTTCTACTGCAAATAATCTAGTGGTACTTGTGTTTCCAGCATCAATTGTAATATGGATTATCTAATGCTAGGATTTGATTGATATAATTTATTTTCCAATTCCAATTACCTTACCATTTTTAATTTTGGAGGCTTTAACCAGATTCTTGGTATCGATTACAATAACGGGATTTTTACCGTTCTGTTCGATTTTCTCTACTAACCCCTCTTTGTATTCATCGTGGTCTGCAAGGATAATAACACAATCTGCTTCTTTCAAAGCCTTATCTAACTCTTTTTCAAAGGGAACATCAATTAGTTGTTTGATTTCTTCTTTTTCATATAATGGATCAGTCAAGACTATTGCAGGTTCATACTCTTTTAGATATTTTATCAGGTCTAATGTTGGAGTGTAACGGTGTTCCTTAACATTTCCTCGATATGTTAGTCCCAATAAAGCTATTTTTGCTCCTTTTACACTCTTTGATTCTTGGTTCAAACCTTGTATTATCCGATTGATGACATGCATAGGCATTTTACTGTTGATCTCTCTCCCTCTCTTAATTAAATCACTTGAAACTCCGATCTTATCGGCTATGTCTATTAAAAATTGAGGATAAACAGGAATACAATGACCGCCAACACCTGCACCAGGTAAATGAATATGGCAGAATGGTTCACTATTAGCAGCGTCTATTATTTCATAAACATTTATATCTAATTTTTCAGCTATTTTAGCCAATTCATTCGCTAAAGCAATATTAGTGTCTCTATATACTCCCTTGAAAATTTTTACCGCTTCAGCTGCTGTGGCTGAACTCATTTCGATAACTCCTTTTTCGACGAGAGAAGCATAAAATAAAGAAATATATTTAGTAGATTTAGAATTAATACCTCCTACAATCTTAGGGTAATTAGAACGGATATCTTGAATAGCTCGACCACTATATGTACGTTCAGGGGCAAAACCCAAACCAAAATCAACTCCAGCTTGCAAATCAGAAGTTGACTCTAGACAATTTTTCATCAAATCATTTGTGGTAGTAGGGGGAAGGGTACATTCAATAATAACCAATTCTCCACCTTGTAAATATGTTCCAATAGACTGCATTAATTTTACTAATGGAGATAAATTAGGGTTTTTGTACGAATCTAATAGAACGGGAATGATAATAACAAGTATATCAGCTCGTTTGACAGATTCTTCAAGAGAGAGCGTACAATAATAATTCTCTTTTTCTAATCCCTTTTTAATCCCCTCAATAACACCTGGTTCACTTAAAATAGGCGGATCACCTTTATTTATAGCATCAACTACCAAAGGATCAATATCAACACCAATTACTTGATAGCCTGCATCAAGAAAGACAACAGAAAGAGGGAGACCCATTTTTCCTTGCCCTATGACAGTAACAGTTAATTGACGATTTTTAATAGCTGTTGATGCTTTTTTTTCATCTAAAAGATAATACTTTTTCATCTTACCAAAAAGAAGTTTTGGTATGCCTTTTTAAATTATATTCTAT
>CAZHRF010000044.1:0-25343 GCA_964534625.1 uncultured archaeon | reverse complement strand
TACGGGTAGCTACTTTTATGTAGTTTAAACCTGACCATTTTTTTCTTTTTTTTTATCCTGTTTTTTATCTTCAATCAATCTCTATCGTTTTTTCCCACTTGATCACATATGGACATGTTTATATATTTGTTATACTATATGTATTATAGTATCTATAATGAAGTAATACATATATACTATGCGTATTGTTTTATTATACATGGTCCGAAAAAGGTGAAAACACATGCTTAGAAATATAAAAACGTTCCACAAAGATGCATTGATGGATAGTGAGGCTTTTCGATCCTATGTTGAAAGCTTTGAATCTGAACTGCTAAGAGGTATATCTACTTTGATTATATTATCAATAATCAAAGAACATTCAAAAGAAGGTATTTATGGCTATCAAATTTTAAAAGATATTGAAGAAAAAACAAATAACGTGCTAATTATTGATGAGGGTACGTTATATCCTATGCTCAGGAAACTGGAAAAAGATAATATTCTCAGTTCAAAAATTAGCTCAAGTTCTGGCAGGAGACGTAAATATTACCTCCTTACAGAAATAGGGAAAAATACCTTTGATCATCTAGAAGGCTTTTTTTCTAAGCTACTTGAAGCCATTTCTCCCTTACTTAGTTTTAAGATCACACTTGATAGAGCAGATTTTATATATTGTCCGAATTGTGCTAATAAGATAAACATAAAAGACGAAGTAAACTTCTGCCGTATATGTGGCTTAAATGTTAAAACAATTATAAATGAGGATTAAACATGAAATCGACACAAAATAATAATCAAACTGAAATAACAACTGTCATTCAGGATTTTTTGAATAAAGTTGAAAAAAAGCTCCCTCTTTGGATAAAGATGGACGAAGAAATGCTTAAAGAGACATTAGATGAACTCGAGAATCATATTATGGATAGGGCTTATGAAATTTCTGACGGTGAGCAACCAAGTACCAAACAAATTCATCTGGTTCTTGCCAAAATGGGTACCCCAAAATCTATTGCTGATGAATACAAAGAACGCGGTACTCCTAAGTACTATATTTCAGAAGAACTTTGGCCCTTTTATCTGAAATCATTAGTAATATTTGGGGTTCTGATTGTCGCAGTAAACTTTTTATCCTTGCTATTAGGCATACCAAACGAATCTTTTGGGGTTTTGATTGGTAATTTTTGGGAAGGCATATGGTCAGGTTTTGGTACTGGTTTTATTATAGTAACATGTTTATTTGTTTATCTCTCAATGCAAGGCTTTTTACCTGGCGACATTAATTTCTTTGATCAAATGGCTACCAAAGATCAAACAAAAAAAGTTACACCCACTTCTCAGGTTGATGATCCTTCTCTTGTTACTACTCCTTCTTCTTATAGACAACCAAGCGATTCACCCTTGATTCCAAGAAAACGTTACAAAACAGGCGAATTTCTTGGAGAAGTTATTATGGGGTTCATATTTGGTATTATCATGATTTTCTTACCATTTTTTAACTTTGAGCCCTATATACCTTTTCCTCTAATGCTTTGGATCCAAATATTTGGAGTAATAATTCTTGTTAGTGCATTTGTTAGTCTTACTCAGTTGCTTGTAGGTAATAATTTACGTGCACAGCAAGGACTACATATTGTTCAAGCTTTCTTGAATGGATTATATATACCATTATTTTTACAACTCAAACTTAATCCTATAATCTTGATAGACCCATTACAATCCTACTTACCTGATGCAGATATTGTTAAAGCAGTAAATATTGGGGTGATTGTAGTGATAGTCTTAACTTCAATAAGCATTGTTTCTGAATTTTTCAAAGTAGTTAAGCTTGAATTATATGGGTTTGATGTAAAGAAAGAGAAATAATAGTATTGGGTTATATCCCTTGTTTTTTTATTTTCTTTAGTATTTTTACTTTCGATCTTGTCTTCTTTTCTTTTATTCATTTGGTTTTTCTAGTTTTTTGATTTTTGAATCATCTGTTAGAGTTAGTTCTATCTCTTCCTCAAGTTTTGTTTTAAGGGCTGTTATTTCTATCCATTCACCTAGCTCAATATCTTCTAATTTATTTACGTTATCATCCCATGCAACTAACTTAGCTTGCCCAGTAGGGTCTTCTATTTTTGCGTTAATAACTTTCCCATTTTTCCCATCTTTTCTTTTAAATATATTCACTTCTCCTTTATCTATTAATTCAGCTCTAATTGATATGTAATTTTTATTACCATATATTTCTGCTATATTAACAAAAAAATCATTAGGGTCTAATTCTACATCAGAAGGATTGATTTCAATAGCTGATCCTGAAATAGAATGCAATTCTGTAGCATCATATCTGTTGCTTTCTCTGGGTTTAAAACTGATAATTTTCACTTTATCTCCTTCTTTAACCTCTTTCATTAAATCAGCTTTGTCATTCCAACACACTACTCGTATATTTCCTGTTGAATCAATGATGATAAACGAACCAACTTGACCTTCAGAATCATTTCTTTTTGTATAAATATTTACTCCAAAGTTTTTTGTTACAATACCCGCTGTAGAGAGCGGACCACTAGTTGGTTTAATATCTTTAATTTCAACCAATGAATGAACTGTTTGACTCTTTCCTTCTAGATTTTGTTTCGCTGAAATTTTTTCCAATTCTGGGTCCATTGTTGGTTCAATTTGGGTAAACTTAACGTATACCAGTTCAATTCTATTATTTAATCCTCTTTTAACCAACGGTGAACGGACTAAAATGACTTCAACAGATTGTTCAATTAGTTTTAACGCTTTTTCTACTGCATCATTCCAAAAAGAGATATAGATTTGTCCCGTCTGATCCATAAGCAACAAATTAATGACTTTACCTTGAGTACCATCCTCACGTTGAAAAGTATTAACATTAGACTGATCGACTATTCTTGCTTTAATTTCAAAATCTTCGACTCCCAGATCTATGTCCTCAATTTTAATTAACTTTTTTGGGATAAGCGGAAATTGTTCGGGATCTGCATTTTCAATTATTTTTATACTTGTTTGGGTGCTTGAATGAACAACTAGTCTTTCGTTTCTATCCCGTTTTACATAACCATTAGAAATGTCTAAAACAGTTCCTTTTTTGATCTTAAGTTCTTGAATTTTTTGTGCCAGGTCATCCCAAAGCGTTACTTTTATTTCACCCGTTTTGTCTTTCAAGAGTAAACTACATGTATGTCCTGTTGAGCCATCTTTACGATCAAACGTTTTGATTTTTGTTTTGTTGAGTACTCTCCCTTTAATTGAAAGATTACTTACTTCTCCTTGAATATTGGCAAATTGGTAATACTCTTGCTTGTCTTTTTTTATTTGATAAAGTTTAACACCTAAATCACGAGCTGTAAGAAGGGCCGCTCCTTCTTCTGTTAATAACCCCGCATGTTTCTCGATTTGTTCTTCAATTAATTTATTTATCTCTTTAGAAGATAAATCTGTGTGAGAAGAAATGATTTTGAGGATTTCTTCATAAGAAAAGGTCATTGTATTATGTTAAAATTTATTAAATTAAAATTTATTGTTTGTTTGTAGAAAATATAAAAAGAACGTATTTTCAAGGTTGAAATAAAAGCAAGTGTAAGCTATTGACAGTTTTTAAACACCAATTAGGCGGAGGTATTTTTTTCAATTAAGCAATTGTTTGGTTACAAAGGAAGAGAGAGAAGGTAATTATTTGAGATTTTATTCGGTTTTATGCTTTTTAGGGATAAAGTTTTTTAAAAAGCGTAATTCAGTTATATTTAATGACCTCCATCAGATTTATTATAGATTCCTCCTCGGATATTGATTGGGAGTTTGCAAAGGAGCATGGAATTGAAGTTGTCTCTTTAAATGTGACATATGATGATCAAACATTCAAAGAAACGAAAGATTTTGATCTCAAAAACTTTTATAACCAATTTGAAGAGAAAATGCTTTTTAGACCTAAAACCTCACAGCCGACACCTCAAGATTTCTTCCAAGCATATAAAAAATATGCCGAAGAAGGTGCTAAAGAGATTATTGTTATTACGATAAGTTCAGGTTTAAGTGGCACATTAAATTCTGCTCGAGTAGCCAAACAAATGTTTCAAAAAATGAATGAAGAAGTGCAGATTTATCTAGTAGACTCATTGAATGCCTCATATTCTACGGTATTTCTCCTTAGAGAAGGAATGAAACTAGCTGAACAAGGATTAAATGCAGAAGAAATTCAAACAAAATTACAAGAAAATGTTGGTAATATTAAGAACTTTGTGTTACTTCCAACATTAAAACATCTATTATTAGGTGGAAGAATTAACATCGCAAAATACTTGGTGGCAACAGTTTTACGAAAGAAGCCGATCATCCGTGTAAATGAAGAAGGACAAAATGTTCTTGCTACAACTTATACAAAACTTGAAACGGGATTAAATGAACTGATTAACTTGACTAAAAAAGTTAAAGATACGCCGCCAAAAGAAGTCGCGTTGGTTCATACCAATGATGAAGCATTAGCTTTAGAACTTAAAGAAATAGTAAAAGAAGCATTTCCTGATACAAAAACAGAAATTGTTCTTTCAGGAGTGACAATAGGAGCTCACACAGGTCCTTCTTCTATCGCTTTAATATCCAATTTTATTGAAGAGTAATACTCTTCTCTTTTTTTATTAAATGAGCGTTAATCTCTCTTTCTTATATTCTTTTAATCTAAAGGTTAGTATACTTGGTAAATCTAAATACTTTTATATTCTAATATATTTTATTAGCTATGTCAGAAACAACAAAAAAAACTCAAACAATTAAACTCTCGACATTTATGCGCGGTTTTAATATATCTTTGGGAACAATCTATATATTAATCGCGTTAATTGTTTTTGCTAGTATCCCATTCTTAGCAGTAGATATACTCTCTTGGATTCTTATTGCTGGTCTTCTTTTTATGGGAATAGAAAGAATAGGACAAGCTATATTTAATGAAGAACCAAAGACTTGGAGACGAATAATCAGATTGATTCTAGGACTATTGTTTGTATTACTCGCAGTAATAGTCTTTAGCATACCAGATGTAGGCTATAACCTTTTAATAGTTATATTGGCTTATGCTATGATAATACAAGGTATATCACGAATAGGTTTGGGATTAACAACATCTAATGCACCAAAACGTGTGAAACTTACATCAGCAATCTTAGGCTTGATAACCATGGTTATTGCGATCCTGATATTGGTGGTTAATCCAACTCCTGAAACATCCGATGAAACTATTAAATTATTAATGAGCTACCTTTCGTTTACTTTCATATTGAATGGTGTAGAGCGCATATTAATGGGTTTAATGGGGGTTGTTATAAAACAAACAACAAAGGAAAAACAAACCGAAAAACCTAAGAAATAGGTTGTTTTTTTTATTACTTTTTTTCTACTTCTTTTTTGCCTTCTTTTGGGGATTCTGTAATTGAATTTTTAGGTTTCTAGTACTCGAAATCGTTGAAAACTATTATTGCCACTACACCTGGACCAGTATGCGTATATATTGAACTGCTTAATAATTCTGTTCCTTTAATATTGATTTCAGGATATTGTTTCTTCAGATATGCTTTAGCTATATCTATACCTTTTTTGGCTCTCCCTTCTACAATATAGGCAGCCAGATTTTCTTTCTGTTTGGTATATTCATACGCTCTATCTATAACCTTAGCAATCCCTTCTGCATATTCTTTAGCCCGATCAAACACTTCTAAATTTCCTTCATAAGTTCCTTCTAGACATGGAGTGATACCCAAGATTTTTCCAATAGCGTATTGTATACGATTAATTCTTCCACTTTTTTGCAGGTATTTGAGTGTTTTTACAGTCAACGTTGAATGCTGTTTATTATCTCTAAAATCAATCAATTCTTTGTGTACATCTTCAATAGGTAATCCTTGTTCAAAGAGTTTGACTGCTTTAATTGCTTGGACACCTATACCCAAACTAGCTTGAAAAGAATCGTGTACTATGATCTTTGCTTCGGTACCTCGTTGAATGTATCTTTTTTTAGCCAAATTTGCTATATTAAAGAATCCACTTATATTAGATGATGTTGATACATACATTATTTCTTTAGCCCCCATTACTGTTGCTGTATCAAATGCATCAAAGATCTCTTGTAAACCACATTGGGAGGTAAAAGGGTGTTTGTTGGTTTTTATTATACGCTCCATATATTGTTCTTTGGAGATGTCAAATTTTTCTTTTAGACTCTCATCTGTATCTGGAAAATTAATATATGCTGGAACCTCAAGAATATTATATTTGTCTACAATTGCTTGTGGTAAATCCGCTGTGGTTTCTGTTATAACTGCGTAGTTCATACAAACAAGTTAACTAATGAGTGATATAAATATTACTCATTTTCAAAAATTCAACAGTATTGAAAAGAGAAAATTTTATCTAATATCTTTCTAAAATCAGTATAAATTAATCAGTAGGTATAATAATATGGACAAAATTACTGAAAAAACAGCTGAATACTGGAATAAGGGTTTTAATTGTGCTCAATCTACTGCATGTGGGATCTTAAGTTATTATGGAATGAAAGACAGATGTACGCTAATAGCTGACGCAATGGTGGGTTTTGGAGGAGGAATGGGTGAAAGATCTGTATGTGGAGCCATAACTGGGACGTTAGCTGCTTTGGGAATTGTGGTCAAAGCAAAAAATGTTTCTAAAGAAGAATTAGCTAAATCAATCAATGAATTCAAAAAGACAATGAAAGAAGAACATAGTTTGAATTGTGTTGATATACTAGCTGATTTTATTAATGAGGATGGTACTGTCAATAATACATCTGATAGAAAACAAAAATGTACTGCCCTAGTATATTTCGCAGCCAAGACAGCGAAGAAAATCATAGATCCAATTTAGACGTTTCGTTTGTGTATATCTGGTTTCAATTTTTCCTTTCTTTGCTTTCTATTCAAAGATCAAGTGTTTTATTCACTTTTCTGGATTTATAATGGGATTAATAATATTTATTAATACGAACAGACAATAGTACATTATATCTGCCTTCAACCACGTGTGAGCATTATGAACACAAATGATAATACAAGAGATTGTGACCTCACTGAGAAAGAAAAGAAAATTATTAATAAATATAAAGAAGGTTGGTCGATTCGCAAAATTGCGAAAGATTTCTCTTGTGGTAGAACAACTGTATCAAGAATATTGAAGGAAAATGACATAAAGATTAGAACGCACAAACAACACTATGCTATGAAGCGAGCAAAAATAGCAGAGCTATATTTACAAGGATATGGGATAAATGAAATTATTAAAAAATTGAAATACAGCAGAGAAACAGTCGTAAATTTCTTACAGTACAGGGGATTCATATTAACTCAGAGAGACAGACAAACATTGCAAATAGCGAGATACATTGAGCTTAAGAATCAAGGTTTAGAAACACAAAAAATTGCAGCTATTTTAGAGGTAAGTGAAAATTATCTCAACAAGTTATTAATTAACTCTGGCATTAATGTAACTATTGTAAGGCAAAAAACTGAACATATTAAGCATCTAAGTGAAATTATTAAAAAGTTTCTTGACGGAGTTACGTTAGACTATTTAATGGCTTCTTTTAATATAGCTGAAAAGGAATTAAAATGGCTTCTTTCTGCATTTGGTTTGTATACTCATGATTTGAATCTTTATCAGCTTGATTCATTGAAGTAAGGCAAAATTTTTGCCCAAATTAATAAATGCCTTACAGATCTTTTATATGTATTAAATCATTTTTTCATGAACTTCAATGTTCATTTAATTGTCATTTTCAAACTCTGCTAGTCATACTTAGCTAATTATATTTTTGTTAGGTAAGATGAACTCTACGGTTCATGTTTTTTTACTGAAAGTGTATTTGCAACAAAATAAAATATTGGTGCTAATTTTCTTACTCTGTCACACAATCTTTATATTACTATGTCGTATATGTATTATCGATGAATAAAAAAGCGCTTAAGTTTACTCTTCTTGTCTTAATTTTTATTGGCTTACTTTCAGGTACCACATCTCTATTATCTTCTGCTAGGAGGGTATTAGATGCAACTGATGGCAGCTATAGTGATATTATGTCCCTTAAACTCTTTGATGGTTCATACGGCGACTATGATGGGGATGGTAATGAAGATGACGTTCGTTGCTATCTAAATGTCACCGTTACTGATGCAATCACTAGAAAAAAATATGAAATGTATATCGATTTAATATTGCCAAATGGCGATGTGTGGAGTTATGGATACAGAGTTCTGACCTTCAGTTCAGAAATGACCTTTGAAATCATTTTCTGGAACCATGCTTATACTCCAGGAGATTACGAAGTATCGGTTCATTTCTATTTGATGCACTCATCTGTACTTTATGACCATACTAATTTAATATTTGATCCTCCAACAGAAGAAGAACCCGATGCAGAACCTTTTGTATCGTTAATCCGTGTGTAATCAATAAATAAAATAGATGCTGGCCTACCATCTAACTTTCAATGAATATGTGGAAAGCTGAAGAGAGCTAAAACTGTGATGTAAGAATGGAACTAAGTCATGAAGATTATCAATTGTTATTGCTACTGCAAAACAATCCTACTATTACTTATGCTGCTATTGCACGTAAATTTAATTTTACTGCGCCTACTGCTAAACGTAGGGTTGAAAAGTTGCAAGAAGCCGGCATTTATCGTGGTAATAGCGTACAGTATGATCCTCATGCTATTGGATTAACTCGTTATGTGGTTTTATCTTATATCCCTTCTCCTGATAGTTTTCCTATTATTGAAGAAGCTCTAAGAAATCACCCTTATACTTATCAAAGATCACGGCTCTATGGAACTAAACTAGGTATATACGCCCAGTTTAATTATCCAAGTAAAGATAATTATCTGTTAGAATCTTTTTATTCTGAATTGAAAGACAAAGGTATAATTACCACATATTTCATATATAAATCGACAAGTATACGTAAAACATTAAGTATAAACTTAGATGATTTGTCACTTTCCAGCTTCGAATGGGATTTTGACTGGCACAACTTTTTGGAATCACTGAAAAAAGCACACGATGCTACAGTTCCAAGCGTTCGTAAAAATGTTTTAGCGAAAATGAAGCCAATTGACTTCAAAATACTACATAAACTGACAACAAATGCAGATATATCGCAAAGACAGATAGCAAAAGAACTTGAAACCGATACCACAGAGATATGGCGAAGAATACATTTCTTAAAAGAAAACGTTCTTACTGGATATTTTGCCAATATTGATAGAAGATTCTTTAATATAACTAGTAATAAAATCTTACTCTTGTCATTTGAAAATACAGAAAACTTATTCAAATGCTATAATGTGTTTGTTGATCCAGATAAACGACCACCATTCAGGTTTCATATAGAAATATTCATCGATCAAGATGGAAAAAAACATATACTGTTATTCGTTTCATTACCCCAATATCACGAGGCACAATTGATTTATAGTTTGAATTATGTAACCGAAAAGTTAAAAGTGTTAAATGTTGATACAATAGGCTATAATAGTATTAGATATCAATTTTACCCAAATAATTTTGATGAACTTAGTCATAGCTGGAAATTGACAAAAGATTATGTTTGTCTAAATCCTTTACAAACAACGTTAAAAAAATATAGAAAATAAGTAAAGGATCATGTTAAATTATTCTTTAATTGGAATATGTGAGTTACCTCACTTTTTTTAAATTTATTCTCTTAATTAACATTGACTGAAATATCACCAGTTGAGCACTTCAATTCAAAGAAAAATTTATTTGAGTCAGTTTCGTAATTAACTGAATCTGATGGAACAGAAACATTGCCTGTATCAGTATCTGCATCGAACATATATCCAATTTCATCTGAAAAATCACATTCGATATCTATTGATCCTGTTGATGCAGCTATAAACCATTGCTGAGTGATGTTTTGAGAGAGAATAATTTGTTGGGTGATTGAAACAGTTATATCTCCTGTAGTAGCAACAATATTCCATCTAATATCTGCTGTTAAGAGAAGATTAGAATAATGGAGATCAATATTGCCTGTACTAGTAGTAACATCTACAGAGGACATATCCATGGTAGTTTTGTTACCTAAATCTACCCTTATTTTTCCTGTTGTAGCCTTTATTATTAGAGATTCTTGAAGAGTAAATTCCGAAGCACCCTCAAAATCTAACACATTTTTTCCTGTTGTTGTTTGCATGTTCATTCTAGAAATAGAGACATTAACTGCATTTCCAGATCTAACGGATATTTCGCCAGTAGTGGATTGCATATGCATATTTGAAATAGTTAAGTTATTTCCTCCAGATAAGTTAACTTCAATTCTTCCCGTAGTTGCCTCTAGAGTAAAATTACATATAGCTATTGGATTAATAGTTAGACTGATATCATATGAAAAAACGTCTTTATTCATAAAGAAGTGACTTATGTCCCCACTTTGGAATTTAACTATGAATTTGCTTGATGTATTTGTAATTTGAATGTTCTGAATTTTATTTAGATCAGCTTGTTCTTTACCATACACAACAATTGTACCTGTAAGTAACGAATCAAGTGTTTCATCATATTCCACATCAATTTTTCCTAGATCGTTTTTCATAATGAAGTCTACAGATGTAAAATTAGCTGTTTGATCGACCATAAATGTCTGTGTATCCAAATATACAAAACGCATAGAACCAAATATATTCATGAGAATAAGTGGTGTTAGAATCATTCCGATTATTAATAATGCACCTATAGATCCCGCAATTATATAACCCGTTTTGGAAGTAAATGACTTGGAACCAGAATCTATCTGCTGGTGTCTTTGTTGTGGTTGAAGATACTCTGCTTTTTCTTGAGGATAGGTCGCTCCTATTTTTTTCTGAATCTGCTTTTCTTGTATGTCGTTTTTTGTTTTCATATTGCTTTCTATTCTTGTACCACATTTATGACAATATATTGCTCCACCTACAATTTTATTACCACAATTTATACAATACGCTTCATTACCCTTCATAGTAATACCTTACAATTAACCACTATAGTGGTTATGATGTTAATTTCCCCGTGCTATATAAACACTTGCATTTGAATTTAGATCTGTGTGAATGTCTTTAATAATTTGAGAATAGCTCAATTATCAAATGAACCTTTTACTAACTAATAGTTTATAAACAAATCGAATTATCTTATTATAACATGTTACTATTGCCACTATTATCACTATTGGTATTGATGAGCCTTTACCTTCTAAAGAAGAAATGGAATGGCGAAATTCTTTACAACATCTCCTAGTTTTGTCAAGTGGAGGTTTAACCTTATACAGTCAACCGCTTCAAGATCTAGAAGACCAACCAGATTACCAAAACTTTGGAGAGAAAGATTATGTTCTAGTCGGTGGTGCACTAATTGGGATTACGAAACTCATCAATGAAATTACTCGTGATAAGAAACTCGGTGTGATCCAACAAGAAAAACATGCTATACTCTTAGAAGAAGGTGAACTCATTAGACTTGCTTTGATTGCAACAAAAGATCTTAAGATTACACGAAACAAAATGCGTGAATTCATTGATGAATTTGAAACTTTCTTTGAACCATTTCTTTTAGAGTGGAATGGTGACAGTAGAGTGTATGCTCCAAGTAAACAACTAGTAGCAAAACATTTCGGTATCTGAAATTATATAATTGAAGAAAAATAGGTATTTTTTGTTTTTTTATTTTTTGTCTTCTCTGTCTTTTTCTTCAGTTGTAGGTGGCTTGATTGTTAAATAACCTAATGATGAAAGAAACCTGGCACATGTAACAACGAATAATAACAGGATAATTACAGACCATTTTTCAAAATATATAAAGAGAAGATCTGCGATCATACCCATCAATAGGCTACCAAAAAACGTAGCTATTCCAATAAAAAAATTGAAAAGACCCATATATGTTCCTTTTTTATCCTCAGGTGCTAGGTCTAAAATATAAGCATTTTGCGAAACTAAAAATAAAGCATTACTTATTCCACTCACAGCTGATCCCAAAGCTATTTGCCACCAATATGGAAACCACAATATAGTTATTGCTAAGTTTAGTGGAATAAAGAACATGAAAACTCTTCCAAAAAACAGTAATTTTTCTCTTGGGATTTTATCGATGGCTTTCTGCACAATTAAAAGAGTTATAATTTGGCAACCGCTAAACACGGCCCAAATATATGTGTTCTCTTGTGCTGTAGCGTAAAAAGCTCTAACAAAACCATAAATGGGCCACCCCATGGACATAGAAAAGAACATAACACAATTTATAATTATAAATTTTCGATATCTACTGTTTTGACGAAACGGTGTAAAGCTAAATACTTGTTTATCCTTCAGTCTTTTTGTTTCGGGTTCATCAAATAGAAGTGCAACTATAGCAGTGAAAATAAACAATCCCCCAATAATTCGTAAAATTATAGAATATTGTTCTAATTCTGTTTCTCCCTTAGCACCTATTACACCTGTGAGTAGTAATGCGGTAATTGTTCCAAAAGCTCCAATAAGTGTAATAAGGGAGATAAAACTCGCTCTATTTTCCTTTGAAGTTAAGTCACCTTGAAGAGCAGTAAATGATGGATAATATGAAGCAAAACCAATTGAAAAAAAGAACACTCCGCCAACTAAGATCCATTGATTTTGTATTAATGAAAATAAACCTAACGATATACCTGAAATAATTAACCCCCCAACCATTAGTTTCTTACGCCCAAGACGATCAGAGATCCTACCAAAAGTAGATTGAAAAGAGAGTTGAACAAGATTTCTGCTTGATGTAATTATTGAGATAGCAAAAGCTGATGAACCAATTATTACCGCATATAATTCTATAAATAATCTCGATATAAATGATGCTGCGCTTACTAATGCGGATAAAATAAAAATAAAAATTATTGAAGTAGTTGTTATGTTTGAATGCTGTTTGATGTTTAATAAATACGCTTTTATAGAAGTGTCTTCTTGTTTTTCCATTTCTAATCGCTCTATACTATGTTAACGGAACGGAATCGGGACATAAAGTTATTCCACTTGCCATTCAAGTACAATCAAGAAAGAACAATGAACTATCATTAAAAAATTTCTCTTAACGTACACTTTTGTGTTTTCCATATTCGTTTTGTCCTAGCTTTCTTCGTTCTAAATGAACAAAACGGATCTATTAGGCTTCATTTTTTTTGATTAAACTATTAGCACTTCAATATTCTAATAATTTTTTCTTGCTGTTCGCTATTTATGCCTATTTTTTCAAGATAATTTCTTACTGAACCATGATTTTCAATCTCAGAAAATAAAAACTCGATATCTTCCTTACGTGTAGTCTCGTCTGATACAAGATAATCTTGGATTATATTTTTTTTATCCGCTCCCAATAATAAAAGAACTAAACTGACTACTATGCCTGTTCTATCTCTTCCAGCGTGGCAATGAATTATTATTGGATATTTAGAGGAGTCTGAGAGAATTCTAAATATTTTAAGTAATTTTTTTTCATTATAGTTTAATATATACCAGATAAATTGCTTGTAAAAATCCAACTGGTCTTTTTTTTCTTTTACGATTAGTTCTTCCCTGAATGCTAAATCAAAAGGCACCCAATGATAATCAAAACTACTAACGAATTCATCTTCATATGCTTCTTGCCTAATTTCTATTTCACTTCTCACGTCAATAATCGTATTAATTTTTAAAGTTTTTAAACTCATAATTAAAGATGGATTTTGACAGCATAATAAGGCAGCTGAGCGATAGATTTTTCCTTCTTTAATAAATGTTGAATTGTATTTAGCAATATCTCGGAAATTATCAATTTGTTCTTCAATATTAATTATAGCACCTTCGTCATGGTTAAGGTTAGTACAAGATTTTGTATCTTTTTTTGGCGATTTAAAAGGCATAATTAATATACTATAGAGTTTTGCTAATTTAAATCTTAAGTTCTTCTTGAATTTTTTTCATAGACCTTAGAGTTCATCTCACTTGAGAAATATATGGACAGCTAAATATGCTTAAACCATCGAAAAAAAGTTTACTGAGATGAACTTTGAACTTCGTGTTTTTTTTTGATTGGTTTAAAAATAATCATGTAATCAATAAAGCATGAGACTTGATCTGAATAAGAAAAGAAGTTTACCATCTATTAATGAAAAAATAATATTAGCTCATAAATGTGGCCAAATTATCTTAGTTGATGAATCAATATATAGAGTGAGACTTTTCCTTGATCCTAGTAAAAAGATATATACAACATCTTTAGATCAGGCTGTACAAATGCTTAATGATATAGCTGATAAAGAGTTGTGTCAAGAATTAGACAATAGCATCGTAACTTTCAAATGTTAGGTAACTAGAGTGTATTTCGTAAAAGTAGGAGAAAGAGAGTTATATTATAGATGTAATGGATACCTATAGGAACAATTAATGTTTCTGTCTTAATTCTAGCATAAGCTAATACTATTCCTGCTATTAAACTAACAATTAGTGTAGCTAGTCCTTGTACATGTAGTAACGCAAATAAAGTACTCGTAATTGCTATTACAACCCAATCGGACAAACTTTTTTGAAGTTTTACTAGTAAATATCCTCTAAAGAATAATTCTTCAATAATAACTAAAATACTAATCAAGATAATAAGAATAAGGCTATGAGATTGACCAAAAGACGGGAGCAATGCACTAATGTCTTGAATAGAATTGCTTGGGGCTTTGATTAAATTCATTTGAATCATAACTCCTACAAACATATTAACTAAAAAAATAACAAGAAGGCCTCCCACTAGAAAAACTGTTGCTCTTAAAATCTTTTTTTTACCTAGTTTTAATGAACCAAAGATCTGTTTCCTCTTGTGTGAAAGTAAAGGAATAGTTATTGGGATAATGAGAGCACCTAGATAGCCAATAATGGGTTTGTATAATAAAATTGCAAATGATAGAATTATTGCTGGAAAAATAATCCAGCTAATTAACCAAACAATAGTAGAGGAGATAATTACTAGTATACTTCGTCTTAATGGAGAATCTAACGTTTCAATATCCATTTGTTCTAAGGCTAATATTCCTAATACAAAAACACAAATTGAGAATAAGGCTTCGAAAATATATGGAAGAATAATTTTCCAACCTCTAATTCCTTCAAAGAAAAATTGTGAGGAAGTAAAACCAGCAAAAAGTAAAACAATACTAAAGAAGAAGAGCATGTTAATCATATTAATAACATCTTCTTCGTTGTCTGTAGGATTAATGGCATATATACCTATAACCAGTCCAGACATACAAAAAAGATTAAAGGCGAGGATACCTAACATTTGTAATAAGTGTAAAATATTCCCTATCCCTAGTAATTGTAAAAATACTATAGAAACTATAGCCATGAACCATTGAACTAAGACCATTTGTATCCATTTACCTATCAAAAAAGTTGATGCACCTTTTGGTGAACTTTTGTATAAGACAAACAGTTCTTTATGGCTCACCATAAAGTTAGCAGCTTCTGTATAGACCATTGAACCCGCTCCAATCGCAAGAGAAATGAACATAATGGCATTTTGTATATTCATTTCTCCCCACATTTGATCGATAGCTAATTCTTCTAACTGACCCATTAGACTATATACAAGAAAAACTGTTATACTGATTCCTAAACATAATCTTGCTAAACTTTCTATATCTCTAACTGTCAATTTGAGATTTGTAAGCGTGGCTTCCGCTATGCCTACTCCTACTACTTTCCTAAGAGAAAGATAGAGTAATTGTTCGCTTTTTCTCTGTTTTATCTCTTTTTTAGACTGTTCCAATACTTCATCAAGTGCATATAGTTTATCTGAATAGTTCCAGCCCAGGATTATAAATACAACCAGTATCACAATAAGGATGGAACTGCTTGCTATTATTCCAGGAGAATATGTATAGCCATACAAAACAAAAATAATGATATTTGCTGCTAAACTTGAAGGAAGGAATGCAGCCCATCTCAATTGTTCAGGAGTGGAAATATTAGAATAGATGAGAGCTAAAAAAATCCCTCCTAACATTAAGAGTGATAAAGCAAAAGTTATTGCGGCACGAGCGATATCATTACGTTGTTTTGCAATCATTGTGTAAACTAATGGGGTGATAATTGTTCCGACAAGCAATCCTAAAGTAATGATTCCTGATAAGACAATTAGGAGCAATATGGAAACAACATACCACGGTGCCCACGCATTTCCTATGAAAAAAGCAAACATAATTGTTCCTAATAGACCATAAAAGGGTAAGAAAAATATTAGATTGGAAAGAAAAGCACCAATAAGCATATCACGTTCATAAACGGGTGTGGAAGCTAGCGAATCTTGATATTTCCACCCCGATGTATCAAAAAACACTTTTCCTAAAGGTGAGACTAAAGGAACAAAGAGTATAATATATGAAAAAACAGCTATAAGAGAATAAATTTGTATATTGGGCTCAATAATCACACTTGTTAGTTGAATAAATCTAGAAAAAGCAAGACGAAATAAAAACGACAAAATAACAACTATGGAGATCAGTAAAATAGGCAGTTTTAATCTGTTATTTCTAAACCTAGCAGTACTAGTAAAAAAATCTGACTTAAATATTAAAAACCAAGCTGGTTTATTATTTTTATTTTGCCTTTGTTTCATTTCATTCTTCATCCTTTGTTTGCTTCTCTTTTTTTTCTACATGTAAAATGTATGCATCTTCAATATCCTCTACCCCAACAGATGTTTTGAATTCTTTAGCTGTTCCACTAAAAGTAAATCTACCTTCTTGAAGGACAGCAAAATCTGTACAGTATTTTTCAAGTGATTCAAGCAGATGAGATGTAATTATGATAGTTCTATCCTCTCTCTGATATTCTAGAATAATTTTAGCCAATATTCTCTGGGCTTTTGGATCTAAAGCGATAGTAGGTTCATCTAAAAGTAAAACGACTGGATCATTAATTATGGCGGCAATAAATGCTACTTTTTGTTTTTGACCTTTTGAAAGCGTCTCTATTAATCTATTTTCTAATTTATCTAGTCTCAAAAGACGAATGTAGTACTGTAATTTTTTTTCAATGTTTTCCCGATTTAAATCGTATAAACCACCAATAAGCTGTATAAACTCGTTTACAGTCAATTTTTCATAAAGTCCAGCTGACTCTGGTAATATACCTGTTATGGATTTAATCTTCTTTCTATCTTTATTTGAGTCAAATCCAGCAATATTAATTTTCCCTTTAGTTGAACTCATAACACCAGCAATAATACGTACTAAGGTGCTTTTTCCCGCTCCATTTGGACCGACGATCCCTAATATTGTACCAGCTTTAATAGATAGAGAAACATTTTCCAAAGCTGTAACATTTCCAAATCGTTTTGTGATATGAGAAATCTCAATATTACCATTAAGAGGCACCTTATAATTCATTAATTAAAAGAAGAGGAATCGTTAATATATGTTTTAGGAAAGAGCAAAAAATTAGGGATAAAGTATTAAAACTAGATTGGATTGGTCTTTCAAAACTAATTTTTTATAACTCATTGCGTATTTTTTTATACTTTTTTGTATTATTCGGCAAACGATACATCTTTCCCACTTTTTGGATTAAATTGTCTTTAAATAGATCTTTTAGAAGTTTATCTATTTTTTCTTCAGGTATTTGACAGTGTTTAACAATCATGGTTTTGCTTGCCTTCTCAGTCTTCACGAGGTATTTTACAATTTTGCCTCTGTATTGGCGAGTAGAACCGCCGAATTTACCTTGTGACGATGTGGGCTTAATGCCTGTTTTCAGAGCAGTTAAATGCGTAGCTCCATAATCCATTAAAGCGTTGTGCCAATCGCGTGATTTGCCTTTTGGTAAAAGTTTACTTGCAATACCATACAACTCTTTTTCTTTCATTTCTTCAGTTGCAAACCCTTCAGCTATTAATATTCGCCGTATATTTGTGTCAACTGTTGCTATGTCCATATTATATGCAAATATGAGAATTGAGCGCGAAGTGTATTTGCCTATTCCTTTGATCTCTTGCAAATCTGTTGGTGTTTTCGGGAAATTTTTCTTCTTTATCAAATGTTGTGCTGCTTCTTGAAGATAAATGGCTCTTTTATTATATCCTAAGCCTGACCAAAGTGCTAATACTTCAGAGGGGCTAGCTTTTGCTAGGTGGTCCATGGTTGGAAATGTATCTAAAAATTCAAGAAACTTTGGTACAACGCGTTCAGCTTGTGTTTGTTGCAACATTATTTCGGAAACTAGTATGTGATAAGGATTAGTTGTTTCTCTCCAAGGGAATTCTCTTTTATGCTGTTTCCACCAAGAGAAAATTTTTCTTTGAAAGTTCTTTATTTTTTCTTCCGAAATCTCTATCATAGTACCAAAAAAGAACTAGTTATGACTTTTATTAAAGTACTGAAATAACAAAAATCACTAGGTAGGGGTAGTTCATATTCTCGAATTATTTTACCTTTTGGGCTTTTTATACAAAAGTTATTAATACTATATTCTTTTTAGTATATGTATGCGTGCGCTTTATTTAGGACGTTTCAATCCCCCTCATATTGGTCATCAAAAAGTTTTGGAGTATATATTAGATCAACAAGATATTGATGAGATTATTGTTTTAATTGGAAGCGGAGAAAAAGCCTATTCATTAAAGAATCCTTTTACTGGCGGTGAAAGAGTAGAAATGATGACAAAACTCGTTCAATCATCTTTCGATTTGTCAAAATTCTATATTATTGCAATTCCAGATATTAATCGAAATACAATATGGCCTGCCCATGTGATTGATCTTGTTCCTCCTTTTGATGTGATTTATACCAATAATAGTCTTGTTCAACAGTTATTTCAAAATTTATCTAATAAGCAAGTACGTGAAACACCACTAATTGAAAGAGACAAATATAGTGGTAAAATAATCAGAAATAATATAGTAAATGGAAAAAAATGGAAACACTTGGTACCATCCGAGGTTTATTCTTTAATTAAAAAATATGGTGGTGTAGAAAGAATAATCGCATTAACTGTTTCTGACGAAGTGATTGAGTGAATACTATTTGTCTTTAGTTTTCTTTGAGTTTGATGAGTGTCGATCTAAGTTCTTCAATTTCTTGCAGTAAGATTACTTCCTTTTTCAAGAACTCTTTAGCGTGTAAATTATCTCCTCGCATTTTATATTCTTGAGCTTTTTTTCGATATTCTGTTGCTTTAGCCCTTAAATCTCTCAATTGAATGTCAGAATTCATTTCATGAGCAATTTCATGGAGTGAATCAGATTGTTCCAAGTTTTTTGTATTGGATTGGTTTGTTTGTAAGGAAGTACTTTTGTCATTTCTCATATTAGAATCATGTAAACAGTATGTAGTACGCCTTTTTTTATGTTATTAAAGGACAATTTATTCTATTCAGGCCAATTAATGTAAGGCGCTCTAATAATAGTAATCTCGCCCGTATTTGTTCTTAATCTGAAAGTGTATGTGCCAAAGTTTTCAGATGCATTAATCATTTCAGGGGGGTCATCAATTATTTTAACTGATCTAATTCTAAAATCCGTTCCTATTTTTTCATTAAAGGACAGGTTAAGTTCAATATTTCCTGTGTTTGTTTCCAATTGAATTGTGTGATTAGTAAAAGTGCTATTTTGTTTCCAATTTAAGAAAATATCCCCACCATGCGTTTCATAAAGCATTTTGAGACTAGTTTTAATGTCTATCTCTTCATAATGTAGGAAAATAGATCCTTTTTCAGTTTCAACTTTGTGATAAACGTAATCGAACTGTGTATAATTTAAAGCAAGGATAGTAATACTTCCTTCTGCTTCTATAACAAAAATACCTTCAATGGTAGTATTGAATCCGAATTCAAAATTGATATCACCTTTATCTGTAGAAATGCTTCTAAATATAATTGTTGTTTCAGGCTCCATCGCCTGTACATTGATATCTCCGTTGTTTGTATCTATGTCTAGCTCAATCTTAATCTTTGGATCAATTAATAGAACTGATTCATAGCTGAATGGGTATCTGTTAAATGCTGTGCCTTTAGGTCTTTGAGATAAGGAAAGGGTAAAATTGCCATCGTCCTTGGTTCTCATTTCCCAAAAGTCAGCTGTCTCTCTATATGTATCACCATACCGACGAGGACCTTTAACAATATGCGTGAGTTGTACCATAGTATCCTCAAGCGGAGTATAGGTGATATTTAATGAAGCTAATTCACAGTCTAAGGAAATTCGGAGATGTGGTTGTTCATATAAATCTGGAAAAGGAAAAACATCTTCCAAAGTCCCTAATTCAACCCGCATCTCAGAAACAAACCAAATAACACCTCCAATTGATGCAAGTCCAAGAATTGTAACAAAAATGATGCCAATTATGGTTCCCTTTTTCCATTTTTTACTCATAAATTAGATGGGAATTGAATATTTATAAGTTTGCTGTGTAATAGAGAATGGAAAAAGTTGATTGGGGATAGGGAGATTCAAGTTAAAAAGTTTGAAAAACATTTATTAATTCACTTATGTACTTTCTTAGGATTAACATGAGACATAATCACCTAAATGAAAATGGTTGCTATACTATTGCTCCAGATAAGTTTGAGGTTGTAATCCCTCGAGAAACCATTAATCTAATGCAAGTTATTGTAGATATCCTAGCTGTTTTATTGGATCTTCCTTCCGCTTTAATTATGCGGGTTTACCCCCCCTATATAGAGGTTTTCAGGGCAAGTGTCACTGAATCTAATCCCTATCATGTGGGAGAAAGAGAACATCTTGCAGGACTTTATTGTGATACTGTTATGCGTACAAATGATAAATTATTAGTAAAATCAGCATTAGAGTCAGAAAAATGGAAAAACAATCCTGATATTAAACTGGGAATGATTTCCTATTTAGGTTACCCTCTTCTCTGGCCTGATGGACAACCATTTGGGACTATTTGTGTTCTCGATATGATTTCTAGAGAGTATAGTAAGTATCATCAAAAAATAATACAGATATTTCAAAAAGTAATTGAGCAAGAATTAATAGATGCATTTGAACACCACCAACTGATAAAGGTTAATAAAGACAAACCTCAAAGCAATTTTGTCTTGGACAAACCTATTAAAAAAAGGAAAAAGATTATTCAAAAATGTTTAAACGATTTATACACTCTACATAGTGTTGTATGTGATTTTAGAGAGATATCTCCAGCTCTTGAACAAAAAATGATTGAAATATGTAAGACTCTGGAAAGGAGCTTTAACATAGCTTGAAAGTGAGTTTAGTCAGTATTTATAAGTTATTACGTGATAGGTATTGAATGAATTAAGAAAGTAAGATATGGTTTATATTTCTACAAAATCATGATTTTGGATTTAAGATTGCCTCTTGCCAAATACTTAATTATTTCACCTATTTTTTTCATCTACAATGAAAATGCTGAAAGTATTTTTATGCAGTCTAGTGTCTTTTATACTTGTTCTGATGATTGCGTTTAATGGTCAAGCAAGAACACCAACTTTTGGTGTGGAAGAAGGGGAAGAGTATGTATACACTCTAAAAACTGCAACAAGAAATGGTACTACAGAAGGAGTTAATTTTACCCTTCATACAATTTGGGGTGATTGGGAGACTCCAGATACTCATTTTGTTGTAGAGCAAGGAGATAGCTGGAGTTATGTAATAGAAAGTATAACCGATGTAGATTCTTACTATGGTTTAAACAGTTCGCTGATAATAGAAGAACAGAAGATAGATTCAGGTGATATTTATTTCTGGTTGTTCCATGATCTTATGAGTTGGGAGATAATGAGTCTATTTGACTTATATCTGTCAGTCTTCCAAGATGTTCATGCAGATAATTCTAGTTATTGGGAGATGGAAGCTGAAGCAGCTAGTGAAGAATTTAATATGTCACATTATGAAACATTTGATCTAAATGTAGGCGAAAAAACAGTATCAGCTCACCTAGAGTATTCTGATAAATCATGGGAAGAAGAAAAATTCCTTGAAGTGAACTTAGAAAAAGGAATAGTAACTTACATGGAAGTGTATCTAAACAGCTCATTAGAATGGATAAAGGCAGATCATCTTGCTATTGTGTGTGAAACTGTCGAACCTCTTGCCAACTTTGGAACAGACGGAACATACGGATTTGAACTCCTAACAACCATTACTGGTGTGAGTATGGCTACTATACTAGTTTTAAAGAAGAAGAGACAAAATGTTAAATGAAAAGTAAAATAGATAACGTGTATTTTCTTTTCTTTTTTTTCTCGGACATGAATATTTAATAAAACCCTTTGATGCGGAAACTTATAAATATCACATAATGCAGTTAAAGAAGTATTTGGACACAATTTTTTTACAGAAGAAGTATATAGAAATATGAGAGAAGGAGCTAGTTTTTATGTACCTGAATTAGATTTGGGATTATATACAAATGAAGGCGAACTAGCTGCATTTACAATGGTAAGGATTGATCCAAAAAGCAAAATAGCAGAGTTTGAACTGGTAGCAACGTTACTTGGACATAGGAGGAAGGGATTGGCAAGTACAATAATAATTGAATTATATCTGTAATAGATGTTTTTACATCAACATTACCATTCCACACATTATTATCTAAAATAAATATATGCATAGATAAATGATATATTTGTACTAAGAAGCTAAGAAATAAGAACAAAATGGTGATATTTTATGACTAAATGAAGCTTCTTTTATGGACTAGTTGTTATCTTTTCGTACCTTTTCATTATTTCATCTATTACTTTTGGAAACCCGTTATTTTTATTAATAACTTTATCTACCCTAAGACTATATGCTTCTGTAGTTATGTCTCCTATGTGATATGCAGTCATAAATATAAGTTCAATAGAATAATTTTTATTGTTAATTTTGCGTGCAAACTCTATGCCAGTTATTTCGGGCATCTTGATATCACTAATGATAAGTTTCAATTTTTTTTTGTTTTGTTCTACTATGTCAAGGGCTTTTATAGGGCTAGAACAAGTAATAACATCACTTTTCGGATATTTTGCAGTTATAAAATATTGCAATAAATCTAATATGTCTTGATCATCATCTATAATTAAAATACTCATTTTAATCAGCATTTTTATTTTTATTTTTGGTTTGCTTAATAATTTCCTTCATCTTAACAATTTGTTTCTGAATCGCTTCAAGATCCTGTATGATATCCTCATTTGTTGCGCCTTCCTTCACCTTTTTAACGATTTTTAAAGTATATCCTTCAATAATAAATATAGGATTATTTATGGTATCCATTTGCTTTCTACTTAACTCTAGCAACCTTTTTTGTTTTTTGAAGAAATTAACGTTGCCTACCATTATGAAAAAGATTAGAACAAGAAAAACAAATACCAAATGGGGTTGAATAATGACTGTTATTTGGAGTGTTATCAGATAGAGAAATGTATTCGCTTTTTTCTTTAAATCAAATATCCGTTTGAACATTTTTATGATAGAATCTTTTCTATCTATGGCTAAAATACTTGCCAGTAGAATACTGTTTATTAGAATATACCCGAGTGAGGATAGAAACGTAACTATAATTATATTCAGTGAATCATAAACTGTTATTGTCATCAAACTTGAATTCATTACGAAGAATGCAGGAATAACACATAATATTGCCATTGAAATGTTGAAAAGAATGTTGGCTAATCTTCTGATACCAAAAATAAAAACGGAAACAAGGTATATTGCTATTGTTACAAAAATAAGATGAATATTAGCAAATAGAAAAACATTAATTAGTGAAAAATAACCTAGGGGAGATTCTAATGAAATGTCGACAAATTTCATACTATGATAATCGTAATAAAATTCCAATACAATATTAAAAAATAAAAAAATAACGAATTTGAATACAGAAATGTTTTTGGGTTGAAAAAGTGTTGCAACTAGTACATACTGTGATATGGCTAGAAGTAAAATGGAAAATAAGAATATTTTAACCTTAGTTCCATATTCGCTAAATCGTCGTCCTCTTGTAGGATAGATCGAAATATGTTTTCTGAATTGTTCTCTAATATTCACAATTGAAATAGGCTTTTATTCTATAAATATATTCTTGTAGGAATGATATGTACAAAAATAGAGATAATAAAAACATATGATGCTCTATAAACTTGCTTCTCTCACCAACCTACATTAAATCATTTGGAATCTCTTGTGTGAAAAATGTTCTTGTTTTAAGGTTGAAACTAGAAAATACCCATTGGTTTAGAAGTGTTTTCTTCTGCTTCCCAATTGACAACTTTCCTACCAAAACCATCTAAATACTCCCCACGAAGGAGTTGTATTAGATCTTTTATTACACCGACCCCTAATACTCCGAACGTCATAGAATAAAGTATTCCAGAACCAAGATAACCTGTTTTATATCTATGAACGCCAAAGATTCCTAAGAAAATACAATTTAGTAAAACTTGTTTTTTCCCATATGGGGATATATCTGGCGTGTATAAAGGAGTTTCTACTGTTAGTTCTCCGCTAAGGATTTTACCAACTTTATGAGTCCAAGCATTTATCTGATCCCAGTTTCTATTATCATATTCCAAAGTTTCTGTTCCATCAGGTTCCTTTTTATACTTTCTACCACCAAAAGCCTCAAAAGCTATAACATTGTTAAGATCGAGATATCGATTAATTTTACCTTTGACATACTTAGCAAGGGCATGTTCATATTTCGATTCCATACTAGCGGTACCCGAACAAGTAAATAAAGCCAGTTTTTTACTAGTTAAATCTTTTTTTAGAAATCTCTTTGATTTGTTATACCATGCGTCCATGCGGACACCACTACCAATAATAACGGAATCATAAGAAGAAAGATTTTTGACTTTTTTTTCGCTTAAATCTATAAGATCAACAGAAAGTTGATAGTCAGAAGTAAGAATATCACTAATATTTTCAGCTACTTCACGCGTAGCACCACTTTTGCTAGTATATACAATTAAGGTGGGACACATTGAAAAAAAATAGTTCACTCACATATATAAAGTAAAGCAAAAGAGGTACGTTTTTCACCCCCCTAAGAAACAGATGAAGGGGCACTGTAGTGTGGTGTTTCAGAAAACTTGATTTTGTTTATTCTTGCTTATTATCCGTACATAACCGTGTCTCGGTTTCATTCCTAGTCTCATCTAAGTAGGGGATGAAACACTTACCAAAAGAGAATATAGGGCACTATATAGAATTGGATACCCTTGTGTTCTTCCCTTGTTCTCTCTAATCTAAACTTATTTCCATACGATCTCCTTATTATTGGACTATATGTTAAGGTGACCTTCTTGTATCTGTCTCCTTACAAGAACAATAGAA
>CAZHRF010000043.1:19589-25823 GCA_964534625.1 uncultured archaeon | reverse complement strand
TATTTATTTATTTATTTATTTATCTTCAAAATTTAACTAAAGCAGCTAATTACAAAAAGACCTTTTAGGGGAGAAAAAAAGAAAAATCAACACCTCAAAAAGGCTGTATATGATTTTTATGACTTTATGACTAGATAGACACACTAATCAACACACCTAAAATTTTAAAATAGTCAGATTAAGATTCACTATAGGTGAAACAAATGGACGAAGGAATATACCAAGTTCCAAAACCTTCAAACGAACCAATATTAGGGTATCTTAAAGGAAGCGACGAGCGTGAAAAACTTGAAGCCAAGTTGAAAAAATTACAAGAAAAAGAACTAGACATACCTATTATCATTGGTGGTAAGGAAATACGAACTGACAACACTGTTGATGCAATAATGCCTCATGATCACAATCATGTACTTGCAAAATACCACCAAGTAGATGAAACTTTAATCAATCAAGCAATTGATTCAGCATTAGAAAGTAAAGAAGAATGGGAAAGTTATCATTGGAAAAACCGATTCTCTGTATTTCTTAAAGCTGCTGAATTGATGGCAACCAAATATAGAGATGAAATGGTTGCTGCAACGATGTTAGGTATTAGCAAGAATATCTTTCAAGCAGAAATTGATGTCGTAGAATTGATAGATTTCTGGAGATTTAATACCTACTACGGAAGAAAAATTTATACTGAACAACCATTTTCGCCTAAGGGCATATGGAATAGGGTCGAATATAGACCACTCGAGGGCTTTGTTTTTGC
The DNA here is from genome assembly GCA_964534625.1 of uncultured archaeon. Lineage (GTDB taxonomy): Archaea > Asgardarchaeota > Heimdallarchaeia > Heimdallarchaeales > Heimdallarchaeaceae > CAZHRF01. Next base: position 25,069 of record CAZHRF010000043.1, on the reverse strand, counting down.
TATTACTCCATTTAATTTTATATCAATAGCAGGAAACTTACCCACATCACCAGCTATGATGGGTAATGTTGCAATATGGAAACCAGCTTCTTCAGCTGTATATCCAGCTTATTTCATAATGAAAATATTACGTGAAGCAGGATTACCTTCTGGTGTGATTAATTTCATACCGGGTAGAGGATCTTTAGTCGGTGATATTGTACTGAAAAATAAACACCTAGCTGGTGTGCATTTCACCGGAAGTACAGGAGTCTTCCAGCATATATGGAAAACCATTGGTACAAATATAGCCAATTATCATACCTATCCGCGTATAGTTGGTGAAACAGGTGGAAAAGATTTTGTTTTTGTTCATTCTTCAGCCAATCCCGATGAAGTAGTGACAGCACTGGCACGGGGAGCATTCGAGTATCAAGGACAAAAATGCTCAGCGGCTAGTAGAACCTATATACCAAAAAGTCTTTGGCCAACAATAAAACAAAAATTAGAAAAAGAGATACAAAATATAAAAATGGACAAAGTAGAAGAAGTAGGAGCACTCATGAACGCGGTAATAGATGAAAAAGCGTTTGCATCAATTACTAAATATATTGACTATGCGAAAGAAAAAAGTGATATAGAAGTATTACAAGGAGGAGAATACGATAAAACAAAAGGATACTTCATAAAACCAACGCTAGTAAAAGTAAGTGATCCAAAAGACAAAATAATCCAAGAAGAAATATTTGGACCAGTATTATCAGCATATGTATACAATGATGAAGAATACGAGAAAACATTGAAAATATGTGATGAAACAAGTCCATATGCGTTAACAGGATCAATATTCGCAATAGACAGAACAGCAGTTAGAAAAGCAGAAAAAATATTAAAACAAACAGCAGGGAATTTCTATATAAATGATAAACCAACGGGGGCTGTGGTAGGGCAACAACCTTTTGGTGGTGCACGTGCAAGTGGAACAAATGACAAAGCTGGTAGTTATACTAACTTACTCCGCTGGGTGAGTATGCGCACAATAAAAGAAACATTTGTACCGTCTACTGAAGTTAATTACAAATATATGAACGAATAAGATCGTTCTTCTTTTTTTGTTCTTTTTTGTTTTAGGTTTAAATAGTAGTTGTTTTTATATTATTCTGGTTATTACGTGGCAATCAGAGAACAATATCTTAGCCAGTTACTTGATTATCTCGAGACGACGGAAAAGAATTCAATTTCCCTAAAAGATTTTGATTATCGTGAACTAGGACTGATCTGGCAAGATATTGTTGAAAACCATCTGAGGCATTCATTTGATTCTTTTTGTACGCGCTTTCTGGAGGTTTATAACAAAAACTCCTTCACAACAAGTTTAGATATTACATTTAGTCATTTTGTTAATCTTCCTGAAAATAGGAAAAAATTACTCGCTGAAGACCATTCTTATTTTGTTTTTGATGGATATGTACGTTCTAATGATCAAAAGTACATTATTGAAATGAAATTAAGTCATAAAAATATAGGGCTTAAAGAGTTAAAATACATGTATTATTTTCCAGATGCAATATTAATTTTCATATTTTTTTTCCCAGGAAGGATACAAAAACCCGATGAAATAATGGATTACTTAAAGAATAAATGGGAAGATGAATTCAACGAGCAATATCATCCTGAAAAAACATTTAATCTTAGCAGAAATAAAATAGTTCTACTTGGTAGAAAAGATATAGGAATCAAAAAGATAAACAAAAAGCAATTACATAATTATGCCATAAAGAGTGTAATAAACCGCCTTAAAATCCTCTATTTACTCTGTTATTCGTCACAAGACTGGGTGATCCTCGAGGATATTAGACAAGTTACTAATCTCCATCATGCTAGAATCACGAATATTCTCAAAGAATTACTAGTCAATGGTTTGATAGAAGAAGAACAAGAAACGATCATTGATTCATCCAACAAAGTACAGAATAATATTACTCTCTATACCTTTAATACCGAATTTATAAAAACAGAAAGATTTTCCAAATTTTTGAAAACATGTGAAAAATTTATTGATCTACAATCATTTCAAAAAAGCATAGATAATCTAGCGAGAAGTGATAGGAAAATATACACTAGCAGTATTAGACCAAATGAACATAAAATTTTGGATTATCTCCTAACATTTGATGAGCAATTCATTACAGTAAAAGACATCCAAGATAATGTAGAAATTACATCTACATCAGAGATCAATCGTTGTTTAAAGAGAATGAGCAGAAACCACAAGATACTGGTAGAAAAACGAGGATATCAGGTTAATTTGAGTAATAGAGCAAGCAGAACATATAAAGGAACATTCTATAAAATAAAAAGAGAAGAAAGAGATAAACTTAAAAAAAGTAGAATCAATAAAAGCGAAAATAACCATGTAGGAAGATATAATAAACCAAAAAGAGTATTCTCGGAGCATCCTTTCACTTTGCATGAATTGAACGTAATTTTTTTTCTCTATCACAATGGTATACTTTCTGAAACGAACGCTCTAACACTAACTGAGTTAAAAGATAATCTGAAGATTAATCATACCACATTATTCAATATTTTCAAAAGATTACAGAAACCTGTCAACGGAGTAAATCAACCATTAGTTAGAGAGAAAAGAGTTTGGGTAATTAGTCAGAGGAACAACCGAATAAATCTAACTAAAGCATCTGTTTTTTACTTAAATTCAGAAACAAAGGATCATGTGCATTCGTATATTAATAACATGAGTAAATATTTAGAACATCCTTCTGTTTTAGAAAGATACACACTTATGTTGAAGAAATTCCCACTAACTTACAATGAATGTCTGGTAATTAAAAAAATATTAAAACGGCGAAAAGAACATACATTGAATTTCTTAATAGATCACCTTTCTCTTAATAAACGAATAAAATCCAACAAAAACATGCTAAGAGTAGTCTTAAACCGCCTTTCTGATAAAAAACAGATGATGAAAAGAGGGATGAAAGAACCTATTTTGATTAAGAAAATGAGGTGTGCAAATGATATACCCTCATATTCAGTTAACCCATTTTATCTAACAAAATCTGACTTTAGGCAAACACTAGAAAAGATTATTCAATTTAAAGAGCAGCAAGAGAGAGAAAATTTCAACTACCCCTAATTCTTCGTCAATAAATGTATCAATAGCATAATCAAAAGAAACAGTAAGACCAAGTATATCTTGCTGGGAAACTTTTCTCCTAATCATAAATAAGATAAGTAAGGCAACTAGTTTATCTAATCCATCTTATTGTTAATTTTACAACTGCCATAAACATTGATTGGATACAGAGTATACACTTCTACTCTATACAAAATAAAACTAGAATCAGTATAATCAAAAAAAAGTAAGACAATTATATGTCAAAATTAAAAACTTAAAATCGTTCGGAAAGATTGAAGAAAGAGTACAGTTGATGCTATGAATAGTATAAGGATTTTTTTTAACCAAAGAACTAAAATATGTAAAATGACATATTATTATTTACTCACTATGTATATTGTGATTTTATGGTCAAAAAAGCGATTATGGGTATTCTGTTTATATTTTTAGTGGGAGGTGCGTCATTTGTTGGATGGTGGTTTTTTTTAAGAGAAGAGCTACTTTTGCCTTCAGATGATTTGGATCAAGAATTTATTTTTGGTGACAGAATGGGAATTTACTTTTCCGAATTGTTTTACAATACAACCAATGTTCATGAAGAATGGGTGGAAATTTATATTGCGCCTAATGCCACCACCACAACATTAACTAGTTGGACAATTGGTATAGGAGAACAGACAAACTTTACTCTTCTGGATATTACAGTTGAACCATTAAGTTATTGGGTTATCCATTTTGGTACTCAAACAGGTTGGGAATCTTCACCGTACTATCAATCGTCTCACTTTGCCAATAGTTATCAGAGTTTCTTAAATCTAAGTTCAGGTCAACTGTCTTTAGATGGAGATGATTTGTTCCTTTTCAATGCTGAACAAAAAGTAGTCGATGTTATTTCCTGGGGAAATGCTTTGGGGGGTAACTATTCAGATCATTTTATATCCGTAAATGACATGGTTGCTTCGTCTGAGCACTCTTTAGCCTTATGGGGACAAGATGAAGACACGAGTGAGTTCTGGATTGCCACTCGACCTACTCCTGGTGCTCCAAATGTTGATGTTTTTGAAGTTTTACCTGGAGTTCCTGTGGCTTTATATGCCAATTATATTAATTATGCAAATGTTATTACAAATGAAGATATAATGTTCAGGGGGTACACTTCGGACAATAATGTTACTATTACTGTTACAGGTGCCAATGTAAATGGGCGTACCCGTGATCTTATTAAAGAACATGCCAACTTTACTATTAACTTTTATCATAATTTGACTTTTGGAGAACCAAATTTAGGACCAGATGAAGAAGTTGACATTCATGTTGGGCTTTCCAATGGAAATAACTCTGTAGGATGGGCATACTCAAATGGCACTGTCTATGTTAATGTTGGAAGGTTTTATCGTCATTACGAGTTAAAAACAGTAGTAGAACATGAACTAATGCATGTGTTTCAGTCAAGAGTTAGAGTGGATAATACTACAGCTAGAACTTCTTATGCTGATCGTTGGTGGACAGAAGGGATGGCAGAATATTGGGGTATCCGGAGTACAATGGCAAATTATAATGTCTCCATGTATGATGTTCAAGATGCACTTTATTGGGTTAACTCTATTGATTGGTGGCGACGTGGAAGGTTTCTAAATCGAACATATTTCTTTGATTGGAATAATACTGGAAGTGAATATGTTATGATGATGTTCTTTATCAAATTCTTAGAAGAAGTATATGGCGAAGGAACCAGCAAAAAAATTCATGATAGAGTTCAAAGACATATCAATGGAACAATAATCACCGCTCCCCAAGAAGCTATAGAAGAAGAATTGGGTATACCAATGGACCAGTTAATTAGACAATTTTACATTTGGCGATTATTAAATGCGACATCTAATAATCGAGCGCCACCTATTGTTGCCGATATAACTTTACCATATAATGGAACAATGGTAAATGATACAACTGCAGTTAGTCCCTCGGGTGCAGTACTTGAACGGGTTAATATAGAAAATAATGAAACAGACATAACAATCGATTTGGAAACTAATGGAACAGTGATCATTACTGTAATCATCTATAAAGCAGATGGAACAATAGAAAAAACGTGGTTTAGGGTATATCCAGATGGAACTTATGCTGCAATACCAGTCAATCTGGCAAATGTAACGCATATTGATGTGGTTAAAATGAACCCAGATAAAGATACACTAGGTATGGTAAACATGACAGTACATCCAGTTATTAATGATGAAGATAATCCAACTCAAGGAACAGAAACCAATCCAGAAGAAATAGTAATAGACGACCCAACTATTGCACAAAATATAACAAAATTTTTGCCCAATTTCAGTGACCCTTCTACTAATATTACAGA
>CAZHRF010000043.1:0-19489 GCA_964534625.1 uncultured archaeon | reverse complement strand
AAAATATAACAAAATTTTTGCCCAATTTCAGTGACCCTTCTACTAATATTACAGATCTATTCTTTGAGTTATTTGTGGAAGTAGAAATAGCAATAAACGTTACACTCTGGCAAAACCATCATGAACCAGTTCTAGGAGCGTATAGTAACTTTAGTATTAGCTTACTTAGTGTAGACAAAGAAGAAATATTCACGTTTAATGATACACTAATAATTGATTTTAATGAACTTGGCATGGACATTTACTACCTAAGACTCAATAGCAATGGATATTACGGGTTCTTTACATTGGAAATAAACGCACTTTGAAATACTAAATAAAATAAGTGAAAGGAGAATAATCCTTTTTTAAGCCGTTTACAAGAATTAAAATAAAGCCAAAAGAATACAGAGAAAAAATATCCATTAAAAATCATTTTCAAAAATCTAAAGTAATAAATAGAGCCGGGCATGGACAAGTAGTTCGTCGTACTGACCATAAACCCGGCTAGGCTCACTAAAGAGTTTGAACTTCTTAAATCTTTACATAGACTACGATTTCCAGAACAAAGCAGAGCACAAGGAACGGATAAAGACCACGAAAATAGCTAAAATGAGTCTTCAAAATATCTAAATTCGACTCTTCCAGTTTGTACACCTTCTCTAGGTAATACATCGCCCGTATCGACATCTAACGATGTAGAGTCGGTAAGTTGTGTGTACTAGAACTATGTACTGTCGGGACGACAGGAACTATCCTTCTTTAATCTTTATTTTATATTTGTTCCGCTGATAACACCCATTATAATATCCTTTGATGAGAATTTTCATGGGTTTCTTTGACCTTAGCTGATGTAAAGATTAAAGTAGATGCTTTCTTTTTTTAGTTTATGCAGCTTATGCTTGCCCCAATGGATAATTTAACAAATTCTAGTTTCAGATCCATTTGTTATAAGTATGGTGCAGAGCTCACGTATACTGAATTAGTTAGATTTGAATCATTAGCCAAGCGTAATAAATCTTCATTGAGACGCACTCAGCTTTTTGATGATACACCAACGATGATACAAATAATAGGAAAAAAAGAACAGTTATTAGACAAATACCTTTCTGAGTTTGTTCCTGAAAAAGGCTTTAAGGGCTTTAATTATAATTTATGTTGCCCCTCCCACTCTTATATACGGCAAGGATTAGGATGTGCAATGATTAATCGCCCTACTAAGGTTAATAGAATGATTAAAGCAGTAAAGGATTATGGATACAATATTAATGTTAAATTACGCGTGGGTATGACGAAAAAAGAGAAGCAAGAAAAAGTCTATCTCAAACTTATTGAACAAGTAGATGCTGACTTTTTTGTTGTCCATGCAAGATACAGATCAGAATCATATGAAAAGAAGGCAGATTGGAGTGTTTTCCCCGAATGCGTGGAAACGGGTAAAGAAATTGTGGCGAATGGAGATATACAAACAAAGGAAGATGTAAAAAAAATACAAGCAATGGGATGTATAGGGATCATGATAGGGCGTGCAGCGGTTAAAAACCCCTTAATTTTTGGACAATTAAAAAACAAACAATTACCACCTATACAATTAGTTAAAAAAGAGTATAAGAAATTGTGCAAGGAAAGGGGCGAAAAAACAAGAAAGGTTTTTTAGAAAAATAAAAAACCAAAGAGATAAAGCTAAAAAATTAGAAAATACTTAAAATTGATAGAAATAAGTTTAAACTAACAATAGATAGAATTAAATACCAACTCTACTAATAATATATAAATGCACATACCTTCCGACCTATTCAAAGATGCGATAGAAAAAAGCAATACAGCTATTTTAATTACAAATAACAACAACCAAATAATTTGGATAAATGAAGCTTTTATCAAAAACTTTGGATATGAAGAGGTAGACTTACCTATTCCACTCACTCAGATTAAAGTAAGCACATATGATAAATTATGTTGCGATAAAACACAACCCAATTGGATATGTGAGATGGAATTTATAACAAAAAATAATCAACGGTTCAAAGGTATTTGCACTGGAACAAAGATGGGAGCGTCAGACTATCGATTATTAGCAATTATTAAAACAAATCTTATATTATATACCAGAAGGAAGAGCTACAAAAACTATTTTAGATATGCAAGACAGAATGTAGCCTTAGCTAAATATGTTTTTGGTGCAACAGGTCCTACTCTTGAATCTGTGTATAATGGTGATTTTATTCCAAATACACGATCGGTATTAGAACAGATAGGGATATATTACATGACAATATCTGCTTATAATTCAGGACTATTTGGACCTTTTCCTGTAAAAAATAATCCCAATCTTCGTGGCTTAACGTATGCATATCGAATAGATGAGGATAAAACTACAAATAGACCAAGAGCTGATAAAAGGTTTAAAGGTTCAATTCCTCACTTATTAGTACTGATATATGACAAAGATTTATCGCCAATTTTGCAAGATTATGAATACATAGAAAGTGTATTTGACAAAGCTGTTTCTAACCCTATTTTTAATATGCAAAAAGGTAACAAAGAATTGCTTAGGCTGGTTTTTCAGCAAATCTTCGTTGATATTCAACTTTCTGATATAGCAAGTACTGAAGAACAGTTAGATAAAAAATTCCAACTAATTCAATCCTTAGAAAATCAACTCAGTCCGACTAGTAGCCCACAAGAGGTTTTTGAGGCGGTTGCAGATTTATCAGAAGAGTTGTTAGATTTTAAATATTTCTCAGCTTGGCAAATGGATCGAGCCATTAATGGGCTAAAATTAATAATAAATAGAAATTATGATCCGTCTACGGAAGGATATATTATAAAACTAGAAGACAAATCTATTATCGCCCGAGCAGCCAGAACTAAAGAAATACAGAACATTCCAGATGTCAGACAAGATCCAGACTATCTTGCAGCTGATACACAAAAAGTACTGTCAGAATTGGTCGTACCTATATTGCATGGAACAACAAATAGAGTAGTAGGGATTCTGAATATTGAACATGAAACGGTAGAAGCTTTTACTGAAGAAGACAAAATGTTACTAGAGTTACTTGCAGAATTTGTGGGACAGTATATGGCAAAACTAGAAACAGAATCACGTTTTCGGTCGCTTGTTGAATTATCGAAAAGAGTAGATACTATTCCAAAAAATGATATAAAAGGGATTTTTGAAGTCATTAAGGATTTTTTAAGTTCTAATTTGGCTTTCAAATATTTTGTAGGAATGATATATGATGAAAAAACCAACAAATTGAAGCGTATTAGTCAAATGGGGTATCCTGATAAAGCAGTCGATGATTTGATACTAGATTTGGATTCAAATGCTAAAGGGGTTATTTTACGTGTAGCAAAGGCTAAGAAAACAATCTATGTTCCAGACGTCAGTAAGTGCGAATTTTATGTTAAGGGAGTGGAGGATATTAAAAGCGAATTGTGTGCCCCAATAACCCAAGAGGTAGATCAAAAGCTGATTGGGGTTTTGAATGTCGAAAGTAAACATAAGAATGCATTCACAGATACAGACATTAGCCTATTTGAACTTATGTGTAGCATAATTAGCAATAAAATAAGAGATTGAAAGTAAAACATCTAATTGTGGAAATATCCAAGAAAATTACCAATATGTTCTTCTTATTCTTATTACAAAGTGTTTTCTACTTGACTAGTACCTAAGCCATATAGAAATTAGAAAAAAATAAGTCTGAAAAAAACTCTTAAATGAAAAAGAAAAAAAAATTTGGATATTTGTTATTAAGGTCTAGCTGTTTGCCCACCATCTATAATTATATTTTGACCAGTAATGAAACTCGCTCTATTACTTGCCAAGAATACAACAGCATTAGCTATATCTTTGGGTAATCCCATTCTGCCTAAAGGGATCATCATTTCAATTTGTTTGATTTGTTCATCAGGTAGCTTACTTGTACCATGTGTCTTAATAGCTCCAGGAGAGATAGCATTGACATTAATGTTATGTTTGGCTAATTCCATGGCTAAGGCTTTAGTAAAACCATCTAAACCTGCTTTGCTTGTAGAATAATGAACTAGTTGTTCATAGCCAACTGTGGTTCCTGCAATAGAAGCGATGTTAATAATTTTTCCATACTCTTGTTCTATCATTTTTGAGACAACAGAACGGGTAAGGTCATATACCCCATCGAGATTGATCCCCATGAGTTGTTTCCAATCATCAAAGGAAATATCAGTAAAGGGTTTAAAGGGGTAGATACCTGCATTATTGACAAGTATGTCAATTCGAGTATATTTTTCTAATGTTTTTTTGACGAGATTATCTATATCCTCCGTCTTAGAAACGTCACAAATAATGGCTAAACCATCAGCATCGAGCCCTTTGATCTCTGTTAGTGTTTGATTCAATTCTTTTTCTTTAATATCAGCAATAACAACTTTAGCACCAGCTTCAGCTAAGGATAAAGCAATACCTTTACCAATGCCAACAGCTGCTCCAGTAACAATAGCTATTTTTTCTTGTAATTCTTTCATAATATCACACTCGAAAATTAAGTACTTAGAATATGTTTTCTAGCAATTTAAAACTAGGTATTTGTCAAAAATGGTGATTTAAAGATTAGAGAAAATGAGGAAAGAGGAAGAAAAATAAATCTTCAGAAAGAAAATCATACTGGGTTGGAAATCGCTTTACTCACCAATAGTTAAATATTGTTAAAGCCTTTTTAATCATCATTAATAGTGCCAAAATATAGAAATTTTGGAAAAAAAATCCCCAAGATCTAGCTGAGCATATTATATGTGTATGACATTCAATCAAAAAGAAAAAAGTCTATTTTTCAAGTGAGATATAATGGAGTCAATTCAAGAGAGAAAACCGAGAAGAATAACGTTTACACGCTTAGTTAATCCTGCAGAAGAAAATAACCAATATGAGGTAGTTCTTTCTGCACTTAACAGAGGAAAAGGGGAATTAACGGATATACGCTTAAAAGATTTCATCCCGACAGGCTTCAAAATAATTGAAGAAGGGATGAAAAGCTATGATACCCAAGGAAGAAAAAAAGGAGTAGAAAAAGAATGGTTGATAGAAAAAATAATGGCAGGAGAAGAAATACAGATCAGCTATAAGATTTTAAAAATAGATGAACAGAAAAGATATAGAGATTTGCTAAATGGGTACTAGCTAAAACAAACACAAAACAAATACAAAAAAAGGATATGAGGTGATTGAAAAGTTACACATGACAAACATACCCTATAAAAATAGATTTCTTTCTTTTTTTCTAATCTTTAACAGAATAGTATTAAAACAAACAATATTGTCTGCTTTCATATGTTTTTTATTTTTTAAATAGTAACAACGACGTCTTATGTGAGCTAATTCCTCTTCTTTTGTAACTTTTTTATTTTCTTGTGGATAAAAAAACTTACTCTGGGATAGATGATCTTGTCACAGCGAGGTTTTATATGACTTTTCTCCCGCGTTTTGTTTCTTTTTCTATTTTTCTCTAATCTTTGATTTAATTTGATATATTACCTCCAATCTTCAGTTTATATCCTTGTCATTACTAGTTTGTAGAATACTTTATAAATCGATGACTTAAAACTCAAAAAAAGAAGAATTGATTTACATGGAACAACATGATGATCAAGATTCTACTCAACTCGCTAGAGTCTTAGGTTTAAGAGAAGCCGTTAGCATTGCAATTGGAACAATGATAGGGGGGGGCATCTTTACTGCTTTAGGTTCGGTAGTTTTATACGCTGGTCCTTTTGCTGTGCTTTCATTTCTTATTGGTGGTGTAATAGCCTTTTTAACAGCACACAGTTATATAAAACTTGTAGCAAAATATCCTTCAGCAGGGGGAGAATTTGTCATATTAAGGAAAGGATACAAAACGCCTATTGTGGGGGATTTTATAGGTATCATGCTTTTTATTGGTTACTGTGTTACAATATCATTATACGCTATAACTTTTGGAGCGTATACATCAGAATGGTTGTATCAGCTCACAAAATTGGAATTGTTTAATCCCAATTTATCAAGTATCGTTAATTTTAGAACGATTATGACAGTTTTTATTATCTTGTTCTTTATGGCGATAAACTTGGTAGGAGTAAAAGAAGCAGGATCCATTCAAAACATCATTATTGTCTTAAAATTTGGTGCTTTAATAATATTAACAATTATCGGGGCATCTTTTCTTAAACTGGAAAATTTTATTGCCAGTATGGAATCAGTAGAGCATCAATTAGAAGGAGGAGGAATGTTCTTATCCTTCTTGTTCGGGACGTTTATAGGGGCATCAATTATATTCGTAGATAATGAAGGCTTTCAAGTTATTATAAACACAATTGAAGAGATGAAGAAACCGACTAGAGATGTACGCATAGGAATGTACATTTCAATAACCATAGTCTGTGTGGCTTATGTAAGCATCTCCTTTGTTACCATAGGATTGATATCAGGAGAAATAAGTGAAACAGCTCTTATACAAGCCATCAGCTTTTTAGGACCTATGGCTATTACTCTTATTGCTTTTGGTGCAATTGGTAGTTCAACGAGTGCAATTAATTCAACATTGTTAGGGTCTTCAAGACTAGCATATATCATGGCAGAATGGAAAACTTTACCCAAAAGATTTTCAACAATCAGCAAAAAAACCAAAGTTCCTTATGTAACAGTTATAATAGCTACAGTATTATCATTGCTTTTCTTACTTTTAGGAAACCCACGAACGGTAGCAGAAGTGGCTTCAATAATCTTTCTTATTGTGTTTTTGATTATTAATTTGAGTGTGCTAAAGGTCTACAAAGAAGAAAAAAACATTGTTAGTAAATTAGCTTTTATGCTTATACTAGTGATTTTACTTTTGTCATTATATAATTCGTTTTTCTTAGGTGAGGGTGAAGCAGGCGAAATAATGGCTTTTCTACTTTTATTTGCTTTCAGCGGAGTGACATTACTATGGATTCTTATCAATAGGAAGATCTTGCATAATATAACATCGGAAGAACAAATACCAGAATTGAAACCGCTAGGCGCAGACGATTTAGAAGAATTTGTGTATAAAGACCCATCGGATATATTCTTCACAAAATTGGAAAACGTATTAGTGCCCATTGCAAATAAACCATATGAAGCCAAAAATTTGCAAATAGTAGCATATTTGAGTCGTAAATATGGTGTTAAATTAACGCTCTTACATTTAATCGAAGAGAAACCTTTGAGCTTTCCAAGAATGAAAAATGAAACGCAATATCTGGAGAAAATCAAAGATTTCATGGACACACATGAGGTAAATTATGAAATCCATGTTAAAAAAATTGGTCATAATAATATTGCCAAAGAAATCATTCAAGAATACAATAGTGGTAATTACCAGTTAATTTCTATGGCCTCCCGACGTAAAACAAATTTGATTGATCAGTTATTTGAAAAACATATATCTAAGGAAGTAGTGAATCATGTTCAATGTGCAGTTTTACAAGTTTTTCCACCCAAGTATCAAGCTGGAGAAGCTGAGATAGGCAATATCTTCACATTATTGGATGGTACAGAACGTGATGCGTTTATTATGCGTTGGGCACATCTTATTGCTTCAGGAAAAAAACCAACCAGAGTAACAGCATATCATACGATGGAATTGCCCCGACTCTTTCCACTTGATGAAGCACCTAAAATTCCTTGTGTAAGAAGAAGCGAAAGAACCTTTATAAAATATGTAAAGCAACTAAGTATACAATATTCAATGAAGATAACGCCTAAATTTATGTTAGGTACGAGTTTTGTGCAAACAGTGGCATCAGAAGCAGAAAAACACGAACCTGATGCAATATTAATTGGATATAGTCAAGCTAGAGGATGGAAACAAAGGTTCTTGCTGCGTAAAAGTAGACAGATTGTAAAGGAAGTAAGTGGAGCAGTAATAGTTCATCATATCCCAAAAGGATTTGATGTAACTAAGCAAACATATTGCTGAATTCGAAAGAAGAATTAAAGAAAGATTAAAACAGGTTAAATATCTGAAAGATTTCTTCTTTTAAGCTATATTCTTGATCTGCTTCACGAAGTATCCTCCTATTTTTTTGTTTTTTTGTTTAAAAATGGTAGAAAAAGGTAGAAGTAGAGGAAGAAGAGATTTTCTCGAACAGAATCAAAAGTTTTTTCTATCACATTAACAAAAAGAAAATAGGATGACAAATGATCAACTGAATGTGGTAAATGATGCTTTGTCTGTTATGAAAAGATCTATAACGAAAGCCTTAGAATATGTTCAATCGAATAATAATATATTTGAAGAACTTGCACAAAAAATGTTTAAAACAAAAGAACAGAATGGAGTAGTGCATATAACCGGCGTGGGAAGATCTTTAATTGTTGGCAAAGTATTTGCTGAATTATTAGTTGATCTCGGTTTTAATATATCCATAATAGGTTCTAATTATGCTAAACCCGTTGAGGATCATGATGTAGTACTAGGTGTTTCAGGTTCGGGCTTTACAAAAACTACAATTAGTAATATTGAAGCTTGTACTCAAAAAAATGTCTATATTATAGGTGTAACAACTAATCCTCAATCTATCTTTGGTCGAATTGTAGATCTGGTCATTGATCTTGATTGGTGTGAGAGGACAAAAGAAGCAACAACATATGAAAAGAAGCAAATTGATGGGAAAAGTGCACCCCTGACGCCGATGGGAACGCTTTTTGAACTGACTGCACTAATAATTTTAATTGGGTTTATCTATTCATTAGATAAAAAACAGTCAAAAAATGAGCAGCATATAGAATACCTAAATAAGGTGAAACAAACATTAAACTATATTTCAAGCTCACTACAAAAAAAAGAACGCTTACATGAAACATTCAATACATTAATTGAGGCTGTAAAAAACAATATTAGCAACAATAATCAAACATTTCTTTTTGGAGCAGAAATGGGAGAAAAAATAGCCATAATGTCAGGAATAAGGCTTCAGCACCTAGGGGTAAATACTATTCCTACTAACCTCTGGAGATTACGCACAAAAGAAGATTTAGTGATATTTGTTTATACTCAACTAGAACATAATTGGAGAGAATATAAAAATAATGAAGAAATGCCAAATAGATTTATTATTACAAGCACCAACTCTAATGAAAAAACAATAAAAGATAAAGATGAACCTACTATAGTGACGATTCCTATATGTTCCTTGAAAAAACCATACGTAGCAGAAAGCCATAAATATAAAAGACATACGGACGAATTTGTCTTTTATTCTACTTCTGCTTGTATATTGGATGGTATTGTGGCTCAAATAGCACATGATATGAGTATATCAGAAGATAAAATGAAACGGAAACATGCTAATATTCAATGAAGCTATAAGCAAAAAAAAAAGTAGAGAAAACAAGAAATATCTTGAATAGTAGCTGATACCGCTTGTGAAGCTGGTTGCATTTGAGTACTAAAAACACAAAAGATCAAGAATTAATAGATAATAAACCTTGAACTCATATCTAACTCTCTCACGTTCATATACTTGCATATAATCGTCTATTAATCTAAAAAAACCATTATTCACGACCACAAGTAAAATTTTTCACCTATAGTACTTCCGAAATAGTGCTCTGCAGCTATACTTTCAGTAATTAAATAGGCAAACATGCGTTTTAAATCGTTACAATCTTTAATTTTACGTTAATTCGATAATACTAGAGGGAATTGTTGAAACAAAACATTTAATCAGATATATACAAAAGTTATCAGTATGAAAGCATCAGACCTTTTTATTAAATCTTTAGAAAATGAAGGCGTCGAATATATTTTTGGTGTTCCAGGTGAAGAGAATCTTGATTTATTAGAATCCTTACGTAAATCGTCTATCAAATTTATCCTTACAAGACATGAACAAGCTGCAGGATTTATAGCTGCCACGTATGGTCGATTAACAGGTAAAGCAGGAGTGTGTTTATCTACTTTAGGTCCAGGAGCTACAAACTTGGTAACAGCTGCCGCATATGCTCAACTAGGCGCAATGCCTCTAGTTATGATTACAGGACAAAAACCCATAAAAGAGAGTAAACAAGGACGATTTCAAATTGTGGATATTGTCCATATGATGAAACCTTTGACATATCTAACTAAGCAAATAGTTAATGGAAATACTATACCATCATTAGTTAGAGAAGCGTTTAGATTAGCAGAAGAAGAAAGACCAGGAGTCGTACACCTTGAGTTACCTGAAGATATAGCGAGAGAAGAAACGACTGTTAAAGTATTTGAACGAAATGAAATAAGGAGACCTATAGCGGGAGAAAAGATAATTCAACGAGCAATAAATTTAATAGAACAAGCCAAATACCCCTTAATATTAATTGGGGCAGGGGGAAACAGAAAGAGAATAAAGAAGGCAATGGAAGGACTAATCAAGAAAACAGGCATGTACTTTTTCAATACCCAAATGGCAAAAGGCGTAGTAGATGAGAGAAATCCCTTTTTTCTAGGGACAGCAGCATTGTCGGATAATGATTATCTACATTGTGCAATAAGGAAAGCCGATCTGATAATAAATGTAGGGCATGATATAGTAGAAAAACCACCATTTTTCATGAAAAAAGGGAAACAAAAAGTAATCCATGTAAACTTCTTTAAAGCTCATGTAGACGGAGTTTATTTTCCCCAAGTTGAAGTGATCGGAGATATAGCAAGTTCAATTAATAAGATTACCCGAAAAATTTCTGTTTCAGATAATTGGAATTTTAATTATTATGAAATAATAAAGAAGGAAATAGAAAATCATATTACTGAATTATCACAATCTTCTTGTTATCCTCCCAAACCACAAAGAATTGTGTCAGATGTCAGAGACGCAATGCCTGAAGATGGGATCATTACTTTTGACAATGGAATGTATAAAATATGGTTTGCACGAAACTTCTATGCATATGAGCCTAATACAGTATTATTAGACAATGCTCTGGCGAGTATGGGGGCAGGCCTACCTGCCGCAATATGTGCAAAATTGATCAATCCTGATAAGAAAGTCTTAGCTGTTGTAGGAGATGGGGGGTTCATGATGAACAGTCAAGAACTTGAAACTGCCATAAGATTAGGAACAGATATAACAATAGCACTCTTAAGAGATAATGCATTGGGAATGATAAAATGGAAACAACAAATAATGGACTTGGAAGATTTTGGATTAGATTTTACTAACCCTGATTTTGTAAAATATGCAGAAAGTTATGGGGCAAAAGGGCATAGATTACAAAAAACAGAAGAATTACTTCCCTTGTTAAAAGAATGTCTAAATACAAAAGGAGTGCATTTGATAGACATCCCCGTTGATTATTCTGAGAATGTAAAGGTCCTAAAAGAGGAATTATATAAGATGGTATGTATAGTTGATCCCAGTCTCGAAGTAGATAAAGAGGTGCAACTACAATTAGAGTAATATATTTACATGATCTATTAAAATAAGTATTTCCTTCCTTTTTCTTACTTTTCTATCTTATCTTGTAGTTTTTTATTAATTGTCGTCTACTAAGAAGGTTATTTTTGTCTACTTTATTACTTTATTTCCTCTTTTTTCCTTTTTGTGAAATCCATATAGTTATTAAGCATTATTCACATCTATTAGATGTTTGGAGATATTAAAATGACGATGGAAGTAATTAATCCCGCGACGGGATTGAAAATAAAAGAATATGATGAAATGACTATAAAAGAAGTAGAAGATATACTTCGTAAAGCAGATCAAGAATTTAATACATGGCGAAAGACGCCTTTTGCTCACCGTGCTGAACTGATGAAAAAAGCAGCAACAATTCTTAGAGAAAATAAAGAGAAATATGCCACCATTATGACTCAAGAGATGGGGAAACTTTTACGTGATGGCATAGCAGAAGTGGAAAAATGTGCATGGGTATGTGATTATTATGCTGACAACGCTGAAAAAATGCTTGAACCTGAGATAGTAGAAACCGATGCTTCTAAAAGTTATGTGGCTTTCCAACCTTTGGGGGTAGTCCTTGCAGTTATGCCTTGGAATTTTCCTTTCTGGCAGGTTTTTAGATTCGCCGCCCCATCTCTAATGGCAGGAAACATAGGCGTACTAAAACACGCTTCAAATGTTCCAGGTTCAGCTCTTGCAATAGAAGCAGTATTTAAAGAAGCTGGATTCCCTGAAAATGCATTTAGAACACTCTTAGTAGGCAGTAGTAAAGTTGACAAAATTATAGAGAATCCAATAGTTAAAGCAGTAACTTTAACAGGAAGCACACCAGCAGGAAAAGCTGTTGCGTCTAAAGCAGGGGAAATGCTCAAAAAAACCGTACTAGAATTAGGCGGAAATGATCCCTATATAATACTTGAAGATGCGAAGAATGAAGAAGCAGTGATGACATGTGTAAATTCAAGATTAATTAATGCAGGACAAAGTTGTATAGCAGCAAAAAGGTTTATTGTCGTAGAATCAAAATATGAAAAGTTTAAAGAAAAATTTGTAGAATACATGAAAACAATGAAAATGGGTGATCCACTAGACCCAATGACAAATGTAGGACCACAAGCAAGAAAGGATTTGAGAGATGACCTTCATAGACAGGTAACAGAAAGCATTGAAAAAGGAGCTGAACTGCTATTAGGAGGAAAAATACCTGAAGAAAAGGGAGCGTATTATCCCCCTACTGTTTTAGTTAATGTGAAAAAAGGGATGCCAGCATATGACGAAGAACTATTTGGACCTGTAGCAAGTATCATACGAGCTGAAAACGAAGAAGAAGCAATAAAAATAGCCAATGATTCAAAGTTTGGACTAGGAGCAGCGGTATTTTCAGAAAATATAGAGAAAGCAGAAAAATTGGCCAGAGAAGAAGTACAAGCAGGAAATGTTTTTGTAAATGCATATGTAAGATCAGATCCTAGATTACCTTTTGGTGGAATAAAAACAAGTGGCTATGGCAGAGAACTATCTCACTATGGAATAAAGGAATTTGTCAATGTAAAAACAATATACATAAAATAATTTTTTTGTCTTGATTTTTGGTAAGATTTTGACCTTTATAGTGTTACTAATACTTTAAGCGAGTAGAAAACTGGTAAGAGAATCATCTGATTCCACAATAATAGATCATCCGTGAGCATCAATAGTTTTTTGATAATTATTTGTTCTTAAGTAAGATAACATTAAGGCTTATATTTTAAAAACAAAACAATCAAGAAATCTGTTTTATCTCGGGGGGAGAGAGGATGATTGTTGTTAGACCGATTTTTTTATCAAGAGAATAATTTATTATCATACCAAAGAAACAATTGTTTTTTAGGTTAAAAAAGGAAAAAGATTATAAAGTATATTTGGTGAATCATCTGAGGAACAAGTATGGGAAATATATCTGAAACCACAAATGAAAAAATTGAGGAGAAAGTCAATATTTTGTTTGTAGATGATCAAAAAGATTTCCTAGAATTAGCAGAATATTACTTGGGAGAAAAAAATTCAGAGATAGAGATAAAAACATTCACATCACTAAAAGAAGCTTTTAATGAATTAGGAAAAGAAGCAACAAAATTTGATCTGGTGGTTTCAGATTACCGAATAATTGAAAAAAATGAGATAGAGTCACTCCAACAGATTAGAGAACAATACGACCTACCATTTATAATTCTAACAGAAAAAAACAGAGAGGAAGTAGCTGTAAAGGCTTTAAACTTGGGAGCCGAGTATTACATGGAAAAAAGAGCTGATGCAAAACATCAGTTTGAATTATTAGAAAAAATTGCAAGAAAACAAATAGAAGAGTATAGAACAAGGAAAGAAAAAAAAGACCTGTATGAAAAATTAAACAAACAAAATAGATTCATAAACGATGTATTTGAAACCATACAAGATGGAATAAGTGTACTTGATAAGAACCTGAAAATAAGAAAAGTCAATGAAGTAATGAAAAAATGGTATGAAAAGAATCAGCCATTAGAAGGTAAATATTGTTATGAAGCGTATCATAATAGAGGGGATATTTGTTTAAACTGCCCATCAATCAACGCTATCAAAACAAAAAAGACGGAAAGGGCAATAGTAAAAGGGATAAAAGGTTCAAAGGCTCAATGGATAGAATTATTCAGTTATCCAATGATTAATAAAGAAACAGGAGAAGTAACAGGAATAGTTGAATTTGTACGAGACATAACCCCAATAGTGGAAATAGAAAAAAAACTATACGAGCAACAACAACGATTTGACTTGGCTATAAAGGGAGGACAACTAGGTGTGTGGGACCTGGATCTTGAACAAAACACCATTTATCTCTCAGATGGAGCAAAAAAGATTCTCAAACTCCCAGAAGAAAACAATGATTCATATATTTCAGTGCAAGAATGTATAAATATCATCCACCCTGAAGATTTTGATCGGGTAAAACAAGACATCACCTTGCATATTGAAGATAATAACAAAAACTTCCAAACTGAATGTAGAATATTGTGTGGAGATAATGAATACAGATGGTTTAGCATTAAAGGTAAATTAGTTACATATGAAGAAAAAATCAAAGGACATACTGCTTTGAATATTATAGGGATTGTAACAGATATTTCAAAAACAAAATGGGAACAACAAAATGAATATCTGCTCTCCTTATTGCTTAACCATGAATTAAGAAACAAATTGAACATTGTAATGGGATATCTCGAATTAATGAAAAATCATTCGCTAACAGAAGAAGAAAAACAATATAAGAAAAAAGCTGAACAACAGACGGAAGAAAGCCTTGAACTGCTGACTAGGATCAATACTATAAGAAAAATAACCTACAGAAAAGAAAAAAAATTAGAGCCTATAAAAATTAAACCTATTATAGAAAATCTTACACAAGAACTAAAAGAACAATTAAAACGAAAAAAGATACAACTAGAAGTAAACAGTACCATCACAGGCGAAGTATATGCAAATAGTCTGTTACAAGATGCCCTATTGAATATAGTCTCAAATGCCATTCAACATGCTAAATGTTCGCTAATACGAATATCAGAAAAAAATAGTCAAGAAAAAGTGAAACTAACTATAGAAGACGATGGGATAGGAATAAAAGATCTGAATAAAAATAAACTGTTTACTGAAGGTTATAAACGTAAAGAGTCTAAAGGATTGGGATTGGGGCTCTATCTAACAAAAATGCTAATTGAATCTTACAACGGTACTATAACAGTGAATGAATCAGAATTAGGGGGAGTACAATTCATTATAGAACTCGATAAAGTGAAAAAATAAAGGAAAAAAGAAGGTAAAATAGTACTTCCGAAGAAATGCAAATTAAAGAGTGTAACGATTAAGAACGTATATTTCCTACGTAACTAGTGAAACACTAACTAGATCTAGATAAGTTATTTTCTGAACTTTTTTATAGAGTTTTTAATACTATTCCCATTCTGAAGATGATGTTCACGTAATTGATCAATTCTTGTGACTATTATTTTCTCGGCTTTGTGAAATTTTTCTTTGTCAACTCCACTTAGCGCTATTATAGCTGTTTTAAGATCATTTCTAAATTGATCCTGAAAAGGGAAGTAAAAGTCAAGCAAACTATAATAAAACAATGTCATCCTAGAACTATTTTTATCAACACCAATAGAGGAAAAAAGATCTTCAAAAGCTAAAAGGTCATTATGTTCCACAAGGATAGTGTTACAGGTTTTATAGATTTCCAATAAAATAGATGTAACAGAAGAAAAAGTTGTAGTGAGCGAATGTATTAAGGAATCATATTCGTTTGCTTTTGAAATATTTGCTAAACAAGAATATTCGTTCATCATTAATCAATAAATAATAATGTTCTACATTTATTATAAGGAATATTTTTTTCTCGTAAAATAGTAAAAAAAAGAGAACAATTTATTCTATGCCATTTAAATAGGCTATATGAGAAAGTTTGTCAGTAATGGAAGGAGAATGACTAGATCTAAAGAGTAGAAAAAAAGATATAATAAACTATTACGTCCCTTAAACTCTATCTAAACACAAAAGATGGATGGAAAAAATGTCTTTTTCTTTTTTCAATAGGTAACTACATAATAAAAAGAAAGAAAGAAAGAAAGCAATAGATAGGAGATAAGTTTGTGAAAGAATAACAGAAACAAGGAAGAAGAATTTCCCTCCCCTAAGCACCAATAATTTGCTCTTCAAAAGAAGAAAAGATTACCACACATGTCTATAGCTCTTACCAACCTTACTAGAGGCGGGCTAAGTGTGACTGAAGCCAACTTCAGCTGAAGGCCTGGACTGTGGACAGGCACTTCATATATAGAAACCAGAAACGACTATAGAAACTTGTCAAATATTTTGTGACCAAGATCCGCACAAAAAGGATCAAGGCGATTAAGGTTTACATACCTGTTGTATTCACTCGTTTGTTTTCTTGTTGGTTCTTTCACTAATTGAATTAATGCTTTCTTTTTGCTCTACACGTATTAAGCGGGCTATGGTAGACTTTAGTAGAGTTTCAATCCTCAGAACAACAGGCTAAGGTATGTCTTAATATTCTATTCTACAACGACTAGCGGACTAATGGTAAGATTTTCTAGTTTTTCGTTCCTCAGTTGGCCACAGTATAAAAGTTAAAATAAAATAACCACTTATAACAATCAACTTATGCACACTCACGATACTCCATTACTAGCAAAGAAGATGCAAAAAGCTGCAGAGATCTTGGATAAACATTATGACTACTTTAACAAATTAGTGAGTGAATATAAAATAAAACTTGGTTCAAGAGCATGGGATATAGCTTGTTTTCTTGTTGATTACAAGATACAAAATAAGAGTAAAAAAAGACGAGAAGAATGGTGGGAGTTTTGGTATGACACAGCAGAATGGAAAAAAATGCACTATCAAGGGTTTATATATGTTGTTCCAGATTATTATTCACCCTTCTTGAGCTCAAAAGGAATAGAAAAAATATTTTTAGACCTGCTAGGAAAAATAACCCAATTTCCTGATTTACAAAAAAAAGAGTTGTTCATTCCTCTATTTAAGAACCTTCTAAGGAATAGTTTTCCGTATCTCAACCCCAGGGAATCAGATATTTTCTCAGCAATGATTCAACATCAAAGCAAAAAACCACAAGATGTAATCGATGGAATAGATATGCATGTGAGTAATGTAAGTAAATATATACGTAAAGTGATGAAAAAAGGAGTGCTTTTCCAAGGAGTAAAAATTAATTTAACAAAACTAAATCTCCAATATTTGAGTGTGTATATAACTCATAAACAAAAAAAGAAAGAAGAAATATACTCCCAAGTAGCCTTTTCACCATATTTTAGAAGTATGTACAGAGGAAAAATGAATATAGAAACAAGCATAATAAATTATATCATTCCAAATGACGAAAAAGTAATAGAATATATTGAAGAACTGGTAAAAAAATTATCAGAAAAAGTGGATATACTAGAATCAAAAATAATGATTAGTGACCATACTAATAGCCTATCTTCATATAATTACTCACGATATAATGGGAAAGCACGGACATGGAACCTAACAGCTCATGACTTGTTTACGAACTATTTGCTAAAACCTAAGGAGAAGTCAAAAAATAGGATACTCAGAAAGTTTACTAATTTTGATAACATTAAACTTAAAATAGATCGAGATGGAATAAAAATTCTTAACCATATGCTAGGGCATAATATTAAATCTATGGCTAAAATACAAAAAAAATTAGAGAATAGATTAACCGAATATGAAATGAGAAAATATATCGATTATTTACAAGAAAATCAAGTATATACGCAAATAGTGGTACCTGTGAATATATTTGGATTGATTAGCATAATGGTGAATTTACAAGAAGAAAAAGAAAACCAAGAAGCGATACATAGAAGGCTTAGCATACTTCCTGAAGTGCATAGTATACCAGTTACAGCTTCAACAATAGATGGAATAAATTTTGTTATACGCGTACCTGAAAAAGAATTAGTGGGGTTAGTAGATGCACTATACACACTATGGGGAGAAAAAATCATAAGTATCATTCCCTTAAGTGATCTTTATAGTCCCCGATGGTTACTCCCAGAAGAAAAATATGATACATTATTCAAAAGATGGAAGTTTGAGAGAAAAGATTTTGTAAAGGAATAAATTAAATAATAACTTGTAGAAAACGAAATTATGGTAAAAAGGATAAATATAGGGCATAACTTTTTTTAAAATAGTACCATACTATGTACCATGCACGAGTTACTGTATATATCGTTAGTGGGAATAACACCACTAGCTGTGGCAAATTCTATATATTATAACATAAAAGAAGGTAGGGATGAGATAGCATCATATTCCGTATTATTCATAAAAACAGAAACAACAGAATTAGAGGGAAAGGTAATAGTAAATCTGCTAAAAGAATACAAAGAAGAATACAAGTTGAGTAAATGGCTCAAATTACCTAAAAGAACGGAAAACTTGATAGTATCAGAAATAAATATCCTCGAAATAGCTAAAAAAATCCACAATTATTTCAAAAAAAGAGGAGACACAGAAAAGTATACAAAAATAGTGTTGGATATAACAGGGGGAAGAAAAGCAATGTCAGCAGGGTTACTATTGGCACTATTAAAAGATCAACAAATAATAGAAAAAGCCAAAGTTGAAGTGAGATATTATCTATTGAAGGATTTTGCAAAAAATACCTCTAAAAAAGCACCAGAACTATTTTCAGATGAATATGAAATAAAAAAGTGGAAGATAAATGAATTAAGGAAGTGGATAAATGAAAGAGAATAAGAAAAATAACAAAAAAGAGGAGATATATAGGTTTAGTGAGTTTTACGATAGATTTCTGGGAGAGAAAGAGATAAACATAAGAGGAATGGAAGAAAGAAGTTCAGAAGAGTTCAATTTAAAATATACAAAGGGGAAACTGAAAATTGAAGGCTTAAGAAAAAGAATACAAAGAGACATATTATATGGAGAAGGAGTACTACCTTATGAAGAAGGAAAAACTGATAGGGACAGCGAGATAATTAAAAAAATGAGAGCCAAATACAAAAGTTGTAAAAACAGAAATAAACTACCCGCATTAGGTCTAGATACGAACATGATATATTCAAACATTTACTTGTCAAAATTGAAATGGGATCTAAAACAATATGTGAGATGGACTAACCCCTTTATACTACTAACAATTAGCTCATCAGAAGAAATACATTATAAAAGTTCATCAAGATATAATAGAAGTAGAAATGCACTAAATAACTTGATAAAAAAAATAGAAGATGAAGATGAAGAAAAAAAAGAATTGATAAAAGAAGTATTAAAGAAACCAGAAACAACAATAAATAAGAAAATGTACGGAACATTACCAGACTCAGAAGGAAGAATGGGATATCTAGGATTATATAAATTCGCAAAACATAGATTACAACCAAATACAACAGTAATAAAACCTGGAGTGAGTTTAGTAAAAATATTCAAAAAAATAGAAGGAGAAAAAAAAATCAAAAATATTGATTCAGTATTCGATATACAAATAACAAATGAATTT
>CAZHRF010000042.1:0-28486 GCA_964534625.1 uncultured archaeon | reverse complement strand
GGAGACTCTCGTTGTTAGAAAGTGTTTACGGAAATATGAAAAAAAGTTAAAAGATTAATGATCTAAGATAAAGAAAAAACGACGTTTGTAACAAGTCATTTATCCCCAAGTAAGTTTTTTATTCAAATAAGATAAAAAAGGTATAAAAGAATAAAAAAATAGTTAGAAGGTAGCAAGGATCTAAATTGCTTTTTACATTTTGTCGTGGTATTTGAAACTGATTTTAACACGAGCACGATAAGAAACAATTTTGTTATCTTCTATTCTGCAATCTAATTTTACTACCTCGACAATGCGTAAATCATTTAGAGTCTTAGCTGCTTTTTCTACAGCAGCCTCAACAGCCTTTTCAAAGCTAATAGAAGAAGAACCTACTAACTCGATAATTTTGTAAACTTTGTCATTTTCTGCAGTCATTTTTTTCACTACATAATTTAAATCAAATTACATTTATAAAGTTTAAGAAAAATAG
This sequence comes from uncultured archaeon, assembly GCA_964534625.1. GTDB lineage: Archaea > Asgardarchaeota > Heimdallarchaeia > Heimdallarchaeales > Heimdallarchaeaceae > CAZHRF01. The sequence goes on along the minus strand of CAZHRF010000042.1, from coordinate 28,014 downwards.
AAACAAAAAAAACTACTCTAGTTCATTTTCTATTTGTTCCAATTCAGCAAGAATATCTTCGTCAAATTCATAGTTTTCTACTTCTTCAATTGTTAACTGTTCAAGTTGCATGAAATCTTCTCTATCACTATCTAAAACCATATCCTCCTTTTGTTCAAAAGTATCATCTTTCACCGATATATAATCATCAACCTTTGCTTTCTTAATAATTTTTTCAATTTGTGATCTTGTTGTTTTTAAGAAATCAAAACGTTTTTCTTTCAATATAAGCTGGTGTTCATCATTTTTCATTTCAAGCTCTTGAATCTTTTCTTCTACTTCTTTTTTCTTTTTTAAAGCAAGTTTTGCTTTATTCTCATTATCAATCTTGACAAATTTAATGGCTAAAGATTTGAAGTCTTGTGCTTTAGGAGTGAGATTGGCAATTGATTCTTTATTATCTTTAATTTTTTTATCGTGTATTTTAAGCGTATCTGAAAATTGCTTGAACAGATCATAAAGTGATGTGCACTCATTTTGAAAACGTTTCAGGTGACGTTTGTTTGGGTTGATTTGGTTTATGGATACGAGATCAATAAAACTGAGAATATCTAAAACCTTTGTTTGGAAAATAGTCAACTCAGCAATCTCTTGATTTATTTCTTCTAAATGACTTGCAATGTCTTCTAAACTATTCTTTGTTTCTATGTTAGTAGTTAGAATGTCAGCTTTATCAGTCTTTGCAGCAGAAATGATTTGAAGTTCAGTTAGTTTTTCATTAATTAATTCTTGAAGATAATTTAGAACAGCATATTGAGAGTCAGTGATGATTTTCTCAGATTGATGCGAAGGAGATTTTTCAGTATTCATTCAACTCAATAATCCTTGAAGTGAACAATTATTTATCACTTTCCAATAACCTATCATGTAAAAATCTTTCTTAAAATGTAAAATTTTATAAAGCACGAAGAAATATTTATGCAAAATACTTCGAATTAATAGAAAAAAGGTGTAATGATAATGAAAATTGAAGACTTAGAAGTTAACTCAAATTTTGATGAACTTAAAGTAAGAATTCTGAGCATACAAGGCCCAAGACCAGTAGACATAAGAGGAAGAAAAACTGCTGTATGGGATGTCTTAGTGCGCGATGAGGAATCATCTGTAGTCCTAACCTTGTGGGGATGGGATGCAGGAAAGGAATACTCGGTAGGAGATGTGATTAGTATAAGAAATGGCTGGTGTAAATCTTATCAAGGGAATAAACAAATCAGTCTTGGGAGAGAAGGGAAAATATTCAAAGAATCTGATGATCCCAACATACCGAAATCTATTGATAAGCCAGATTTCTAACCTCTTTTTTTTATTTGGTAAAACAATCCCTCCTTTAAGCATTGCAATTCAAAGCTTAAATTAAATATTAAGAAGAATACTCTTTTTTGCCATAATCACGAAATATAACCATAATTGGACAACTAAATTAAAAAATAGATAAGTTTACTCATAACTAATATGAAAAATTTTGAAAATGAATTTTATCGGATTGAGCAATTCATATTAGAAGAGGGGCATTATGATGAGCTTTCAAAATTAATTTCCATTTCATTCTTACATGATGAAGATGCAAGAAAAAATGGTGCGAGTCTTCTTTTTACAAGACAAACATTTAATATCGTTTTTGGCGCACCATCTGTTAATCCACAATTATTTGTCCGTGCAATAGAAAAAAAGACTAAAGAAACTGTAGGATTTATGGGAATGATTCCTCGACATTTACAATACAAAAACTCAGTACATAAGTTTGCAATACCTGCTTGGGCTTGTGTTCACTATAAACATCAACGGAAAGGAATAGCCAAATTGATGGGCTTAAAAGTTTTAGAAATCGCAAAGAAAGAAGGATATCAAGGAGGATTTGCCATTCATGAACCAGTTCAACATGGTATAGACACATCTAAAGCAGTAGCAAGAGAAGCAGAAATTAAATTAAACAAGCTGATAGAAATTAATAAATTTGTTATCAGAGTGTTTGATACGAAAAAATTGGCTAGTGTAGTAAGGCTCAAATGGTATGAAAGACTGTTTTTTCAGTTAAAAGAAAAAATAAAAGCTAAAGAAGAAACATTAGTTCAGGTCAGAGAATCAAAGGAAAAAGATCTCGAAAAAATGTTTGCGTTAACAAAAGATCATATAAAAATAAATGAAATTTCAATTGTACAAGAATATGAGGATTTCAAATGGATGGTGAAACAACCAGGGGTAATAAGTGTTGTTCATGAAAAACAAGGAAAAGTTGATGGTTTCTTAATCGCGTGGGAGTTTAATTTAGCTGGTTTTGGGAATAGTATTCCCTTTGGTTGGCTAGATATGGTACACACATATAACTTGAATGATCAAGAAACAAAGGATTTGGCTAATTTACTTTGTTTAATTGCAAAGAAAAAAGGTTGGCAAGGATTACAAACGCCATATATCCCATATTTTAAAACAGAAGGTTTCAAATCAGCGAGGTTTATTTTCTTTCCAAAAAAGATGACATTAGATGTGTTCAATCTGGAAGGAGTCGAACTACCTGAAAACCCAAAAAAAGTCTATTTTGATTGGAGATAGCGTTAATAATAAGTTTTTACCATACTGAAAAGAAAGAAAGAAGAATCGCGGAAGGATTCCGCGAAGTTGCTTATTGGTTGTTTATTTCTTCTTAAAAAAGTAAAAGCATTTTGATTATTTAAATAAGTTGTTAGGGACATGAGGAAAATGTGATTATCATTAGAGCATTTTTTTAATTAAAAAGCGTATAGTGGCTTTACAATGTATTTCCATTGTATTAAAACAAATTACTTTACAATCTTCTTGGGAAAGTAAAAGAGGGAGTTTGTTACAAGCAATGATTACGCCTTCTATTCGATGGTTATTGATGCTCTCGTCAATAATTGACAAAATAATCTTTAGGGAATGCTGATTAATGATTTTTTGATCTAACTCATCGAATATTATTGTGTTAATACGCTCTTGATCTTTCAGAGTGGGAGTAAACGTTTTAATTGAATATTCATTGAAAACTTCCTGAAAATAATTGGATTGCATGGTTTTTTTTGTTCCTAATAAAAAGACTCGATCTACTCCTCTCTTCTTTATTTCTTTAGCTGTTACATCCATTAAACTGATTATGGGTATCTTTGTCTTAGCTTGAACTTCATCATAAATTTTGTGGATAATATTCATTGCTAAGAGAATAACTCCCGCTCCTCCTCTTTCCAGGTCTTTAATAGACGACCTTAGAATAGTAGTAAGCTCAGCCCATTGGTCATTTTTCATTAAACGCCTGATTTCTAGTAAATTAAGACTGTCTATAATTAACGGAGGACATGTACTTTGCTTATTTATTTTATGGTATTCCTCTGTCAAATATTGATAATATTGAATAGTGGCTTCAACATTTAACCCTCCCACTATGCCTATTTTTTTCATTGTTTTAACCTTTTGTGTTTAAATAACAGCGGATACTTTGTTTTATGGTTAGAATAATTATTTAAAAGGATTTATTAACAACTATTGCAAGAACTCCCTTATGAGTATGTCCGAAATTGACAAGGAAGAAAGGTTCAGACAATACCTTTTTTTCTGGGGTGGGCAACAAGTTTCCTTATTGGGCTCCTCTGTTGTCCAATTTGTAATTATTTGGTTTATAACCATTACTACAGAAAGCGAATTAATGTTATCTTTAGCTGCTTTAGTAGGCTTTGGACCCTCTCTAATTATTACTCCTTTTGCTGGAGTACTAGCGGATAGACTCAATCGAAAAGCAATTTTGTTATTATCAGATAGTTTTCAAGCCATCGTAACAACAGTTTTAATATTTGTTTTTCTTACTGGACATGCAAATATACCAATAATATTCATAATCTTGGGGTTTAGGGGTGCATTTCAGGCGATTCAATCACCAACCATGCAAGCTATAATACCTGCTATGGTACCAGAAACAAAATTATCTCGAATTAACGGACTAACATTTTTGTCATCAGGAGTTATAAGAATAATTGGACCCGCCGTAGCTGCTTTACTTTTGTCCTTTGTATCAATAGGAAATGTGTTGTGGGTAGATTTAATCACTTTTGGAATCGCAATTATACCTTTATTAATGGCAAGGATCCCTTCTGCACAAAAAACAACTACTTCACTTGCATTTTTTTCAGATATGAAAATTGGATTTCAAACAATAAATAGCACAAAGGGTATGGTTGCATTACTAGGAATTTTCGCTTTTGTAAATTTTATTTCCATGCCTTTGGGAACATTATTGCCTTTGTTCATTTATAGAAACCACGGAGGAACAGAAAAAAGTTACGCCCTTATCATGACCATGCAACAAACTGGTATGGTATTAGGTTCATTATTTATGTCACTCTATAAAGGGTTCAAAAGAAAAATATTGGCAACTATTGTTGCGTTAATGTTAGGTTATGTACTTTATGCAGGATTGGCATTTATACCTACGGGAGCGTTCTTGATTATTGGATTGTTTCTAGCCATAATGTATTTTAGAACTCCCATAATAAACGTGAGCGTAATGACAGTTGTGCAATTAATTGTTCCTAAAGATAAAATTGGTAGGGTTATGTCTGTCATAATGACAATTGCTATGGTTATGTCACCACTTGGAATGGTACTTTCGGGAATATTGGGAGGAATTATCGGAATTGAATTATTATTTATCATATCAGCAATAGCAGGATTCATTGTATCAGGGCTAATTTATATTGGAACTAATGCAAAGGATTTGGATAAGGCAATAGCTGCCAAAATAAAAGACATAGAAGAAAAAAAAGATCTAGATAAAATTGCTGAGAAGAAAAAAGTGAATATAGAATCTGTATCAGATAATCTATGATGTAGTTAGAGCAAGGTATGTCGATGATCCTTTCCCTAACAATGTTATAGATTATAGCTCAAATAGATAGAATTAGGAACTATCCCACCCTAAATAACAGAAATTCAAGAAATATCCAAGTAAACGCAAAAAGTAAGTCACCGATTAGTTGTTTATATGTTTCTACGTGTTTTGATTTTTCTCCTGTTTTTATTGCATTTTCTGGTCAAAAAGAGGGAGGTATATAAAGATGTAAAAATACATCTGTTTTATAATGGAACAAAACACTTGCCACTATTGTAAAATTATTGGTGAATATGAAGATAATTATCCTTTAAGGAGGGCAGAATATAGCTATGAGGGTATTTATTATCGATGTAATTGGCATGCTCAATTTAAATGCTGTAAATGTGAAAATTTCTACCATTTTGGTTTCTTTTATTACTGTCCAACAAAAGACGAGCTAATATGTGGGAAGTGTAACAAACCAACAATCTATCCAGTTAGATTCTGGGATAAAACCTATGCCTACAAATTCGATTGTGATTGTGGAGCAATACATTATGATTTACTATTTAGTGAATTTATTGGTGAACATCCTTGGCAATTAAAACAAAATACAGATAATTCAAGTATAGAATGTATTATACAGAGCCCTTCAAGATATCAGAAATGGATCCCTCCAAAAAAAAGAAGTGGAGAGGAAATATCTTTAAAATCAGCCTTAAAAATATCTAATAAGGTATTTCCAAAACGAAAGAAATATTCTAGATCGTGTGTTTTTTTGTCTGGAATTATTCCAGAAGATGAAATTGATTTAAAAGAAACACAATCTAAATGGACGAAAACAAGTAAAGCTTGGATTGATGGGCATGAACCGCATTTAGCAAAGGGTGATGAGGGCGATATAAATAGACAGTTACTGATTGATCCAGAACTCTGGAAACTTATAGGTGATGTTAAAGGTAAAAGAGTTCTTGACGCAGGATGTGGGCATGGATATTTATCCAGAAAACTAGCTAAAAAAGGAGCTAAGGTTATAGGGGTGGATTTTTCTGAGGTTTTAATTGATTTTTGTAACAAAAAGAAAAACATAACAAAAGCGGAGGATATGAAATTTATTTGTGCTTCTTTAACTGATTTAGCAGATATTGAAAGTGAATCAATTGATCTGGTGGTTTCTAATGTTGTTTTCGTAGATATACAAGACTACAAAAAAGCGTTTAAGGAAATCAATAGAGTATTAAAACCAAGAGGAAGGTTTGTATGGAGCAATTTGCACCCCGTTTTTGGCACTGCCATGCAAATGACTTGGAAAATACCTTTAGACTCTAGAAGAAATGAAGAGAGAGAATATGTGATGATAGACCGTTATTTTGATAGCGGAGGTATACTTGTGTCATGGGGAAACTTATCTCCCATTTGGCAATTTCACAGGACTTTCACAGAGTACTCTCAAGCTTTAGTTGATGCTGGATTTGTGATAAGAAAAATAGTCGAACCAAAGCCAGACCTAGAAAAAATTAGAGAATTCCCTCATCTGCTAGCATTCGTCCATGATAGATGGCCATTATTTATACTATTTGAGTGCTTAAAAATGGAAAAGTGATACAAGCTATTTATCTAACAAGTTGTATGGAAAACACCTGCAACCTTAACACCTTTTTCTAGTAGTTCATTAACTTTTTCTAACACATTGGGCGTTAGATCTTTAATTAAACAAATCTCTTTGTTTTTAAGTTCTTTTTCTAACCACTTTTCGGTTTTTTTCTGTAAGGGAAGAACACCTCTTTGACCAGTACCAATGATTAAATATTCAGGATTATTTCCAAGCAATTTTTCTAATTCCCATTTAGATAAGGATCTATGAAATCTAATCCTAGGAGAATGAGATTTGTCTCTTTGTTCGATTTTTTTCCCACCATTGAGTAAATAAACATCATGCGCATATTTTTTTCCATCTATAGTAATAGAACCAAAAGACGTTGATTCAAATTTCATATGTTTTTTTTATAATTGACGAAATATAAAATTTATCTACATTGACGAAATATAAAATTTATCCACATTGACGAAATATAAACGACTAATACCACTCAAAACCAAGCATTGACCAAAATTTATTGTATGTGGTGCATAAAAATAAAACATGGTCGCCATACCTGAAATTAGATCCCAGAGCAATTTTTCTTTTACTACTCTGCATAACCTAGGTACTGAACTCAAAGAGCTATTGTCCAAATATCCTGTCGATACTCAATATACTGAAGTAAATTTAAAACTTTCAGAATTTTTTTTGAATAATATTGCACCACACTCTTTAGATCTTTTATATAAATTGAATATAATAAACCAGACTGATGAAGATTGTTTCATCTGGCAATTTTTACCTGTTTTAGATTTAGATCGAAATCTTATTCTATTCAGAGATCTACACAAATATACTCACCACAATAATTATGTTTGGTTACAATGTATTCCTACTAAACCTAGCTGGTCATTGATAGAAAAAATTCCTTTAGATAACAAAAATTGTCTTCTTGATCTGGGAACTGGTAGTGGGCTTCTCGCTTTACAATCAGCTCAACAAGGTGTATCTAGTGTGGGTATAGATATTAATCCCCGTGCAATTTCTCTTGCTAACTTTAATCGTGATTTGAATGGATTAGATAACGCAGACTTTCATCTAAAAAAGATAACAAAGGTTAAGAAAAGAGGATTTAATATAGTTGTTTCACAACCTCCTTTTGATCCCGATTTGGTACTTTCTAATGATTCTCTCGCTTTTGGGGGAGGAGGAAAAATAGGATTAAGTTTAACAAGAACAATAATTAAAAGGTTTGTTCCTCGCAAAAAGGGACATATTTTAGCATTGAAGATTAATATTTTTGAAAATAATGACTTTGAACATATAGTAGACCTAACAAATAAATGGTTCAAAGGTAAACATGTGGAAATTAAACATCATAGACACCAATCTGAACCGATTCATCAATGGTGGAGCAACTATAAATTAAGAAGGCAAATTGATAAGAAATTATCGTTACCTGTATATTTAGAGTGTTATCCCCATGTTGTAGGTTATTCTTTAATCATCACAAAATTGTAGGAACATTATTATGAGAGTTTTAATCTAAATAGGTATTAATCTTCATTAGAAGGTCTTGTTTTCCTAATATCTTCTTTGATTTGGATGTTATTTCTTGTTCGTAAAAATATTTTTAAGAACGAAGTTTACTTTATTTATAGCTAAAAGAAATTAAAAAAGCTAGTAATGATATTAAGATAAAATTGAGGTTATAATTTGAGAGAAGAAGAATTTGATGCTGTTATAGTGGGTGCTGGATTAAGTGGACTTAGAACAGCTTTAGAATTACAAAATGAATGGAATGTGGCTATTGTAAGCAAGGTATATCCAGTAAGATCTCATTCTGGTGCTGCACAAGGAGGAATTAATGCTGCATTGGGAAATACAGAAAAAGGAAGTGACGATACACCTGAACGTCATGCTTTTGACACCGTTAAAGGCGCAGATTATCTAGCTGATCAAGATGCTGTCATGATAATGTGTGAAGAAGCACCAAAGATTGTTCTTGAATTTGAATCGATGGGTGCACCTTTTTCAAGATTAGATACAGGATTAATAGCACAGAGACCTTTTGGTGGAGCAGGTTTTCCAAGGACTTGCTATGCTGGTGATAGGACGGGACATGCTTTATTACACACACTCTATGAGCAATGTATCAATAAGGGTGTAATATTCTTTGATGAATATTTTCTCATTGATCTAATTAAAAATGAGTCTAAGGTAGCGGGATTAATAGCTATGGACATGTCATCGGGGGATTTGGTTGTCTTTCATTCCCCCAATGTAGTATTAGCTACTGGCGGTTTTGGGCGAATTTACAAACGCTCCACAAATAGTATTATTAATACTGGAGATGGTGTGGGAGCTGCCTTTCGAGTAGGTGTTCCCATGCAAGACATGGAGTTTGTACAATTCCATCCAACAACATTATATGGCACAAATATACTTATTACCGAAGGTGCTCGCGGTGAGGGGGGTTATCTATATAATTCGGATCATAAACGCTTTATGCTTAAGGTGGCTCCTGAAGCCAAAGAGTTAGCCCCAAGAGATATAGTTGCTCGAGCAATTGAAACCGAGGTGAGAGAAGGAAGGGGTTTTGAAAATGCTTATGTCCATTTAGATTTGACACATTTAGGTGAAAAGAAAATTAAGCAGAGGTTACCTGGTATACGTGAGATTGCAATGTATTTTGCAGATATAGACCCAATCGAAGAGCCTATACCTGTTCAACCAGGTCAACACTATTCTATGGGTGGTATAGCGACTACTCGAAGCAAAATGGTTTGCGAAACCCCTCTGCCTGGTTTATTTGCTATAGGAGAGACAGCTTGTCTATCTGTTCATGGCGCTAATCGTTTAGGTGGTAATTCTTTACTGGAAACAGCTGTTTTTGGTCGTTATGTTGCTAGAAAAATGCTTGAAAGAGGATTACAATCCTATTCTAAATCTGAAAGCAAAGAAGCAGCTGAGAAGACACTAGATAATATTGAAAATCTCTTTTCAACATGGGAGCATAATGAAGGGATGTCACCTGCTGAAATAAGAACAAAAATGAAAGAAACAATGGATAAAAAAGTTGGGGTCTTCAGAAATAGAAAACATATGAAAGAAGCACATAAAGTTATGGTGCAATTACAGAACGATTTCAAGAATGTATATATTGAAACTTCAGACCGAAGATACAATTTTGGATTATTAAGAACCTTAGAATTACGAAATATGCTTGATATAGCAGAAGTAACTGCGTATGCTTCACTATGGCGAGAAGAAAGTAGAGGGGCACATTATAGAACAGATTATCCTAACCGAGATGATCGTAAATATCTTGTACACTCGCTGGTATATAGGATAGAAGATGGTTTAAGATTAACCACAAAACCAGTAAAATTGGGACATTTTGAAGTCAAGGAGCGTGAATATTAATGGAGAAGCAGAAATTTTTAGTTTATAGAAAAAAACCAAATGAAGAACCAAAATATGAAAAATATGAAATACCTATTAGGAAAGGAATGACAATACTTGATGCACTTTTTTATATTCAAGATCATCTTGATTCTACATTAGCATTTAGATATGCTTGTAGAGGGGCTATTTGTGGTTCATGTAGTGTAACGGTAGATAAATATCCTCAATTAGCTTGCAGAACACAAATAACGGTAGTAAAAACACAAACAGTACCAAAACTACCTGAAATAACTTTTGGGGATGTAAGTGAGTGGGATGAAGATAATGAGATTTTAATTGAACCGTTACCTAATATGCCAGTGATAAAAGATCTGGTTGTAGATATGAGCCCCTTTTGGAACTTTTACAAAGAAGTTCAACCTTATTTTTCCCGTGAGTGGAATGATACTTCTCCAGAATCAAAACAAAAACCCGAAGAAGCGAGATCTATAGAACATCTTGTTTATTGTATCCTCTGTGGTCTTTGCTGGACGTGTCCCGTTAATAAAGAGGATAAAAATTATCTGGGCCCAGCAGCACTTGCAAAAGTCTATAGGTTTATTTTAGATACCCGTTTTTCAAATGAAAAACGATCTGAAAAAATACAGAGGGCTTGGGAAGAGGATGCAGTTCCATCATGCCAAAAACTATTCGCATGTAATCGAGTTTGTCCCAAAGGTGTTAGACCCGGAACCGCAATTCACAAAATAAGAACGGAACATAAACGTGAAAAATAATGAGCGAAGAATATAGAATAGAAAAAGATTTGCTTGGAGAAGTAAAAATACCCTCTAATGCTTACTGGGGAACCACAACACAAAGAGCTATAAATAACTTTAAAATAAGCGGAAGGACATTACCCTTTTCTTTTATTCTTTCTTTAGCACAGGTAAAAAAAGCTTGTTTGTTGGCAAACAATGAATTAGGTTTAATTGACGATACAAAAAAACGAGCAATGCAACTCGCAATAGATGAAATATTAGATGAAGGAAAATATTTTGATCAGTTCCCAATAGATATATATCAAACAGGGTCAGGTACGCAAACAAACATGAACATGAATGAAGTGATTGCTAATCGAGCAAATGAAATATTGGGGCATAAAAAGGGTGAAAAATATCCCATACATCCAAATGATCACGTGAATAAAGCTCAATCAAGCAATGACATTATACCCACAGCCATGCATGTGACTATTGTAAAAGAGATCAAAAAAAACCTACTACCAAATATTGATTTGATCATAGGGATATTGAATCAAAAAATAGCTCAATTCCAAGATATTATTAAAATCGGTAGGACGCATTTACAAGATGCTGTTCCTATCCCACTTTCTCTTGAATTTGAAGTATATAAGAAACAATTAGAAGATAATAAAAAAAGATTGTTAAATTCATTACAAGAACTTAAACAGTTGTCTCTGGGAGGTACAGCTGTAGGAACGGGTATAAATGCACCTCACGATTTCGCAGACAAAGCTATTCATTATCTTAATATAATAACAAATATAGACTTTTCATCGAATCCATTAAAAGCAGAGGGTATCGCTTCCCACAATGTAGTAGTTAATATACACTCAAATCTCAAAACATTGGCTCTCTCTTTAATGAAAATGGCAAATGATATCCGATTGTTGGGCAGTGGGCCTAGGGCGGGACTAGCAGAGTTACAGTTACCAGCCAATGAACCAGGTTCATCTATAATGCCAGGTAAAATTAATCCTACTCAAAGTGAAATGTTGATACAAGTTGCATTGTCGGTATTAGGAAATGACATAACAGTGTCTATGGCAGAAGGATATGGTAGTATGTTAGATTTAAATGTGACAAAACCATTGATGATACATAATCTGCTTGAATCGCTTACTCTGTTGTCAAATGGGATACGATCATTTACCAAAAATCTCCTAGAAGGATTAGGTGTAAATAAGGAAAAAATTGAACAAGATATGTCAAGAAGTTTAATGCTTGTAACTAATCTCACACAAAAAATAGGGTATGATAAGGCTTCTAAAATAGCTATGAAGGCATATGAGACAGGAAAAACAATAAAAGAGGTGGCAATGGAATCGGATTTAGGACTAACAGAAAAAGAAGTTGATGAACTCTTGGATTATAAGCGAATGGTTTGAATTATTACATTTAAACGAAAGGAAATAGTTGAAAAAATCTTCATCTAAATTTTTGTTTATTTTTCACTTAATCCTAGCAAATTAATGCCATATGATTATCTAATGCAGCTATAAAACACTCTACTTTTTTTGTCGCCATCTTCTATCAAAATACGCTCATTTCTCGTTTTCTTTTAATTAATCATATTAGCTTGCTAACATATTGTGCACATGTAGATATTTTGTCTATTTATATACTCAAAACTTTTCTTATTATTGCAATGAATAATAATACTGATGTTTCTAATACTTCCGAAACCGAACCCAATTATGGAACAGTCAAATGTAGTATAGATGGTGAAGAATGGTTTCCTATCAATGAGATCAGTGTTTTAACCTGCATTAATGACTATTATTGTGCTGACAATTTAGAAAAAATTTTGGATAAATACAATGCGGGTGAAATTATTAAATGTGATATAGTAATGTATTGCAAAAATTAGTACTCAAGACTATCACAAGGTAATAGTAATCTCTAGATTGTAAACAAAAAGAGAATAAATATATTTATGTGAACGTCTTCTTGAAAACCTCGTCCTTGAGTTTGGTCATTTAAGTTGCTGAAAAAATACTTTTCCATTTTTAACATTGTCGTTTTATTAACAAAATCTTCAAATAGCATTGGAGATAAAGGTTTTTGAGGTTATAATAAAAATGAAATATTTTTTAGATTCAGCAATATTGGAAGATATCAAATATGCTTATGAAAATTGGGGGATAGAAGGCATAACTAGTAATCCAAAACACATTATGAAATCTGGTAAGCCCTTTATTCCTGTGATACAAGAAATAGCTTCAGAGTTTGAAGGTATTGATTTTCCTATATCTGTAGAAATCAATCCTTATAAACTAGATGTTCCTAATATGATAAAAGAAGCCAAAGAATTGGCAGCTATGTCAGAGAATTTTGTTATTAAGATTCCTTGTACCGAAAAAGGGTTAACTGCTGCCAAAAAATTAACTGAAGATGGAGTAGCTGTAAATGTAACTCTTGTTTTTTCAACAAGTCAAGCAATCCAAGCTGGACGAATAGGCGCAAAATATGTTTCTCCATTTATTGGTTGGCAAGAAGCTAGTGGAGTAGATTGCACAAATTTTCTATATCAAATCACGCAAATCTATAGCCTTTATGGTTTTAAAACAGAAATAATAACTGCAGCTCTAAGAAATGGTAAACAAATAGCTCAAGCAGCAGAATTGGGTTCAGATATAGTGACCGCGGGTTTTGATGTATATAAGGCTAGTTTTGAGCATCCATTTACTGACCGTGGATTGAAGATTTTTCAAGATGCTTGGAATCAAATAAAAAAAGAATAGAAATCATCTCCCCGTAATTTCTTTTAGTGATACGATCTAATAATAATTCGAGATATCTTTTTTCTTTCTATTCAACCCCTTATTATTAATTCTAAGATAATTAAAGCACACTAAATCCTTTAAAAGTGACGAAAACGTGAATCAAAAAAGAGAGAAAAGAAAAATACGCAATTAAAAAATAAGGGAAAAAAACGATTTAATTTTTTTCAGATTGTATATTGCTCACTCGTTTCTATATTGGCTGTTTCGTCATAGATATAATTGGTCGCTGATAAATCCGTAACGGTAGCTACATAGGTACCTGTTTCTCTAATATCACTAAAAGTAGCTATTGCAATACCATTTGAATCAGTCATAACTGTCTGAGTTAGAATTGATCCACTAGGCGTTTGTAATTCTATTGTTACAGAAACACTAGAGACGGGATTACCGGATTCATCATAAACAAGGACTTCGATATATATATCATATTTTCCAGAAGCACCTTTAGAGTTATGACTTACCGTAATACTATCAACATGAATATAACTATTAGTAGTGGTTGTATCATTATTTGAAGAGCCTGGTGTAGGTTCAGTAAATTCTGTCCAATTTTCGGAACCGTCAGTTTCTCGACCATAACTGACATCATCAGAAGAATGGGAATAAGAGTAACTATCAATAATAGTTATACCATCCTTATCGATTAAATTTACTGTGTCTCCGTCGTTATTTAGACCAATTTTAGTAACACTTTGATAGAAAACCAAAAAACCTCCAGCAGCTATAATAGTTCCATCAGGAATAACATAAGGTGATGTTCCACCTGAAGTAATATCATCTAAAACACATCCAGATAAGTCAATATCATCACTTGTTGGATTGTATAATTCAATCCATTCCTCGCTATAGAGAGAATAAGGATCAGGTAAAAACTCGTTGATGACTATCTGACTTGGACTAGATGTTGACCCTGCGTCAGTTGTGGCACTTGCACTAGTCGATTTAGTACCTTCATTACCATGTGTGTCTACTGCAGAAACAGTATAACTATAAGTAGTTTCAGCTGCTAAACCTGTATCACTATAAGATTCAGAACTCACAGAAATCAAGAAAAGACCATCACGATAAATTTTATAGTAATCTAAATCTGGTTCGGTATTAGAATCCCACATTAAATCAATTTGAGAAGTACTAATTGTTGTGGCAGTTAAGCCTGTAACTTGAGCTGGAGGCGTAGTATCACCACTCTGTTCGCCATTAGACGCACCTGGTGTGGGTTCTGTAAATTCTATCCAATTTTCGGAACCGTCAAATTCTCGACCCCATGAGACATCATATTTGGTCGAAGTATAGGTGTGTGAATCTAAAATCGTTATTCCATCCGTATCAATAAAGTTTACGTCATCACCAGCATTATTGAGCGCAAATCCTGTTTCGGTACCATAAAATAGCATAAAACTATTTGGAGCCATGATAGTACCACTAGGGATAGTATAAGGATTTCCTCCTCCATCAATAAGATCATCTAACACACAACCAGAAATATCAATATCATCATCAAGTGGATTCCAAAGTTCAATCCATTCATCATCATACACAGTTGATGGGGCTGCCAGAAATTCATTAATCACAATATAATTAGGACCAGGAATGAAACCATCATTATCTACAGTAACAGTATGCTCTGCATATCCAATATTACCACTAGGATCAGTAGCTTCCGCCTTAATAATGTGAGATCCTTCGTTATAAGCGGTTGTATCCCACAAGTAACTTGTAGAAGTACTGACTTCGATTCCATCAATGAGTATTCTTTGAGAATCAATAGCATCATCGTCATAGGCGTCAAAAGTGATTTCTACAACATCGCTAACAATGGCATTATTTTCAGGATTTGTGATAGTAACTTTAGGGGGGATGTAATCAATACCATCACTATTTAATGCTATGAAAACATCTACTGTAAGATGATCAGATCCTGTGAGAGCGGAAGAAGTATCGCCACAAGTGCTGTTGATGATGTAGGCGGTTAGTTCTTCGTTAGTATAAATAAAATCTATTCGGCTATCATAAGCTGGACTTGTAATACCTAAGTCTAAAGGATTTAGTGTTCTAAATACGTCAGTAAATGTATGATACACAGAACTATATTGACTGAAGTCTTCACCAGTTTCAGGATTAGTATAAGGATCAATAAACATGCTAAGTGGACCATAACCGAGTCCAGATTGAAGCGTGTTTAATTCATAATCCTCGGGACTGAAAGAATTAAGATCACCCAAATAGGCAATAGGGATACCATCACCAAGATTATCCATGTAATTGATAATACCTTCTTGTTCCCATTCTCTCCGTTGTTCATTTGTGCTTCCTGTCATCGCTTTAAGATGAGAACCAATAATATGAACAGCAGAACCGCCTATGTTGACTTTTACATCAAAGAAATCATGAGTGACATCATAACTTGTCCCATCGTCAAGAGGAACATGAGTAATTTGGGTGTAATCTAAAACAGGATAACGTGTCATTATAGCTGCTCCACTTGTCGAATAACTTATATCTTGCGTAGTATAGCCTTCATAAGGTGTCTCATCAATAAAATAACTGTTAAATTCTTCTACATATAGATTAAGTTTTTCATTTCCATTGTCATCCCAATAACCTGTTTCAATGAACATGAGGATATCAGCGTTCTCTTCTTTTACCACTTCTTTCCAATCGGGATAATCCGTAGATTCGCCAGACTCTTTAATATTGAAACACATTAATTTGAATACTTCTTGAGTAGTGCTATCTCCCGAATTATCTACTGTGACGGATATCTGATCTGAAGCTGTTTGTGATGAACTATCTGTTACTTCTGCATAAATTGTATGCGTATCATTTGAATAGGTTGTTGTGTCCCACTCATAACTATTAGTTGTAGCTATATAGATTCCGTCTATATAGATATCTGGTACTAATGTGTCAATATCATCTGAAACATCTATTGTAATGGTTTGAGTTCCTGAAACTATTGAACCTGCATTTGGTGTAGTTATTGTTACTGTGGGAGGATTATCTATGAGCCCACCATTAGAAACTGTCACCGTTATCTGGTCTGTACCTACTGTTGTTCTGTCGTGAGCATAAGCCTCAATGACGTGATCTCCATCAACAAATGTTGTTGTATCCCAATCATAACTGAAAGAATAAGTTGAAACTGTTGTTCCGTCGATTTTCAAACCGTATTCTTTTAAATCATCTTGTTGATCTTCCGCTGTAAAAGTAATAGTAACTAATCCCTGTACAGTTGCACCATCAGCTGGAGATGTGATATTTACTACAGGTGGTATTCCATCTGGTCTAACTGCAATTACAGCGAGAGGACTTAAAAGAAGAACAAGACTAAACATTATTAAAAGTATTTTTTTATTCGTAATATTATTTTTAATTTGCAATTTTTGCACCATTAGTTTATGTTTAATTATTTTGAAACAAAGAAATATTTTTGATATTGCTTTATTTAATTTGGTTCAACTAGTCGTTCTATATAAATCTTCTCTAAACTCTTTAAGTAATTTAGTTATAATAAGGCGTATAGATGTTTTAACTCATTACTATTTGTTGAATTGAGATTTAGCGTTTTGTTGACCTATTTACTATTTTTTCTTTGGAAACATTAGATTGAATATAAGTAAAACTAAGAGTGCTAGTATTCCTTCTCCGATAAGTACGGAATACCAGTTAAGTGTAGAAAGGAAAATAAACACACCTACCAGAAAAAGAGTAAAAACTATTATAGCTATCCACTTGATTACTTTAAGGTCATCATTTACGTCTTCAAGGACGTATTTGTGGCGTAGTTTGCCAAACAGTTTGATTTTCAAGAATAATCCAGCTAATCCGGTTAGAGGAGGAATACAGAGGATTATTAATGTCGTTATCAAAATTCTAAAAAAATTTGGTCGATTAATTAGAAAAAGAAGAGGTATAAACAAAGCTATTGGTAGAATAATAAAAAAATAAGGAAGTTTTGCCTTGATTTGATCTCTTCCTGAAATAGGTAAAGACGCATTTATAGTAGCTCCGGATTTTTCCATATTTGATATTCCTTGAACCAGCATAAGACTGCCTAAGGTAATAAATGGTAGATTGGAAGTTAACAATAAAGTTAAAGTTGTATCTGTTAAAAATGTTCCACCAGAACTGATTATAGAAAGTAAAGGAAATAAGATAGGAAATAAAAATAGTGACATTGTTTGAATGTCTCTTGTTGCCATATGGAGATCTTTTTTTATAAAAGCTATAATGGGAGATGTTGAATCAATAGTAACATCTGCAGATTGAACTTCCATTGTCTCCTCCTTCTGATAATATTCAATTTCACTCGATGTAATAGTTCCAAGAGTGGAAAAAGCTTTTTTTACAACAAAGTACGTAATAAGAAAATATACCAAACAACCTATAATAGCACCAATGAAAGAGAAGGTAACGTTTATTTGTCCAATGGATATGAAGGTCAGAATGTAACAAAGGGCGAAAGGAAACGGTACGATACTAAGTACGGGATTAATGATTCCTAACACATCTTGTTGAAGAAATTGGTTGCTATATACTTTGGTAATATTCTGAGAAGCCAAATTTATTAGCAAGAAAATGAATAGCGTACTTAGTATATAAGTTAGCATTGAAACCATTCGGATTAGATTCGTTTTTCGATCATTTACTGCATAGTGTTCAAGTATCTTAGACATTTTTTGTCCTAAAATGATTAATAAACTGAGATACAAAAGCGCATTTGCAATAGAAATGAGTAAACCAATGCTTGTAAAAAGAATATTCTTAGTAATAATAGCCACAGCTAAAGGTAAAGTGAAAATGAAACCAATCATTTGAATATCTATTCCTCTAAAAAATGTAAGAAAAGCTATTTTTTGAACAGACCGTTTACGAAGAGGTAAAGTAGCTAACCACTTAAATTGGTCACCAGACATCAAACTTGAAGAAAACATAATTGTAAATGTTAGCAGAAGAATAAATTGTAAGATAAGAAATACGCTTAAGGTCAAGACTGAAGAAAAAACAATCCAAGACATAGAGATGTCAGCAGAAATGGCTTTTTTGATTTGGTTAAAGTTTTGAACTGGAAGCATTACCAATATAAGATAATATATACCAATCATAATTTTTTGAAATCCCGCTTGAGTTTTGAAATCATTTTTTTTACTAAGTTTTTCTAAATATCGCTCCTTATTACTCCCCATCATTTTTAACTGACTTTGAAGCATGGATTCATGATATACTGTTTTTGAAATTTTCAATAGTTGCCTGATATTCATTTAAACCACCTAGAAATCAAAGACTCGCCCTAAGTTGGGTAATAATTTGATGGACTGATTCATCTTGCTCTGTAAGTTTTAGGAAAATATCTTCAAGAGAAGCTCCAATTTTATTGGCTTTTTCAGATAACTCTTCAACAGTACCTATGGCAACAATTTTACCTTCATTGATGATGGCTATACGATCACAAATCTCTTGGGCTACTGCCATTATGTGGGTGGAGAAAAGAATTGATCCTCCATTTTCGATATGCATGTTAAGGATCTCTTTGAAGACACGTACAGATTTCGCATCTAATCCCGCTAAAGGTTCATCTAAAATTAATAATTTAGGTTCATGAAGTAAAGAAGCTATTAATTGTATCTTCTGTTTGTTCCCCCTAGAGAGCGTAGCAATTGCTTTGTCATAATATTGTAAAGCATTTAAACTTTGAAGCAAGTTAACAAAGCGTTGTTCTTTCTCACTAGAAAAACCTCTAATTGAAGCAATAAAATTAAACAGTTCTTGTACAGTAAGACTTTCGTAAACTAAAGGCTCTTCTGAAACATAACCAACTGCATGCTTAACTTCTAATTCATGAAGGAAAGGATCCATATTGAATACTTCAATGGTGCCTTGGTCGGGTTCTAATAAGCCTAAAATCATTTTAACTGTAGTCGTCTTACCTGCACCATTAGGGCCCAATAAGCCAAAAAACTCTCCTTCATTAATATTGAATGACACACCATCGACAGCTCTGACATGACCAAAATATTTGTACAGATTATTGATATTAAGTATAGCCACTTTCTTCACCTGACCTTTGTTGATGAGATTGAAGTAACTAAATTAATAAACCTAAGTATTTGCAAGCAAGAGAAAAGAAAGAATCTATCACCAATTAACTTATAGTACTTAAGTTAGGCATGACATATTCGATGCGACAATGTGCGACATCGGATCGAATTTTACTAGCTTGGGAACTGAGACCACGAATGGACCAGGGACCAACTAACGGGGTACGTCACATACCCTCCTACATCCGCAGCTGTACGCAAAGGAACAGCATAGGGGTCGCTTTTGAGTAAAATATTATAAGCAGCATTCACATCAGCATTGAGCGTATAGCCACAAGCAGCAACAAACGTTCCACGGGTAGAGCGTTTTCCTACATAATTCTCTCGCTTTTTGGGTTCTTCATTATCCAAGAAACTACATTTGGACGTATACCTCTCTTCTTGCAAGACAACGGTAATTCCCCTATCTTCTCCCTTGTACTGGAGCAAGGCAATAATTCGTTCAAAGGGCACCTGGACGAAGAGTTGGGTGGTCTTTTTGCGTAAACGGAGGTTCTGTTTCCAGGTGGGATTATAGCCGATGATGAGTTTTTCTATCTCTCGCGTTTCACAGACCTGTATAATAAACGTTGTAAGTTTATGGAGACAATCACGGACTTTTAGCCGTTTTTTGTTCCTTAGTCGTTTATAGGCTTGCCCATAGCTCAAATGGGGTTTCTTGTTGTTCTTGTTCTTTCTCTTGTGTTGCTGGTGTTCGTATACTTGCTGAAGGTGTTTCATTCTTTTCATATAATATTGAATAACTGATTTTACTCCTTTCCCTTGATCCTTGACAATAATCGGTTGTCCACCCATATTGTCCACTAAGGTCATGAGGTTAATGTATCCCAGGTCAATAGCAGCTTTACGCTGTGAGTCCGTCTTGGGCTTCTTTTTCAGGGTTTTCTTGTAGACTAGTTCCACCGTGTACCCTACTCCGCGGGGAATGATTCGTACTTCTCTGATATCCGTTTGTGGAGATAAACGTGTTTGTATCTTGAAATTAGCCTTCCGGGGAAAGACTATCCATCCATTGCGAATGTTCACCTGTTGATTGGTAAAAACAGCAACAGTTTGCCCCTTCTTAGCTTTATAGGCAGGAGGACGAGGACATCCTAGAAACTTTTTTGGCTCTTTTCTGTACTCTTTTAACGCTCGAAAGAAACTTTTCCAGTTCCTCCCTAGGAGTTTGAGTGTCTGTTGGCTGGTTTGCGCTGGCAGCACTTTATAGCACTCTTCTGTCTTTAACTCTCTCGCCAAGGTGTTGTATCCTACCAATTTCCCTTCCTCCTTCCATGTGTGTTTTATGACGTAGTTTGCTCTATTATAGAGATTCTTTGTCCGATGGCAAAGCTTCCCGAGTGCTTTGTTTTCTCCCACTTCCATCTGCTCTGTTCTGGGTACTTTCGCCATCTAGCGTATTATGCTTGATCCTTTTTAAGCCCCTCACTTTTCGCATTTTTTCGCAACGTATTACCCATAATTTCTAGCAAAAGTTTATTTTTATTGATAACAAATTGTTGAAAGAGTAGAGAAAGATGAAACAAGAGCTGATTATTGGGGTTGTATGTTTAGCACGCAAAACTTTTGATTACAAGGCAGCAGAAGAGATTTACATTCAGTTACAAAAAAAATTGCATAAAATAGAACAAGTTCAATGGATATGTATTCCCAAACTGATTATAGACATTGCAGATGCTCAAAAGGCAGCAAAAAAAATGCGGGAACAACATGTTGATGGTTTGGTAGTTATAAGCGGAACCTTTGCTTTAGGTCATCTGGTTTTAGAACTCAATAAAGTGGTTGATCGACCTATTTTACTTTGGGGGTTAAATGAGCTTCCATATGATGGAGGGAAGATACGCCTAAATTCTATTTGTGGTGTAAACCTGAATGCTTCAAATCTATATAAGGCAGGAATAAAAAATTATTCTACTGTAATAGGTAATACTATAGATGAAAATTGGCTTGATGCACTTAGAATTAAGAAAAAGTTTTTCATAGCTCATGTGGGTCTTATTGGTTATAGAGCCCAGGGTTTTTTTAATTTAGATGTTGATGAATTGAGTCTGTATGAACAATTGGGTATTCTCGTTGATCATTATGAGTTGCAAGAAGTATTTGAGCAAGAAATTGAGCAAGAAAAGTTGTCTGCACGTAAAGAACAAATTAGAGACTTATTTGACTTGTCTGATATTGATGCAAAACAGCTAAGTAAAGTAGCAACCCTAGTAGTTAAATTTGATAATTTCATGGAAGCTAACAATTTAAATTCAATAGCTGTTAGATGCTGGCCAGAATTTGCCTCAATGTTTGGCATTTCACCTTGTGCTGCTATGTCTATTCTCCAATCAGAAGGTAAAATATTAACTTGTGAGGGTGATATGCTGGGGAGTCTATCAATGCTAGCACATCAAGCTATAGGCGGTGAAACACCTTTTTTGGCGGATTTCTCGCAAGTAGATTTAAAAGAAGATTTTGCTCTTCTATGGCATTGCGGAGTGGCACCATGTAATTTACATGATAGAAAATGTATACGCTCATTAGATAGCTATTTTGCTGGAGGAAAGGGTGTCACAGCTGATTTTGTTATGAAAGAAGGACCGCTATCTATTGCTAGAATTGATTATGCTTGTGGAGAATATCGAATATTTCTACAGAGGGCGAAAGCTGTCCCCATGACTAAAGATCTTAAAGGTACATATATGAAAGCCGTTTTTTCTGAAGGAGTGAAAAATGTTCTTGACAAGATAATTGAAAATGGTATAGCTCATCATCTTAGCGTAGTTTATGGGGAATTTATTGAACCATTTAAAATATTTGCAAAACTACAAGAATGGAAAATTGTAGAATGAATTACCAAACAGCAAGAAAGAAGGCTCTTTATTCATATAAGTAACCCCAAAAGCATAAGATCTTATATGACGGATTTTATCGAGTTTCCTTCATAGATGACATACTTGCCTTTGATGTATGTCAAAACTGGAGGGTATTCATTCTTTTTTAACTTTTGAATATTTCTTATGTTGGTTACTTTACCAATAATAAGATGGTGAGAACCTAACTCAATTATTTGTTTCAATTTACATTCAATATTAATAGGACACTCTTCAATAAAGGGTGTCTCTACAGATTGACTTCTGCCTCTTGTTAACTTATTTCTTTTCCATTTGTCATAATCTTTTCCAGAATGCTTTCCACAAAATATCACAGTCTCAATCATTTCTTCCGTGGGTATATTAACTACAAATTCTTGTGCTTGTTTAATTAAAGAATAAGAAAACCTGTGGGGTTTTAAACTAATAGAAATCATTGGAGGTTCAAAATTTGGGATTCCTATTAATGATATTGTAATGATTGATTCCATCTTTTGGTGTTTTGTACTGACTAATGCTACTCTTGTTGGGTAAAAAAGAAGCTCTTTGATATTGATCATTTTTAACTCACAATTTTTGTTTACTAACTTTTTAGGGGACAAAACAATAAAAGACTTGTTATCTGTTGAAATATTTTTTTTTCTTATCCAGTACGCACATTAGCTTAAAGTTTATCCTTTCTTCAGTGATCCTCTTTTTTACTATTCAAGGGGATGAAAGCAAAGATTTATTACTAATTGATTTTACTTATTAAATATTATATTTGGTTTTAATCTAGGAATATTTATTACAGGAAAAGGATAATCTTAGGTCATGGTAAATATATTTGGTTACGAATTAGACATTGTAAGTTTTATACCAGCTGCTTTTGGAACTATTCTTTCGGCATATAACTGGTATATGGCCAATAGATCCGCTAAAATTTTTCCGAATAAATTTGTTGAATATGGGGTTATTCATTCTAAATATCAAGAATCAATTTTACTCTGTCTTCCCCTCTTATTTCATAATGAAGGGGCAAAAAAAGGCATGATTTATCAAATAAAAGTTGGGTTTAGGAAATCAGATATGAGTGAGATCAAGTACATTGATATTTTAGGTAAAATTCATCTTCATGAATTGAACTATGAAGATATTGAATTAATTGACTGGGATAAGTTTCAAGAAAAAGGATATAGTTTTGTTCGTCCCACCTATCCCATTGTAGTTGATCCAGGTGAATCCACCAATGTAAACATAATTTCTATTGATGCACTTGAGGATAATATTGTCCCCATTGACGAAAATTCTACATGTGTAATTGAAGTCTACTATGGTATCGATAACAAAAAAACGACAGAATTTAGCTTTAAACTTCGAAGTGCTGATCTCGGTGAGGATGATTATCTTTGGTGGTTAAGACCAGAACCTATAGAAAAATAGGAATATGATAAAATTTTTCATTTTCTTATTTGCGTATAGTAAAACTGATTAAGTAATACCCTAAAAGGATTAATGACACCATGATGGAAATTAAAACCTTTGAAGAAGGATTTAAACTAGCTATTGATGGTTATATATTAATGCATCACACATATAAAACGCCATTTTTAAAGATAGGGAAGGCAGAAGGTAAGTTTCAATTAAATCATGGAATTTACAAAATTAAAGAAAAAATAGAAGAAGAAATTCCTCTTATAAATTATAAAATTAAGAATCAATCAGAGAATAATTTGATTATAGATTTCTCTTCAAATGATGAAAAAATAAACTTGACTATTGTTTTTACCGAAAATGAAGGACAAATAAGAATTAAACCCCAAACAGATTTAAGTTTTAACCGAAGCTGGTTTAGATTCGTCTCAAATGAACATGAGGCGTTTTATGGCTGTGGGGAACAATTTTCTGAAGTGAATCTTCAAGGTAAAAAAGTTCCTTTGTGGTGCCAAGAACAAGGGGTAGGTAGGGGTGATCCTTTATGGTTTACTTTCTTGGCTAATCTACTATATGATGGCGTAGGAGGAGATCATTACACTACTTACTATCCGCAACCAACGTTAGTATCGTCAAAAAATTATTTCTGTCATGTAGAAACAACAGCATATAGTATATTTAATTTTAGACAAAAAGAAGTAACAGAATTATACTTTTGGGATATCCCTGAAATTATAATAGGCAAATACGAAACAGCTTCTAAGACAATAGGTGCTTTAGCGACACTCTTAGGTAAACAGTCACCATTACCCGATTGGATGTATGATGGAATAATATTAGGCCTACAAGGAGGGAAAGAAGTAGTCAATAAAAAATTACAAACAGCTAAAGAACATGGATTACCAGTATCTGCTGTTTGGTGTCAGGATTGGGAAGGGAAACGAGAAACTGCTTTCGGTCGACAGCTTTTTTGGGATTGGATTTATGCCCCTAAGTTATATCCTGATTTACCTGGCTATATAGCTGAACTACATGAAAAAGGAATTAAGTTTCTAGGCTATATTAATTGTTTTTTGGCTATTGAAGGTGAGCTTTACAAAGAAGCCTCAAAAAAAGAATTACTTGTCAAAAACTGCAATGGTGAAGATTATCCTGTTGTAACAACAACTTTTCCTGCTGTAATACTAGATATAACTAATCCTGAAACAGAGAACTGGATCAAACAAGTAATAAAAGAGAATCTGATAAAAGTGGGTTTAGATGGGTGGATGGCTGATTATGGCGAGTATTTGCCTACTGATGCTGTACTATATTCGGGTGAAAGTGCTGAAACTTTTCATAATAGATATCCAGTTGAATGGGCTAGAATAAACAAAGAAGCACTAAAAGAAGCAGAAAAATTAAATGATGTAGTATTCTTTAGCAGAGCAGGTTATTCATCGACATCCCAACACAGTCAACTTATTTGGGCAGGTGACCAATTGGTTACATTCAGTAAGCATGATGGATTAGCTTCTTGTATACCTGCTGGTATCTCTTTGGGAATCTGTGGAATAGGCAATTATCATTTTGATATTGGGGGCTATACCACAGTTGGACCGTTCAAAAGATCGAAAGAAGTTTTTATGAGATGGGTGGAGTTTGCTGCTTTTACCATGGTAATGAGAACACATGAAGGCAATAGACCTGATGATAACTGGCAGTTTGATAGTGATGAAGAAACACTTAATCATCTAGCAAAGATGACAAGAGTTCATGTGAAGTTAAAGACTTATTTAAAGTCGTTAGTGACAGAATATTCTGAAACTGGCATTCCACCATTTAGAGCTTGTTATATACATTATGAAAATGATAAAAATTTACATTCAATGAAATATCAATATATGTTAGGCAGAGAGTTATTAGTTGCTCCCATAATTAATAAAAAGCGTAATAAAAGAAAAATATATCTTCCTGAAGATCAGTGGATACATCTCTGGACAAGCAAAGAATATGAACAAGGATGGGTAGAAGTTAAAGCTCCCATAGGACAACCTCCTGTTTTTTATCGAAAAAATGCAAGTAAAAAATGGTTAGAACTTTTTGAATCTATAAAAGAGACTAAAATATAAAACAAATCGAGAAATGCTTTTAAAGAGTTACCTATTATACCATGATATGAGTTCTGAAAATACACCTAGGTTAAATAAATTTGAACCTAGAATGGCTCCTAACGATCCGGATAAGTTAGACACTAAAAGAACTATATTCATTTCCTTGAGTTTTTTTACTGTGTTATTGGCTTGGGCTTATTTTAATTTTAAAGTGCCTCGATTATTAGATGATATTTTGTTGCCAATGGGATCTATTCGTACCAAACAAACCATTAAAGGTGTTATTTTGGCATTAGATAACCTAGTGGCCGTAATTCTTCAACCTTTTTTTGGCAATTTATCAGATAGAACTTGTAGTAAATATGGGCGAAGGATGCCTTACATTGTTTTAGGAACTACCTTAGCTGCTTTCTTCTTTACTACTATCCCTCTAATGCAAACATTGGCCGGATTGGTTTTAATTATCTTATGTTTTGATTTAGCAATGGCGGTATATCGTTCAGTTTCAATTGCTATTTTACCGGATTATACACCAGATAAATTGCAGTCTAAAGCAAGTGCTATACAACAATTTACTGCCAACATGGGTGGAGTGTTAGCTTTTACTATTCCTATGATTGTAACAGGTTTTGGAATAAAAGAATATGTAATAATAGAGGGTATGGAAGTTCAAAATCAAATGTTTAATATTATTAGTTTCGTAATAGTATCTGCTTTAATGATAGCAGTAGTAATCATACAAATTGTCTTGGTCAAAGAAACACCTACAGGAGACAAAATTTTCCAGTTAAACACAAGCGAAATTACCTTAGACCCAATAAGTTTACGTGTATCTGAAAAAGTTTCAAAAAATAAAGAATGTGTTGAAGAATCAGTTTCAGTATTGAAAAAAATTGGTGATATTTTCCGTTCTGATGACAAAAGTTTTAGGAATATGCTGTTTACAGTTATGTTTGCTTATACGGGTTTTGCTGCAGTAGAGGCGTTTTTTTCTACATTCGCTCAATCTTATATGGGCAAAGCAGATACCGTAACTGGAACTCTCTTTTTGGCTTATTCAGTTCCAATGATACTTTCTGCCTATTTCTGGGGAATGTTAGGGCAAAAGATTGGTCGAAAGAAAGCAGCAGTAGTTGGTATAGTAGGAGTTATCCTTTCTACGTTTGTTTTGGTTGTCTTTTTGGTTCCCGCTATTTATAACCCTGTGGATGTTCCAGAACAAGTTTTAACCACTAAAGATTACTTGGTAATGGTTAACCTTGCCTTTATTTCTATGCCTTGGATGTGCTTTATTGTAAACAGTTTTCCTCTAGTATGGTCACTTGCACCTAAAGGAGAAGTAGGCACATATACAGGGGTATACTATACATTTAATCAATTTGCTTATACAATGGCTCCTATGCTACTAGGTCTCAATTTAGATTTTTTCCAATATCTGGGTCCACAACAATACGTTGTGATGTTCCCATTTGTTTTAATCTGTATGATCTTTGCTTTTCTCTTCCTTATTAGAGTAAATGAGGTAAAAGAAGTAACAAAAGAAAGCTCTGAAGAAGATAATGCTAAGGAGTAAAAGTTCCTTTCAATGCCTTTTTTTAACTACTAGTGGTCTTAATATTTTGAAGTTAAGTTGGTTTTTTATGTTTTATCAAATGATTAGCGTAACTTCTTATCTTTATAGTGTTAACGATGTTGGTTTAGTGAACGATGTTCACTAAGTGAACATGAGTTCGTACTTAAACTCATACATTGAGGTAGAATTATTCCGACAAAACCTTTTGGTCGGTTTCTCCTCAACGTACCATCGCATTTTTTAATGAGGAGAAAGGCACGTGAACAATATTGGAAACATTTCACAAATATTTATATGTTAGTCATCCATTCTTTTACTTAAGTGATGTCAGTATGATGTCCAAGAAGATTAAAATAGCAATGTTGGCGTTGTTTTTTACAACTGCTTTTATGAGTTTGACTCTAAGTGAAATAGATACTGTAAATGAAAATTTTACTGTTCTTTGTACAGAAATGTTTACGGTTGAAATTGAAGGCATTACAGAAATGTTTACGGTTGAAATTGAAGGCATTACAGAAATGTTTACGGTTGAAATTGAAGGCATTACAGAAATGTTTACGGTTGAAATT
>CAZHRF010000041.1:0-28588 GCA_964534625.1 uncultured archaeon | reverse complement strand
GCGAGCATTGCCCGAGTACATGGAATACCTGACTGTTTACCCGATATTCGAACATGGTTATCGTATCAACTTTTGTAGACTTATGTTTGTCAATGTTTAGAGTATTAGTTGTTTTTTGTTTAAACATATAACTGGTTAAATACCCATCAATCTCTTCCTTAGTCAGTTTCATCTATTTTCTCTCATTACTTGAATTTCTACGTTTTGCACTTTCTAACATCTTTAAAAGATTTTCTTATGTTTTTCATGTTTGATAATGTTTTTGTATTATAAAAAAACGAAATAAGAAAAGACAAATAAAACATGATTTTAGAACATTTCTTCTTCTTTTAACTCTTCAAAATGCTCCAATACTATTTGATCTAGCTGATTTCTCATTTCTTGTTTCTTCATGTAATATTCTTTATAATTTTCAAGATTGACTTTCTCTTTTATCTCATTAGCCAAATTGTGTAATCGTGTGCGTAGCTTATAGCTTTCATTTTCTGCAATTACAGCTAAGGTATATTGGCCAATATGCTCCATTAGTACTTTCTTTTCTTCAATTGTAACTGAATCTACAAATGTTTCCCCGCCTAAGATCGCTTTTTCTTGGATATTAATGGCACTAACTAGTCCTGAAATGATAATAGCAAAACTAATCTCATCATCAACCATGCGATCATAATGAACAATACCTGTTGTGATATCAAAAAGGATGATAGCATAAATCTTTGTTTTAACCGGTTTAGGTTGCTTAATAACTTTTATTCTATTGATTCGTGCTAGAGAAGTTTCTATAATACTTTCTTCATCTTCAACTTGTTCAAGGATTTTTGAATAATGATCAAGGTTCTCTTCTAGTGCTATTCTTTTAGCTTCTTTCAGACTCTTTAAGGCGGTTTCGTGACGATTAAAGAGAGAATGAGTTACAAATAGGAGTAACAAAACCTCTATTTCAATTGTTGGTAAATCTTGTTCTTTAGATAATCGTTGTAAGTTTTCGAGATGATACAATATCTCTGCATATCTTCCTATCTCTTGATTCTTTGACAATTGTTCAAGCGCAAGATTGGTTAACTGGATCTCAGATTTAATGATATACTCAAATAAATTACCATCGAAAGCGGTCTTTAAGCATTTTTCAAATGATTTTTTGGCAGCAGGTAAGTCTTCAGCTATTTGTTGTTGAAACAACCCTTCAACATAATGAAAAATAGCTGATGATTGTTTCATTGAAGATTTTTGTAACATTTCTCTGCTCATTTCTAAATATTTTTGAGCTTTTTCTTCGTCTTTCTTAAAAACATACAATAACGCAACAAGGCTGATTGTATCATTAAAAGTTACACCTGTTTCCTCGCTTATTTTTAAAGCATCCAAAAAGTATTCTTCAGACTCAGTATAATCACCATTAAAAAGGCACATTTCGCCCAAATTGGAAAATATCTGATATTTATACGTTGGATTATCAGTCAAGGTCAATGTTTGTGCTAGGGCTTCTTTAGAAGCTTTGTAATTACCTAAAGAATATTCTACTATTGCCAAATTGTGATACATGGAGAAAACACCAAGTTTGTAATTGACACTCTCGGATATCTGTAATCCTTTTTGAAAATGCTCTTTCGCTTCTTTGTAATTCCCAGAACGTATGTTTTTTAATCCTAGAGCATTATTATAGGAGTTAAACAAATAGGGATCCTCTTTTTCTTCTGCTATTTTTCTAATCCTCTCCAGTTCCTGCTCATAACTGGTCATTTGACCCGTATGTGCAAGACAATGAACACGTGTGTTAAGTATATGCACGATGTCGCGAGTATAATCATCAATTTCCAATGATTGCACTACGAGACTTTCATACTCATTATATTTCTCGTTTAGATCTCCTAACTGTTTTAAAAGAGTTAATAATAAAATTTCAGCGGTTAATTTGGCTCTTTTTCTATAATAATAGACTTTGATCTCTTCTGATTCTTTAATAATTGATTCTAATGCTTCTTTATCATTCTTATAACATACAACTGTATAAAGAGGTAATAGTTTTTCGTCAATCATATCTCGTTTTACATGCTTTTTACATTCTGAATTCCAATTATTTGCTAAGCATACTTCTAAAAATAGCGGGAGAATTTTCCTTTTTTTTGTCTCTGGGAGCACAGGAAATAATCTTAAAACATTTTTTGAAAAAATATATGCCGGATGATATAATTCTTGTTCAGTAGCGGTGAGAACCTTCTCTTCTAATAATTCTTGCTTCAACTTATGTGGGATATTTTTAAATGTAGTAAACATCTTTGGACTAGCGATAGATTGCCCCATAACATATCCATATAACTAAAGTTATTTTAAACTTCCGAAAGTGCAAAAGGGCATCAATTAATAAAATGGTCCAAGAACAAAGAATGACATATTAGAATCTTATTCATATTATTCTACAAGAAAGATTAATTGGAAAAGGTTTTTCGAGAGATACTTCCTATTAACATCATAAATATTCTTTAAATATTTGCTGGAGGTTCTGACCATCTTAGTTATTAAAAAGCGTTTCTTGAAATATTTTTAATTAAACACTTGTTAAAATTGTCCAAATTATTTAAAAATCCAAAACTTATTCTCTGGTACATACTAATGTAAGTGAGATTCATGGATAACAAAACACTAGACCAATCTAATGTAAATACTGGGCTCAGGGAAGAATATGTTCCTTATAAGAGCAGAATTTGGGTTTCAGCCGCAGATGGATTTGTAAATCTTCTACAAGGGATTGTAGGAGGAGGAGTCTTAACCTATTATTTTACCAAAATAAGAGGACTTGAAAAAGAATTAGCTGCTATTGTTTGGATCTTATTTGGCGTCTGGAACGCCATTAATGATCCTTTATATGGTTACATTTCTGATAAAACAAAATCAAAACTTGGTCGAAGAATTCCCTACATACGATATGGAGCGCCCTTATTATCCATTTCATACATATTGTGTTGGATAGATTGGTCAGGACAGCATTCTCAAGGTATGCTTTTTGCACAATTGTTAATCTTTCTATTCTTCTATGACACTTTCTACACTGCAGTTGCTTCTGCGCTATATGTTATGCCTTTCGAGATGGCTATATCTAATAAAGCAAGAGGAACAATTCTTGTCTGGAAAATAATCTTTAGTGTAATAGGAATAACCGTTCCTCTGGTATTGATGCCCCAGATCAACCCAGACATAGGCGAGAGCACTCTTTTTTATCAGATTTTTCATATAGCATTAGGTATCTTTGTAGCTATAATTGCCTATACAAGTACCTTCTTTTACAAAGAGAGATATTCTGCCCAAAAAGAAGAACAACCTTCATTAATTGACTCGTTCAAATTTACTTTAACAAACAAGTCGTTTATAATTTTTGAAATAATCTCTTTTACGATCGTTTATGTACAAACTAATTTAATGCAAGGTATGCAATATTATCCTGCTGAATTAGAAGACAAAGTGAATATTTTATATCCATATCTTGCTTTGGCTTTAGGTATAATTATAGGTCTTGTGTTGTTAATCAAAAATACAGATCAATGGGGAGTGAAAAACTCCATGCAAGCCATAATGGGTAGTTTTAGTCTAGGTTGTTTTTTTGTTCTCATTGGGGGTAAAACAACCATTGTAACAACAATTGGTTTTCTTTTCATGGGATTTGGTGTTGCAGGCGGCTATTATACCCTTCAATTGATGTTTGGAGATGTTATGGACTTCGATGAGGTGAAAACAGGAAAAAGACGTGAGGGAATGTATGCAGGTATAAATGCCTTCATTACAAAACCAGCCATAAGTGTAGCTCAAGCTGTTTTTCTATGGATAATTGCAGCATATGATTATGACGACAATTTACCATTTGGACAGCAAACCGAGCATACTGAAACGGGGATCATCATTGGGTGGGTTTTGATACCAACTATACTCCTCCTTATATGTTTTATTACCATGTTCTTTTACCCTCTTGCAGGTAAAGCATGGACAAAAACTAAAAATGAGATGGCTATTAAACACAAAAAACGAGAAGAAAAAATACTGAAAGAATATGGTTATAAAGCCTGAAATAACGTTAATATGTATTATTTTTTAATTCTTTTTACCTTTTAACAGCTTGAATTATTTAGGTGAACGTACTCCTTTAAACTAGTACTTCCTAAGGGAAATATTAAGGGCTCTATCCATTAAAAAGCTAAATTAAAAAGAGATGGCACTCTTTTTCTCTATTAGAAAAATATTAAGAAAAATATCGATAGAGTTATTCGAAATTTTCTTTTATTCTGTCTTCATATTCTTGAAGAGCTTTAGGCAAGGTGTCATAATCAGGTTCTTCATCATCCCACAAAATTTTTGTTGTCGAGTTTATATACAACTCGGTCATCTCTTGCATATCCTTCAATGGACTAATATCAACTTCTTCTAGTTCTGTTCCTAGAAGATGCAAGAACTCCATTTTTTTACAATTGTGTAAAGCCGTTAAATCTATTTCAGTTATAGGATTGTCCCCTAAACTGAGATATAGTAAGTCTTTATGATTTTTTAGTCCTTCTAAATCTATTTCTGAGATTTTGTTAGCCCTAAGATTTAGCGATTTCAAGTTAGTCAATGGTTTAAGCTTGTCTATATCAAATGACTCAAGATTGTTAAGATCCAATCTTATTCGTTCTATTTTTTTGCAGTCCATTATAGGATCCAACTTTATGGCTTCAAGTTTATTACTATCAATATATAATCTTTCTAACCTTTTGCAATTCTTTAATGGAGTTAAATCTATTTCTGTTAATTCATTGTGATCAAGGTATAGTTCCCTGAGCTTAACTGTCGAAGCCAGGGGTGATAAATCAATCTCTTTCAGACTATTTTCGCTTATACTAAAAACTTCTAAATTTATTGCATGTAGCAAAGGGGTTAAATCTATTTCTTCGAAATTATTCTTTGCTAACGACAAAGTAGATAGATTATCCATTTTTTTGGCTGGTTCCAGATCGACCTTAATCAAATCATTATTCACCAATCTAACCATATCAGCTGCTTTGCTAAATTTTTCACTAAAACCTCCTAGAATATTAGCATCTTTTTTTTCTCCCTCAAATGTGACAGCGTCGCCTTTTATATTTTTACCTTTTATTTTTCCTTTAATACCTGATTTTGCATCAGCGGGTCTAGTTTGTCTTTTTGCCATAGATATCACTATTGCATCTAGAAGTTTCTCAACAGTTTTTTTAAATCTATGTGAAAATACAAAGCCAAAAAGCCAAAAATTAGAACACTCTATCCAAATCTAGTGGTGGCGGATGTTTTTGCATTTTTCTAGAAAATGCCAAAGATAAAAAAAACTACCATTGAATCTGGTAATTAACCAAGATATTACACAAAAAGTGAACGAATACAGAATTTTTTTCAATGCTTTTCAGTTTGTTTTATACCACAAATTATTTCATTGGATAATACTCTGATAGAAGATCTCTCAGTTTCTAACAAAATCATTAGATATAATTAAGCTTTTATCATTATTATGATGATAAAATATTGATGAAATAAGAGATAAACTCTCCAAAATATTTGATTTACCAACATTTGGTTCCCTATAAATGCACTTTGGCTGTACCATTTGTTGATATAGCTCCTTGCTGACACAAATGGATCCAAGATAAACACTAATGCTTGATTTTCTTTACCTATCCTAGCCAGAACGCCCACTCACTTGGGTGGAGTAGTTCATATATCTATCCTTCTTTATTTTCATCTAATTCCTTTAACAATTTATCTATATCTTTTTTGCTTATTGTTGGCATAACAACAAAACGCCAAACATCATGAAATTTTCCTATCCGCCATTTTTCACTATGTAGTGCATTCCATTTATTTATATATTCAACAGGTGGTTTGGTCGCAATTACATTGAGCTCGGATTTTCCTTTTATTTGAAAATTTCTTTTCCGCAAACTATTTCTTAGATAATTAGCATTTTCTAAGGTTTTTTTTACTCTATCTTTTATCCAATCTTTTCCTTTATACTCAAGGATGTAGTATAAGGCTATTATTGAAGCCCCGGGTTTTGTTCCAACAATTGTTCTATTTTCTGTTTGATTTCCACTAAAGTAAGGTAAATGATGAACAATCTCAGCTGAAAGATTATTTTCCTTGAACAGTACACTACCACAAGGGATAGGTGCACCAAGCATCTTATGGGGATCAGCAACTAGAGAATGTACTCCTTTACAGCTAAAATCAAACTGATATGGTTGTTCAAGAAAAGGTAAAATAAATCCTCCAAATGCTGCATCAACATGTAACCAGAGAGTATGATCTTGTGCGATCTGAGAAAGAGAATTTATGTCATCGATAGCACCATAAACGGTATTACCCGCTACACCTACTATTGCAAAAGTATTAACATCAATTTCCTCTTCTATTTTTTCTATGTCTATCTGATAATATTCGTTAGTCGGGATTATTCTTTGCTCAATATCTAATAGATCTGCTGCTTTCTTTATACTTGTATGGGCTGTTTCCGGTATAATAATATTCAAACGAGAAGATACTTTTTTTAATTTTCGCATATAATTACGTGCTGCCCAAAGAGCTATTACATTCCCTTCAGACCCCCCTGAAATGATATTACCATCAACTTTTGTAGGATCACCATTAAACAGTTTGGCTAATGTTTTGATAATTTCTTGCTCTATTCTTCCTGTAGCACTGAAAATATTACGATCTCCAGCGTTTTTCTCAATAAACTGCGCATAAATTTTCTTAGCTTCTGGAACAGGGTATGAACTCATTGAACCAAAGACTTTTCCACTATAGTAAGAACAATCATCAGCAAGTATTGTTTCAAGTTCTTTAATAACAGAATCTATATCTGCACTACCCATTGTAATTAAATTCTTGTCCTATTTTAGAATTTATTGATGTGAACGTATTCCTTTATAAACACAGTGAAAATGACGAGAAAAGTGAGTCAAAAAAGAAAGAGAAACAGTTACGAAAATCTAGAGTATTCAATTTTACATCCCAATTGCTTTAATTTATGCAAATTCTGTGTGTTCCGTACATATTTTATCACCAGGTGTTTAAGAGAAAAAGACTGGGGAGAATTAGCAGGAATATCGGGAATAACGAGTGAACTATTACCATGCACCACTAGTTTCTCTAAATTAGGAAGAAAGTATAACGAAGGGTGAAAAGAACGCAAATCAATATTGTAGGCATATAAACTCTTTAACGTTGTTAATTGGCTCATATCAGGTAAATGGTCAATAGTATTACCAGGATAGGTTTTACTCAATTCATCATTCGAGAAAGCAAGGTGTTCCAAGTTCTGTAACTGTAGAATGACCATAGGAAAGGTTGAAAAACAATTGTGATGTAAATTTAAATCCTTAAGTTCCTGTAAATTGGCAAACGTGGCAGGTAAACAATTAAGACGACTATACCTTAAGTTTAATTTTTCGAGTCTAGTTAAGCGCCCTATGTCTGGTGGGAGTTCTGCTAATTTTAGAAAAGAGATATTTAATACTTTCAGATGAGTCAAGTTAGAAATGATCTTTATCATAGTGTGAAGCGTTTGTTTTAGTTGTAAAGGTTCGAGTGTATACAATCGATCTATTTCCCGCATATCTATCGTTAATTTTACTACCCGATTATTATGATCAACAACTATTCCGTGAAAACAATCTGTAAACTTTGTCGTGATTATTCTTTGTTTTTTTTCTTCATCTGTTTCTTCTATTAAATCAGGAAAATAATAGACACCTTCCATCGATACTTCTCCTTGCTTTTTCTTTTTTGGGTTCCGTTTCTTATGTTTATTTTTGTCTTCCTCTTCTCCAGACAACCACTTTGTTAGTTGTACTATCGTATCCAAATCAGGATAATTGTCTCGATACCTATAAAACGATGGTAACTTACTCCCTATCATTTCATACCATGCTAGTGCCAGTAACATATATTTTTCTTTTTCGAATTCTCGCTTTTCTTTCTCCCATTCTTCCAACATTTTCTTATCGGTCATTTTTTCTCTCGTATACGTATTAGGAATATCTATATAAACCTAGCAACTGCTAAATTTTTATCTTCCCCACCCTACCCTAAAAGTAGAGCAATAGTTCTCTCCTCCTTCTTGTTTACTTTTTTTAGGGGTATGTTATCTTTTGTACCTACCATATAGTCACATAGTAGACGATAGGATAAATTAGGATACGGGTTGTTATATTTTTAATATAAACGTGTGATAATGCAATTATTTTTTCCCCTGTGAACAAAAAAGGGAGAGAGAAAAAAAGGAGATTATTGGCGATATTTTCTAGTAATTAATCTTTTCTCCTTGCATTTGTATAACTTTCTATATTAAATGCATGCCAGAAATGTTGTGCAGTGAGTGAATCAATATATTTAGCCTCACTATCAGTCGATATTATATGCTTTAACTGGGCACGTAAAAGTTTCCCTATATCCGAACCAAAACTTACCCTATGGGCTTGTTTCCCTATTTCCATTACTGTTTGCCATGCTCTTCCTACCATATACGCACTTAAAAACTTAGCCAACTCTTTCTTACCTATTAACCCTATTTCATCAATAGCTATTTGTGCTTTTACATATTGATAAAGAGCACGTTGAACTTTTTCAGACTCTGATCTCTCGTATCTATCATCACCTTGACCTTTAAGCGAACTCATTTTTTCATTGTTTAAAATATCTTGAATACCTATTAAAATATCGTACTGTATATTCTTGTCCGTATACCCCATTTCCTTTATATATGTATCAATATCACTCGCTTGTAAGACATCTTGCTGGTCGATCTTTTGTCCCTTATCTATTTTTTCTTGAGTTTGTTTGTGTTTCCAAAGTCTTACTTCATCAAACACTTGTTTATAATCTTTATATTTCGTACTGTCGGTTAAAACCCAAGAATAATCCTTATTTCTTTTTGCGTTGAACCTATCTGCTTCTTCTGTTATTGGTTGATATCTCCCATAATCTGTAAACAGTTCGTACATTCGCATAGTAAAATCTGCAATGATTATTCGTGCAACTGTATTGTCAAAAGTACCACTGAAGGTTTCATGGCGGTCATAGTTATTTATCAAATTGAAATCAAACCTTCCATGACTTGTTGATGATTGACCGCTTATTTCTTCAGTAACTTTTATCACATCTTCCCAAGTAAAAGTCTGCTTGTTAGGATATTTTTGTTCTAAAATCATTTTCAACCCAGGTTCTTGGTTTATCACTGTCATAGGATTATTTTTAATATGTTTAGTAAACGCTTCTTCTAAATCTTCTTTATACTTTGTCCCACTATCTTGTGGATCAATTATTATTCCCGTATATTTTTTCAAGACATTAGCCCGTAATTCCCCTTTCATATTACTCGATGACTGCGTGTAAAAGACATCTATATCTTTAATAAACATCTGGTCTAACAAACTTTTAGCATTACTTTTTAGCTTCAAATAGGTCATATCACCGTATTTTAACATTCCTATTGGTAGATAAGGTGCCCTAGGAAGACCTCTTTCATCTTTTATAACTACTCCCGTTTGCACTTTATCCTCACCTGTTGCTCTTCTTATTGCTTCATCTATAAGCAAGACATAATCTTTATTGGTATGCTCTTGATTGAATCCACATGGTTCATTTAACCAAGTTTTAAAGTCCTCTACATTCCCCTCTTTAACTTCTTTATATTTGTCTATATACGTTTCAATAAATTGTACATGTTTTAGTTCACTCCCTTTTAGATATAAAACATTTCCATCGTGCTCAGCAGTAATATACATATAATACCCATCTATTCTTGTTTCATATTTCAACTTCCCATTATCTATTTTGGGGAAAACCTCTTTTAAGTTAGCTATATCATATATATTTATTGTTTCATCATTACCTAAATCTATCTTTTTACTTTTTCCCACTTCTACAAATTTCTTATCAACTAGACTTTCTTTGCCACTTGTTATACCTATTATTCTTCTTTTCATCGTTCCGTCTGTCACATATCTGGCCATAAGATCTATTAACCTATTCGATGCTTGCTCTGCTATACCTAAATTTTTCCAATTAGTGTTTTTATCGTTCATGATGTCATTTAAACTCTTCCTATACTCGGCTCCCCATGGAGAAAATCTATGTTCTGTTTCGGATAACCCTTCTGGTGTTAACAACCCTAATCCTGCATTCATGTGTACCATATCCACTCCTCCCATCAATGCTCTCCATTCCTCATCGCCAATTTTTATACTGTCCCATTCTTCTGTCTTCAATAATCCCGTTTGTAATCGTTTATATTTCATATAATGTTCTGTACATCCATCAGTATACTTCTTGACAGTAGTTCTAAGATCTCTATATGTATTTCTATTTACCAAAAACGAATTTAGATAAGCTATATCAAGTGGAAGATGTTGGTTTGCGTTTTTTATACTATTATGAATAGTTATCCTAGAATTTTTTTCTCCAAATGTATTTAGTTCACCTCCATGAAGTACTAATTGTTGTAACCGATATAAAGCCAAATTGACATGTCCTTTCAGAGTAAAACCAGCTTCTTCGCATACTAAAGAACTAAGTAACAACCCTTTAGTATAGAAATCTTCTATAGTTAAAATATTTTCATTTGTAAGATAGTTTTCTATCGCTTCTTTTAGTTCTTTAAAGTTATCTGCTTCAATGACACTTCCATCGGGAGTAAGAGTATAGAAATTCTTGTGTTTTTCATTATAAAATATTGCAGGACTTGCATAATATGTTTCGTCTCCTATTTTTAAAGTAATAACATTAGATGTTGTTATTTCTGCATTTTCTCCATTCATTTTTTCTTTG
The DNA here is from genome assembly GCA_964534625.1 of uncultured archaeon. Lineage (GTDB taxonomy): Archaea > Asgardarchaeota > Heimdallarchaeia > Heimdallarchaeales > Heimdallarchaeaceae > CAZHRF01. The sequence goes on along the minus strand of CAZHRF010000041.1, from coordinate 17,767 downwards.
TAAAACATAGAATATTGAGATAATTTTACACTATCATCATCTATATCTATCGTTTGGCCATCTTTATTTTTCAACCCTCCAAATATTTGGGTATATGCAACATACTCTTCTGCCTTGGTATTTGTAGGTGTATCTAAATCTATTGTTCTTTTATCGAAATTTCCAAGTGAATCCTTTTCTGATTTTATACTAAACAACGTACCGTCAATAATCACCAATCCATTTTCATCTGTTTTTAGAGCCACCTCACCTTGCCACATGGCTTTTATGTTAGCTTCCATTATTGCTTTTTTAAAAGTTGTTACAAGATCAACCCCTAATTCATTCCCACGAATAGTTAGTTTGTTAAGAAATTCACTCGCGGTTAGATATGTTCCTTCGTCATCGGGATAAATATTATATGCTTTCTGGAATGTTTCAATAACATTACGGACATTTATTACTCCTCCTCCAGGTGTTTGATACGTTTTAACCACTTCATATTTTTTCTCTATTACGTCATCTGTTATTCCATTGTAACGTTTTATAGTTTGGTCACTAAACAGGCCTATATCTCTTAAAACCTCAATAGATTTTGTATCTGCTATTCTATCTTCTGTTATCAAATTAGATGTTTTAATTGTTGGTTGGTATTTTGACCAATAATGTTTCATTTCTTCTTGTACAAAACATTTGAAAGAAGCATATTTAATCGCTCCATCTGCATCTACATATCTATATACCATTTCACCTATGGTAACTGCATCTGCTCCTGTCACACTACTTTCTTCTCTTACTTTATCATAATTTCTAAATAAATCCTCAACTTTTACTGAATCAGCATTTTCTCCGTCAAAGTTCTTTTCGTTTCCATCTCTAAAAACTATATCTGTAACCTTCCCTTGTTCATCAATAACCATTTTTAACCATGAAGATAAAGTAGTTAAAACTCTGCCATTCGCATCAAATTGGTTATTTACTTCTCTTTGAGCATTCTCTATTAATCCATCTTTAACTGGATCATTGTTTAGAATTAACATGGCATGAATAAATTCTATTACTTTTTGTTCATGTTCTGCATATTTAGGACCAAGATTCTTAGGTGCAAGATCCATTTGTTGAAACATCTTTACTTGTATATCTCTAAAGAAATTTCCAAGACCAGGATTAGCATCTTCTATATCTTTGATAATCTTTTTCCATCCCCCTCCGCCTTTATTATGTTCTCAAATTGTTGATATATCTTTGAACCATATATTCCTTCCGTTTTCATCTCCTTGGTGATACTTTTAAATGTTTTAACTAATTCCTTTACTTTGTCTTTATACTCTTTTGCTTGTTCAGGTTCACCTTGTTTTGTATTGTCTATTTTAGTAATTACTTTCATGACTCCGTTACATCTTTCTCCCTTCTCTATTTTTCGGTACTAGTCTTTTTGTCGGGAGTTAACCAGACCAACTACCAAGTCACCATCTGTAACGTTCTTGCACGTTTTACCCTACAGGAAAAAAGTTTGGGGATGCATTGGCTTACGCCTTGGCGTTTTTCCTCCTTGTTTACCACTACACGAAACCTTGGTGGTGTTTGTCCAATCAGAATCTTCACTCACGCTTTATGTTTTTAGAACGCGTTTATGTCTGCTCATTCAGCAAGGAGGTGGGAAATAAGGGTTAATTCGGAAGTACTATTCATTAAATAAAGTTTATAATAACCTTCTGAAGATTTCATTTGAGTGCAATGGAGATTAAAAAAAAGAAAAAAGAAATGTGGAGTAAGATTAATCACATTTTTGGCTATTTTTTGTTTACAATCATAATCGCATATTTTATTAGTTCTTTTTATTCACTAGTTATCCATGTTACATGGTTCGATATGGGAGGCTTTATTCTAAATATTTTGGGATTATTAATTGAAATGATTGGTCCTATTTATTCAATTTATTTTCTTGTTCAGCTTGTTGATGGCATGTTAGGTGTAGGCGAAGTATCTTATGACCTATCTCAAGTTACAGGTGAGAAAAAAATCTCCGTGATTGTTCCTATCCATAATGTTGTTCCGGATATCTTAGAGGCAACCTTGCAAGGATTAAGCGAGCAAGAGTATCCCAATTTTGAAGTATGGGTAGCAGACGACAGCACAAATGAGAGATTAAGAGAAAAAGCTAAAGAATTAACTCTCAAGTATGGATTTACCTATTATTATGAAGATAATAAAAAACTCAAAGCTGGAATGATTAATTTAGTTTTACCTAAAATTGATTCCCCATACATAGCCTTTTTTGATGTTGATCATGTTCCTACTAACTTAATTCTTAAGAAATTCGTGGCAATTTTAGATCAACACCCTGAATATGCTTTCGTTCAAGCTAAATATGGATTCAGGAATAACAATAATCTATTACATGTTTATAGTGCTATGTTCGTTTCTCAACTATTCTGTAGCCAAAATGCCCGTCGCACAGATACTTTGGGTACTGTTCTATTTCAAGGGTCATCAGCTTGTTTCAGGCAAGAATTTATCCAAAAACTTCCGGAAGGGCATCTAATTGAAGATTTTGCACATACAATAAATTTAATTTCAAAAGGAAAGCAAGGGTATTATCTAGACGAAATAGCTTCAATGTCTCTTTTACCAGATACAATTGAACATCAAATATCTCAGACATTTCGTTGGACGACTGGACATACAAGCGTGTTCAGCTACCATGTAAAAGAAGGCACAACTAGTAAAATGAGAATACGACAAGCACTCGATTTGTTTTTTTCAGCCACCTTAATTCTGGGATTAACTTCTTTTTATTTTCTAAGTATAATATATGCATTTATGTACGGATTTAAGATGAAAGTATTTAGAGCGGCAGGTTTGGATCATCTTGCAATTATTTTACTTCCAACAATCATTTTCACAGTGTATTTATTAGGATTTACAGCTACTACAATCTATTTTAAACAGAGCCATTTCTTCCCTCTCAAACTATGGCATGCACCATTTTTCTTGATTTTTGCAGGACTAATATCCCCTTTCATGGTGATTGCAGCCACACGAGGGATAATTTTAGGAGGATATGAAGGGTGGAATAAAAAACTACCATTGATTCGGTGGTCGGTAATATTTTCTTTCTTTGGGCTTATCTTTTCTGGTTTAGGTGTCTTTTCATTTTTGGATTTTCTAGGGGTTATCTATTACTATGATGGAGGACCCAACTATTTTTGGATGCTATTTTTTAGCGTAGGATTTACCCTCCTTTTTGTTTTACCCTTCATTTTAATTACAAAACACAAATATAAAACAGAGATATATGAAGAGGAAAATATTTACCATTAATTTTTTTTTATTTAGAGTTGAATATCTATATTTGGATCTTCTGGCTAAGCAATGATAAAAAAAAAGTGAAGGAAAGAAAAAGATTAAGGTGTTTTTGATTTAAAGCTGGATTTAGATTTAGTAGAAGGATTGCCTTTTAATTTTTTGAACATACCTTTCTTAATTAGAACTACGATTAAACCAGTTAGGGCGAGTGTGCCTCCGATAGCGCCCCCAATAATATATACTAGGGGATTAACAGTCTTCCCTCCATTAATATATTCAATAACAATCAGATCAGTTTCCGTTTCCAAATCAGATTCATCAATTGCAGATATTTTGAAGTATAGAATTCCTTCACTTTGTTCTATCTCAACTATAGCATAATATAATCCTGTTTCTGGATCAAGTTTCATAAGGATTTGAGTCCATCCTTCTTTTTCTTCAAATCTGTAGTATAGTGTAGCTGTAAAATTACTATTATCTGTAATATTGGCTCGTATAGTTATAGTCTTATTTCCTTCTAGATCATAAGGTGAAGGATAAGGCACATCAACTAGTTCAATTATCGGGGCAAGTCCTCTTTCATGCTCAAAACTCGTCATATTAGTTTCAGCTACAAAACCAACCATGTCAAATGCACGTACTTTATAGTAAATCGTTCCGGATTCATTAATAAGAGGAACATTGGCATAATATTGCCCTAAACTAGAATTATAATTCATAGAAAGAATAATCCAATTGTCTTTCTCTTTATACTTGTAATATAATTCAGCTCCATTTATGCCAGAACGATCAATTATTTCAGCTGTAATTGTAACATATCTAGCACCTTCAACATTTAATGGAGAACTAATATTAGAAAGGGTGATATTAGGAACCATGCCATCTGCATAATACGTGTATATGCTTGAATTGGCTACGTTTCCTAGTTGGTCTGTTAAAGTCAAATAGAATTGAACATCAGTATCATTTACTGACTGGGGAATGGTTTCTAAAAATTGATAGCCTAGGGGGATACTATGATGTTTTAGCTGAATATTAAACGCTGTTAACATCCCAGAATAGTACTCTGAATAATCGGTCATTCGTAGGGTGAAGTTCATCGAAGTAAAATCCTTCTGTGTTAATCCTAGTTTGATCATATCAACTTCTATGTTAAAACTATTAGTATTAGGTGAACGATCATAAATCAGAAATTCTCTTCCATCTTGAGTTTTTAACCAGATTCTTAAATCAGTTGGGTTTTCATGTGTTATGTCAACATTTAATACTGCTGTGTCAACCTTACCATTCCTTGCCACATATAAATAAACTGAACGCGTCGTATTATCTTCGATTAGATAAGGCAAATTAGCAGCAGCGAATATTTCATTGTAGTCTACGAACAGATCATAATCAATAGCCTCAACTACCTTGTTCATCCACGTCTCTTCGTCAAATGAATACCAGAGTAACCCATCTTGAAATTCAGAAAAGTCAGTAGCATTAAATAAAATAGCAACTTCTGTAAAGTTAGCAATATAATCAGGATAAATACGTAGAGCAGATATAACGGGGGCTTCTCCATCAGCATAGTACCAATTTACACTTGTGTTTCCTCTATTCCCAAGGAAATCTTCGGTCTCAAAGAAATACTCAACAAACATTGTTTCATTAGTGTAAGGTAGAGTCGCATTAAAAATTAACGAAATTTCTTCAGGTAAAATATTTGTTGTATTAACCATTGCTAGTTTAATAAATTCTGTTGTGTTTGGCATAGCATAGTAGATATTTGCTTCTTTTATACCACTTGGATCGGTAAAATTAGCTATTACAGTAATATTAGTATCTATTGTTGTAATGTTTTCTAAACCAATAGCTGAATAATCCCCATCTAATTCTATTTTAGCTACTTGCGGATGTAAACTATCAAGTATAACTTCTTCGATAGCTGAATAACCTGTTCTTCCAGTAGTATAATCATAGAGCAAGTTTGTGGCATTTACTTGAAGATATAACGTAGTGGTTACAGAATCTTCAAGATTACCAGAAATATTGCCTTCGAAATAGACCGTCGTTAGATTATGAGATCCATCCTCTTGTTTTATTAAGGTTATACTGGACCATGTTTCTTTTTCTTCGATCCTATAATATAGGATCACGCTATTATTGTTAATATAGTAAACTCCATCTAAATCTGTTACAGACACATTTAACGTGTGTATATTGCCATCTCCTGCCAATACAGAAGGGGGATTATGAATTTGTACTATTGGTTGATAATCCATAAGAAATGAATAGGTCTCGCTCGTTGTTGACTCGTTTAAATTATTATAACTAGTTACATAATAATCAATTTTTGAAGGACCTGAAGCACCAGGAATATCAGCAGAATATACTTGTTGGTATAGTTCTAATTTGTCGATATTTGGTTGTAATGGGTCTTGAGGTTCCGATCTGTAAGTTACTGCATAAATTTTGTAGCCAAGAAATAGATCTACATCATTAACATAATTAACTGCACTTAAATCGGTAGTTGAGGCATATGAACCTTCTTCAACTAGTATTTCCCATTCATTGGTTGATATATTTTTTCCTTCAATTCTCACATAGATCAGACTTGTTGGACCTGGTCGATTAATACTTGTATCAATCTTATTAAGTGCTGATTCGCCAGCAGATGTATACATAAATTCGCCAAATTTTCTTTCGGTACTATCAGTTGTCTCTACTCCCGTTGAAGTAATATATCCAGTACGATTAAACTCTGTCGTATCAAGAATTAGTATATCACTTTCAACCATTGAAGTATTAAATATGGTCGAATTGATTGATGAATATTGCCAAAATAATGTAGCATTCTTGACACCATCAGGATCATTAATTGGGCACGAAATTATAGTGGTTTCATTTGTACTTGGAGAGCCAGGTGAAGTAGTGGGAATACCAATAATTGGAATATCTGTGGCATTTTTAATAGTAATAGAGTCTGTAGCATTGGGAAAAGCAAACAGAGTTCGAAAACTGATAACTGTAATTAAAATTACAATCACCAATCCCATAATAATATTTGATTTTTTCTTCAAATAGAATGATTTCATAATTATTCACAAAAGAAATTTCTTTTTAATATATTTATTTACTCAACTAAAGTAAAAAAAACAAAGCTATTATGTTACCCGAACTAATTTTTCTTTATGTTCATTTCAATTTTTTTTCGTTTTACCAGAACTTCTTCTTGAAAACCCCGTCCTTCAAGGTAGGGATGAAAAGAAGTAAAATATACCAACTTTAAATATACAAAACGTTTTCTACTAATAGACGACGCGGGTTTAGAAGTGTAAAATCTCTGATGGTGGGGCTCCTTCCATGAAACAAGAAACCATCTACCTGTCAGCAATGGTATTTAATTGGGATACACTTAAATTTCTTCTAGAATATTTCTTTATGGTGAAAAATATTGAAAGCATTTATATCTGTGGATCTTGAAGGTTTACCTCACGTTGTTGTACCAGCTCATTTAAGTTTGAAGGGTTCTTTATACAAAGAAGCACGAAAAATTGCAACTCAAGTTACCTATCTTACTGCAGAAACATTACATGATAATGGTTTTGATGAAATTATAATTGCTGATAGTCATGGACCGATGGTCAATATTGAAATCGACAACTTACCCAAGTATTGTCAGATTGTAAGAGGGAATCCCCGCCCTATTAGCATGGTAGCGGGTATAGAAAACTGTGATGCTGCATTGTTTTTAGGTTATCATGCCAAATTTGGTACAGCCAGATCTACATTTGATCACACGTATAGTGGTGGAACCATCCATCAAGTTTTAGTTAATGGTGTTCCTGTTAGTGAGTTTCTTCTCAATGCTTATACAGCTGGTGAATATGATATTCCTGTTATTCTTGTCGCTGGTGATGAAAGACTCCTTATAGACGATGTAGAACCTTTTGCTCCGTGGGCTGAACGAGTTTCTTTTAAACATTCATTTAGTCGCCTTTCTGCTATAAGCCCGAGTATGCAGTTAATAAAAGAAAAACTACAACAAGGAACACGTAATGCAATTAAAAATTTTCATAATCATGAAGTTAAAGCCTTAGTCGTTGATAAACCTATCAAGATGACTATAACTTTTCAATCCAGCCATTTAGCTGACATTGCAGAATTTCTACCTAATTCTATTCGTTTAGATGGTTTAACAATTGAATATATGGCAGAAAGTATGGTAGAAGCGTATAAAACCTTTCAATTATTGGTATCAGCTGCTCAAGGTGCAAAAGCAATGCTTGAGTATTTGAAATGATTCTATTAGCTATAATTGCGCTATAAGAACTTCTTATCTTCATTTTCTTCTTTTATCTTACCTAGCCAGAAAATCCACTTCTTGAGGGGGGGCTAGTTCATTTATATATAGTCTTTATGGAGCTATTTTTTATTTCACCTTAGATTTTATATAGGTGCTTTCTTTTTACCGCATAATGAAGAAAAGTTTGTTCAAAAGACTTCGTGGTATATTACTTGTATCCTTTCTAATTCTTACAATTATCACTTTAGATTGTATTAGGCGAGATGTTTTTACCAGACAAGAAGACAGAATTGATCTTCACATTCTTTACACAAGTGAAAAGCGTGGATGGATTAATTCTATTGCTAATGATTTTTCTCCTTGGTTTCAATCTCGCAATCCTGGTTTAGATGTACGATTGCGGTTTGAAGTTACAGGTACGCGCACATCTATGATTTCTATTTTGAGTGGCGAATCGAAACCAGTTATTTGGAGTCCAGCATCAAGTGTTTGGCTTCCTCTTTTTGATTATGCTTGGAAACAAAAATTTGATACAACTATAATTGATATTAATGCATCTTCAACCTTAGTTTCTTCTCCCATAGTTATTGGAACATGGGAGAGCTACATTCAAGACCACAACTTATCTTCATGGCAAGATCTTTATGAGTTATCCAAAACAGATTTAAGACTTGCTCATACTTCAGCACAAGAATCAAATTCTGGTTATATGGCAGTATTATTAAAAATTGCTGCTGCAGCTAACAAAAAACCTCAAGATATTATTATGGACGATTTAGAGAATCAAACTGTCCAAGAATGGGTGAGACAAGTAGAATCTGCTGCTGTTCTCTATGGGAGTTCTACAGGTTTTTTGGCTAAACAGGCTGCAAATTTAGGTCCTTCGGGTTTAAATGTTATTATTGTCTATGAAAGTCTAATTATGGAAACAGCCAAAGATGGTGAAGCTGAAGCAAAATGGGGAGAGAAAATAGTTGCTGTGTATCCAGATGAAGGTACTCTTTGGTCCGATCATCCATTGGTTATTTTTGATGCTACTTGGGTATCAGAGAAACAATTATTAGCAGCTAGAGAATTCAAAGAATTCTTGCTTTCTAAAGAAAGACAATTACAAGCTATGGATTATGGTTTTCGTCCGGGAAATGAAACGCTTCTTAATGATCATGATATCCAATTAAAAATGAATGAAGTATTTGATTCAGACCTTGGGGTTTCAATCAATATTACCGTTCCCAGATTTGGTGTACCCTCTAGTGGAGAAGTTTTAGATAGGATCCCAGATGTTTGGGTTAAAACAAGGGCTGAAACATTAGATAGTCAAAAAGATTCAGATTATTTTCAAGTAAACTATAATTATTCACCATTATTAGTTATTAGTAGTTTAATTATTCTAACTAGTGTATACAAGAAAAGGAGAGATAAACATGACTACTAAGACAGAAAAAGACCATCCTCTAAACAGATTTGATCAAGTAGAGCAACGAATAAGAACAACTATTCTTTCAATAGAGCGATTTCTTTCTACTGACACAGTTGTAAAAGCAGGAAAAATAATTACGGTAGGTATGTTTATTCTTATAGTTTTAGGACCTATTTTATATTTATTATCTACAATTCTCCTCAATTGGTCAGAAATTATGACAGAAGTTTTCAACGATCCTATTTTAGGCAATCAAGCTTTTAAGATAATGATGAGGTCTATTCTGTTATCGCTTCAAATTGCTGCCATAGTAACAATTTTTGATCTTCTTGTTGGAGTCCCAATTGCGTGGATTTTGGCCAGATATAACTTTAAAGGTAAAAATCTCCTTGACACATTAGTTGATCTTCCGATGGCAGTTCCAACTTCTGCATTAGGTTTTAGCATCTATTTATTTTGGGGAACAAACAATGGCATCAGCCGTTTAATTAACTCAGAGGTCGGTTTAATCAGTCAAGGTCCTATACTGATTATATTAACACATATAGCTTTTAGTTTCCCTTATGTAACTCGCTCAGTTAAAGCCATAATTGATGATCTTGATGTTAATCTTGAAAAAGCAGCTCAGACTTTAGGTGCTCCACCTTTTACTATATTTAAATTGATTTCTCTACCTCTTGTAAAAGAAAGCTTATTGGCAGGTACGGTTTTAGCTTTCACGCGATCGTTAGGTGAAACAGGTGCCACATTAATTGTTGCTGGAGTATATCAAACTGCTCCTGTTGTTATTGTTAGCTGGATGAAGAGCCTTAAGATCCCAACTACAGCTTTCTTAGCTTTAATACTTATTTTAATTAGTTTAACTTTGCTAACCTCTGTTAGACTTTTTGCAAGAAAAGTAGGACTGCCATGGAAGAAAATTTTCCCCCAATTTGAGCGTAAGCTCAGTTCAAAAAAAGTGGTTATTAGCCGAAATGTCATTGCTATGGGGTTATTTTTACTTTTTGTTTTTATACCTGCTTTATTTGTGATCATTTTTCTTTTTCAATGGTGGGGAAAATCTCCCTTCACAGGCGAATTCGAACAAGGGATGATCTATCAAGTTTTCCATGCCCCAGATAAAAAATTAGATGAAATTATTCATGCTCTTGTTACCTCAACCGAAATAGCACTAATAGTTACAATATTAAATCTCATTATTGCTACACCCATGGCACTGTATATTGTCAAATCAAAAAACGAAAAAATACGCAATACGCTTGAAGCGCTGGTTGATGTCCCTTTAGTTATTCCTAGTTCTGCTTTAGGTTTTAGTATCTTTTTCCTTTGGGGCTCAAATGGTCTCAATCTTATGTCTCCAGGGTTTTGGATGATTATTATGGCACATCTGTCTTTTACGTATCCCTTCTGCGTCAAACCTTTAGTAGGTGCATTCGAATCCATTCCAAAAATGTATGACGAGGCGTCCTTTGCTTTCGGCGCATCAAAAGTATCAACATTTAGGAAAATTACTTTACCATTTTTATTTAATGGACTCATCGCAGCTTCGATAATGACCTTTACACGTTCAATGAGTGAAACAGGTGCTACGATTATTTGTATGGGCATGGAAAGAACTATTCCTGTGCTGATTGTAGATTTTTTTGAATCTTCAATATTCCCTGCTGCAGCTTTCTCTGCAATGATACTTATTGTGATTTCATTCTTGTTACTTGTTGCCCTTCGTTTACTCTCTTCACGTTCAGATGATTGACATGCCAGAAATACGTTTAGACCATGTTACAAAAATATATGATAATAAAGTACGAGCAGTAGATGATTTTAGTTGCATTATTGAAGATGGGGAATATGTCACTTTTATTGGTCCTTCTGGATGCGGAAAAACCAGTACGTTACGTTTAATAGCGGGAATAATTTTACCCACGCATGGGAAAATCTTCTTTGATAATCAACCTATGCACGATATCACGATACAAGATCGACATGTTGGATTTGTTTTTCAACACTTCGCTATTTTCCCACACATGCCTATATGGGATAATGTAGCCTATGGTCCCCGAGTGCGAGGAAAATCTGAGAATGAAGTAGAATCACTTGTTGAAGATGCACTTAAACGGGTGAATTTAACTAATCGTGCAGAGAATTTTTCTAAAGATTTGTCTGCACCTGAGCTGCAAAAGGCAGCTTTAGCCAGAGTTCTTGCGTCTCAATCAAAAATTTTACTCCTCGATGAACCTATTGGTGCTCTTGATCAGAAAGTTCGTGAAGAATTTCAAAATTTCCTCCGAGATTTAGTGAAAAAAGAAGGGTTAACAGCTATACATGTAACTCATGACCAAGCGGAGGCTCTGTCAATTAGTGATCGAGTAATAGTTATGAATAAAGGCAAACTAATCCAAATAGGAACCCCAGAAGATTTGGTCTACTATCCTACTCATGTTTTTAGTTCATTTTTTGTTGGAGAATCAGATTTTATTACAGGTGTTGTCTTAGATGACAGTAAAAGATTTGCAAAGATAAGAGTGGGACTGTCTACTATCCAAGCCCATAATGCGGGTATTGAAAAAGGGAGAAGAATCTTAATCGCAATCAGAAGAGAGTTTTTTGATGTAAAGAAAATTAGTAATCAGCAAACCAATTTAGAAGATAGTAATAACTCTATTCAAGGTACAATTCTTTCAGACAGATTTTTAGGTTTGTATCGAAGAATTCAAGTTAAATTAGAGAATCAACAAATAATTGAGGCCAAAATTCATTCGAAGAATCCTTTGCAATTTTCAATTGGTGAAAAAATCAACGTTAAAATCAATCCATATTACACACGTTGTTATCACTTTCCTGAAGAAGGCCTTCAATCTGCTTTGGAGATGTAATCTATATGGTATATATAACATTAGAAAATTTAACAAAGGTTTATGGAGGAGAAATTAAAGCTATAGATAATATTTCTCTTGAAATAGGTGATGGAGAATATTTGGCTGTTTTAGGACCAACAGGAGCGGGTAAAACAACTACCATGTATTTACTTGCGGGTTTAATTTCTCCTACTGCAGGTAAAATTTACTTTGATTCTCAAGATGTAACTAGTATTCCTGCTGAGGATCGAGAGATAGGCTTTGTCTTCGAAGAATACAATCTTTTTCCACATCTAAATGTTGAATCAAATCTGTTATTTGGACCAATGGTCAAACAGTTAGATATAGACGATTCAAAAGCTATTAGTAATGAACTTCTACATCTACTAAATATTGATGGTAAAGAAGAGAGTTTCCCTTCAGAGATTAGTGGAGGACAAAAACAACGTGTTGCACTTGCAAGGGCTATTAATGCTAATCCCAGAGTATTAATCATGGACGATCCTCTTAGAGCATTAGATGCGAAAATAAGAGAAAAATTGCAAATCGAATTACGAAAACTAGTCAAAGATTTAGGTATAACATGTATCCATGCCACCCATGACACCAGAGAAGCAATGAGAGTTGCAGATAAAATAGCTGTTTTTAATGAAGGACAAATTGTACAAATTGGGACGCCAAAAGAAGTATATAATAATCCTAAATCATTGTATATAGCTAATTTCCTTACCGAATCAACAGTTTTAGAAGGGGTAATTAGTATGGAAAAAAACACGAGGAAAAAATATCTTGAACTAGATAATGGGACAAAAATTGCAGTAGAAACAGAATATGATCAAAGTACAAAAGTTATTTCACTTCTCCCTGCTGAACTGGTAGATATTTATGCTATTACAGAAAAAGAAAAAATAAGTTATGATAATGTTTTATCAGCAAAACTTATGGATATTAAGTGTATAGGAGATTTCTATGAATTTCATGTAGATGTCAATGGAATAATTATTAAGGGGAGAGAATTAATAGGCAAAAACTTCCCTAAAAAAATAGGGGATCAGGTACTTTTTGCTACTGATAAAGATGATTACAGGTTGTTTTTGCACAATCAATCAGAATTAAATAAAATAATAAAACAAGAGTGAAAAAAATGAGCACAAGAAATTTAAGAGAATGGTTAAAAAAGAGAAGAGAATCAAGGATTCTAGAACGTATTCGAGAACATATAGTTCACATTGTTCACATCATTAACAATGCAGAAATATTTTTTGATTTTTGGCTGGAAGTAGATAAAGAAGCAGCACAAAATTCTTTCAATTTAATTAAAGAAGAAGAAGATATAGCTGATGAAATTGAAGCAGAAATTATTGATCAATTATCATCGGGAGAAACGCCCAAATACATACGTAATGACTTGCTATCTTTCATCAAACTCGCTGATACAGCAGCAGGTTCTATTAAACGCGGGACAGACAATCTACTCCTGCTAATTGATCAAGACTTTCATATAGACATCAAAGCTAAAATGAAAAAGATCTTTTCACTCCTCTCTGAGCAAGCACAAGCCTTTATTGAAAGTTTTGATTTGGTACTTAATGCAGAGTTGGAAAAAATCAGAAAAAAAATCAAACTTGTTGATAAAATAGAATCTGACATAGATGGGATCTATAAACAACTTAAGTATGACATGATTAATAAGACAGAAAATAATTCAGCTGGAGCTCTTATTATCCTAGATCATGCTATAAAAGACATTGAAGGATCAAGCGACTTAATTGAAGATTGTGCAGATTTAATTAGGGCTATTGCTTTACTCTAAGAATGCGTAATCTCTTCCTTTTCTCTTGTCTTCTCTTCTGAAAAACCAATACTTCCATAATCCCCGTAGGATAAAATACATAGTACAACAAGTAAACTTAATCAAAAATCAACACAAATACTGACTTGCTATCTCCTTTACTCCATTTTTAAAATAAAATATATCCAAATTTTTTAGCTGTTTCTTTTGTTAAGTTGTTTATAGTGTTAATCTCTTTTTCAGTAAAAGTGTGTTTGTAATATTTGGGTCTATTTAGCTTATTTGCGTACTCTTTCATTATATGTTGATATTTATCTGTACTTAATTCTGTATGGGAAATAATTTTTTCTATAATTTCTTTTGATCTACCGCACATATCTTCGTATTTAATTATGATAGATGATTGAGCAAGTTGTTTATTAGAATCTAGCTTTTTGTGTAAATACGAATATATTGAATTCCAATAGATAGCCCATCCAGTAATGTAGGTTTCTTTCTTGTCCCACATTTCTCTAATTTTTTTTGTTGTTTCATAGTCATTCAAATTTATGCTTACTTTTGCTGATCCAAACTCTCTATGTCCTATAATTTTTGTCCAATCTAATAGCCTAGGATTCTTTCTTTGCATTTCTAAAAACAGATAATCTTGTTTTATTAATGATGCTATGTGATTAATAGGATTTCGCACTAGAAAGATAAATTTTGCATCTGGAAATAGTTTTTGCAAATATTCCGTTCTGGCTATATTGTAATTGTTTTTTACAACATATCTAGAAGCATTTTGACTAATTATTAACTTGCGAATATGATACCTATAGAATCTTTCAAATGACTTATTTGTATCTTTGTTATCGAAAATATTACTTTTTTCTTCCCTAAAAATCGAACTAAACCAATCTTTCCAAAACCATTCTTCTACTGCTTCAGGGCTCTCTTTATCTACTACAATCCTATCTTGATGTAGTCGTTCTAGTTTATCTTCAAATAGGGGTACGATATTTGCCAGTTTTTGAATGATAAATGGTACATAAGGCATAACCATGTGTAGGTATTTGTGAGTAGCTACAGTACAATGCTTCATTAACATTTCTGTTGTTATAGTTGTTCCTGACCTTGCAAGTCCCGTTACATAAATCGGGCGATCAATTTTTATTTTATTGATTTTGTTTCTAAGAATGATATTTTCTATTTCATGTAATTTTAAAGCGGATCCTTTATTATTTTCAAAAAACTTTGCTACATAATACATTTCTAGGGGAAATTTAAATGGTTTGTTTTTGGAACGTTTCAACCTTTTATAATGTTTATGAGCGTTCATATTTCCTCTTATTCCGTTCATATTTCCTCTTATTCCGTTCAGAATGTTATATTATTATGAGTTTTTTTTGTTTTTTTCTCTTTCTTAACATGACCATAGTTACCATAGAAAGAGAAATCAATATGCTTGCTGTACTAACTACTATGTTACTTGAACCCACTTTACCAGTATTTGGGCTTGAATATAACACAAAAACGCCTTCAACACCATCTTTGTTTTCAACAATAATACTAAGCTTATCAAATGTAGGCAGGCTTGTTATATTTATGATCAGATGTGTTTCTTGCCAGTTCTTAGCAAAAGTAAAGTCATACTCATAAATTGTTTCACTTTCTGTAACTACCTTTACTGTTGCATCTGACGGAACATCTTCAAGATAATTATTCCAAGTAGAGAGATTAACATAGAGAGTACCGCTTTCGAGATCTAGTGTTTGTTTATTGATTTGTATAATAGGTCTTTCATAGAGTCTTTCGATATTTTGACTCCAATAATAAGTAACATTTTCTCCATCAATCTCAAATTCCCAAGCTATTTCTCCTGTGGGGGTAACTTCAGTTAATAATGTAGGTTCAGGTATGTTTAGCACCAAAGCTTTATTTTTAAAGATACCCAAAGTATTACCCCCAGGTAATCTTATAGCATTACCTCCAGATTCTGGGAAGTAATAGTCAGGATCATCAGGTGTCCATGACCATGTTTCATTCATTGTTTTATAATCTTCATCAATAGTAAATTCAACAAACCTCGAATGTCCTTGAGAAAATGAAAGATTCATAGTGTCTGGATTGGAGCGATTATAGAGATCATTATCAAAAAGCAAAAATGTATTTTCATCTATCATTCTTAATCCATGTGGAAAATTCCAATGTGTATCTTTTTCATTCCCATCTTTATCATATAAAGCAAAATTGCCAAATTCTCCTGCTTCATACATAATTTCTTTTGTATTATAATCAATTTTTAAAATGCTATTTAGGTTTCTTACACTAAGATAAATATGATTGTTTGCTTTATCCCAGACAAAACTATTACTATGCATCCAATCTATCCCCCCTCTAAAAGTATGATTTACACCAAGCCTAATATATCTGGTTTCGTTGAATGGATAATATGTTTGACCCTTCCACTCCCAAATTATTTGTCCATCACGACTATATTCAACAATCTTGTCATAGATTACATCTTGCCCATTCCATGTCTCATCAGTATATTGATATTCTAAAATCATAAATGTGTCAGTTTCAGGATTATAGTCAAAATCATGATGCCCACCTGGAACACTTAATTGTTCAATTACTCCCGTTTTATAATTCCATAACTCTAAATATCCCCCTTGACCCCCCATAACTATTGTAGATGAGTTTATCACTTTAAATGCAGAGTGTGATGCAGCATCTAATGAGGCTATCACTTTTCCTTGATGGTCAAAAATAAAAGTTTCGCCATATCTTATGATAGATTGGTGGTGTTCCCCTATTCTGTCGGGTACAATTCCTATTTCAAAACTAGGAACAATGGTTAAACCGGGTTTATACGACCCCAATATGCTTTCTGTTATATTAAATGAAGGACCAGATGTATCAGCACCAATAGTTTGATCGTTAATTGTGGCACTTGCAATTTCAGCTATTTGTGCTACATTCAACACTTTATCGAAATTACCTTCAAAATCCAAATTACCTGCTTGAAAAGCTGAAAGTGGGGTTGCATCTTGTCTTAATATAGAAGTAAATGTATCAAAACTAAGTAATATTAAGATATCATAAGAATCAAACGGATATTGTCCTGCCTCTACAAGAAGAGAATCATTGCCAGTAATAAACCACATATCTTTGTTATCCCCAATACCTGTGATATTAAAAAGGATCAAATCAGTCCATCCCTTTACCAATCCTAAAATAGTTGGACTGTTATCTGCCAAATACTGAGAAAAAGTAATAAACGTACCCATATCCGCCCATGAAAATGTTCCATTATCTAATTTGTCTTTTATATTATCCCTAGCTTTTATTATATACTGAGGTGCATCCTCAATATTAAATGGGTTAACATCTCTCGTCTTAATTTTCTGTATAAAAAATACACCTATACCAATACCAACTATACCAATACCAACAATTAATGCAATCGAAATTACTTTTATACTCTTTCTCACATTTTCAACTCCAATGTTCTTATGTAAATAGATAATGTTACTTGAAGTGACAAAATATACACTAATTAATTTTTTTATTTGAACGTCTTCTTGAAAACCCCGTCCTTGAGGGTGGGGATGAAAAGAAGAAAAAACAATACACGTTTTAGCATACAAACATTTTTGAAGAAAAAAAACTAAGAGAAGGATGAGATGAAGGTCAACAGAGCATATAAGGTGAGAATATACCCCACTAAAGAACAAGAACAGAGGCTCATAAAGACCTTCGGGTGTTGTAGGTTCCTATGGAATAACATGCTAGCGGAACGAAAAGAGATATACGAAAAACTAAAAGACAACAAAGAAGAACTGTACGAGTACACCTATAAAACAGAAAAGGAGTATAAACAAGCGTATACGTTCCTGAAAGACGTGGGGAGTAGGGCGTTACAAGAAGAACGAATACACCTAGAACGGGCGTTCAAAGAGTTTTTCAAAGGAACACGGGGATACCCCAATTTTAAGTCCAAGAAACACCCTCGTCAAAGTTTTACGACCTACAATGTTAACAACAACGTAAAGATAGATTTTAAGAAAAAGAAGATTAAAGTACCAAAAATTAAGCTATGGTTCAAGTATAGAGACAACAGAATCTTTACTGAACCTATT
>CAZHRF010000040.1:0-28839 GCA_964534625.1 uncultured archaeon | reverse complement strand
TTTTTTTTCATAAAACATTCAAAATATTTAAGTAAGCTTTCAAACATCATTTTTATTAGAATTGAACTTTTATGATTCATAAGGTGACCAAATATGTCAGAAGAAAATAAACAACCTGAAGTACCTCAAATTGAAAAAAGATCTGAAGACCAAAGTTCCGTGAGTAATACGATAAAAATAACTGAACTTGAAAACAAGGTAAAGAAGTTAGAAGAACAATTGTCTTTGTGTGAAGAAAAAAATGCCCAATTGGAAGAAAAAAGTGAAGTGCTCGAAGGAGAGCAAAGTACAATGGAGGAAAAATCATCTGAACTAGAAGAAAAAGTCTCTACTAGCGATAAATTAGAAGAAGAGCTTACAACTCTTAAAGAGACCAATAAAGAATTAAATACACAACTAGAAAATAAAGAAAATGAATTACAAGATGTTAAAAATCAGTTAGTTCAGAAAGATGAAGAAATAAGCACTTTGCAAAGAGAGATAACGTCATTAAAAGAGAAAGAACAAAGCAAGCAACAAGAAATAGACGATTTAAAGGATCAACTTTCCAAATTAGAGCAAGAAAAATCAGATTTAGATACAAAGATACAAGAACTAGAAGTAGCAAATGCTGAGTTGGAAAATAAAAATACGGAATTGATGAAAGAAAGAGCAAAGATCGAAGAAATAAAAGAAAAACTAAGAACTAATGAAGAGGCGTTAAGAAGATTTAACATAATAGCAGAGACCGATCCTACATATTCATGGCTAAATACTCTAGAACAATATAAAGTAATAGAATTAAAAAGATTAGCTATGTCCGCGGGAGCTTCTACACATGCAATATTGAAATATGTACAAAAATTAGAAGCAGCTGGACTAGTGGAAGTAGAAATGCATGGGAAAGACGACCCTAATCCCACAATAAAGCTAAAATAAATCTTTTTTTCTTTTTTCTTTATTCGGTGCGGTGGTTAAAATGGAGTTAAATTTAGAAATAAATGGGAAAAATGTTCCTATGAATCCGTTTATGAAAGAGTTATTAGCAAAGCTAGTTAAAAGTTATACTGGTTCATTAAAGGGCGTAAAGGAAGAAGAAATCGAAACACTTGATCTATCTATTAATTTTTAATGTTTGAAATTTATTCATCAACCTAGAAAAGGTGTTTTTATCTGCATAAAAAGTTTAAATTTAACCTTTCTTTTATCTGATTATGAATGAAACGAGACATTCAAAGAAGACTATATTTCTTGCTTATCTAGAAATTTTGCGGATGTTAAATGGTATTATAGCAGGATTTGCTGCGACATTTGCCATCTTACTTGCCAACCCTAAAGAAGCAACCTTAGATTGGGTGACTATTATATTTGTAGTACTGAGTGCAACTTTTGTGTCATCTCAAGCAATGATTTTCAATGATATAGCAGATAGAAAAGAAGATAAAATCAATGCTCCTCATAGAGCAATACCATCAGGAAAAATAGAAACTAAACACGCAGTAATTTATGCTATAGTTGTGGCTGTTTTAGGGGTATTATTTGCTGCTCTAATTGATATCCGAAATGGTTTTCCTGGGATTAGCGTGATAACTGCACTATTCTTTGGTGGGACTTTGGATTTATACAATTTTAAGTTGAAAAAAAGAGGATTTGTTGGGAACCTAATGATTGGACTAAATGTTGTTGCTGTTTTTGCGTATGGAAGTATACATTCTTATTTATTAACCCCAAACTCGTTTCCATGGCTCCCAACTATAGTAGGGATAGCTGCAGGTGCAGGAAATGTTGGTAGGGAAGTAATTAAAGGGTTGCCGGATATTCCAGGAGATAAAGCAGCTGGAAATAAAACCATAGCTGTTAAATATGGAAAAAAGAAGGCAGCATTAATAGCTGCTGGGTTTTTGAGTGTATTAGTAGTTTTAGCAGTAGTAAGTATTATAATAGCGGATTTATATGTCATTAGTACTATATTGGTCTCTTTGGTAGCAATTATGGTAACAATTTTAACGATTGGTATTGTTATTAATCCTAGTCCAGAATGGGCTTATAAGACAAAAGAGATATTACTCTTGTTATTTTTGGGATATTTACTGATATTTATAGTTGATACAACATTAAAAATACTCCTTTAAATTTCTAGTTTTTCTTAACCCACAAAAAATAGAAATTCCATTTTTTTCTTAAAGAATTTTTTACTCACCACGTTTTTAAACTGAATTCTACATATTTTATTTGATGAACTCTGCAGCATTTGACATATGTGTAATAGGGAATAGCCTTATTGCAAACCTTATGGCTTACTGTTTAAAGAGCACTAATACAGATAAAGATATAGTTTTAGTGAAAGAAAAATTAACACAAAATAAAAAAGAAATATTTATCCCGAGTGTTCTTTTTCCAGTCTATAGTCTAAATGAGCAATTGGCAAGTCAAATTTATATTACTACTTATAATGCATTATCAGAGCTGAAGATAACATCGGGATTTGAGTTTTCTAGTTATCCTTTGTACATTTTATTTAGAAGTAAGAAAGAAGCACAGAAAGCGGAGAAACTTAAAATTGCATTGGAAAAAGCAAATACGAGTGTTGAATATATCACCAATAAGACACAACTAAAAACAGATATACCCATCATGGATGTTGAGGAAATAGTGTCCGCAATTAGAATAAATAATGCTTTAATTTGTGATAATCTCTTCAATTTATCATTAAAATATCTCAAGATGGTTAAAAATTTGGGAGTCAAGGTAATAGAGGAAGAGAAAGTAAAAATAGATTTGCTTAAAAAGAAAATAGTTGGAGAGCAGTTTCATTTTCATTATGATCTTTTAATTGACACCAGTCATAAAAAAACTGAACGGAAGATTATAGGTGGATTAACGCCTGTTATTGAAAAATTTCCAAAAATATCTATAGTGGATATTTCTCAAAACTTCTTTTTTTGGATCGAACAAGGCGGTTATATAAACATAATTGCAGAATCAGAGATGAAAGAAAAAAATGAAATAGAAATGGAACTAAGAGGGATTTTTAATTCGCTCTTTTCCTACCTACCTAAAGATATAAAATTTCTTGATTTAGCTTCACTTTTTACCCAATCTAGCTATGAGTTGTCTTCAATGCTTGATTACTCAGAATTAACTAATATCTGTAGAATAACAATACCTGTAGACCTTGAATTAAGTTTGGGGTTGTTTGTTGCAGATCATCTTGCAACTAAGATTAAAAATGGTACATTATTAAAAAATGGTTTGACTGCTTTATTATCCAAAAATTGATTGAAGAAAACCTGAATCATCTGTTTTTAAATCATCATATTCTAAATTATTTTCTTTACAGTAGTTTTTAAGTGCTCCACGATTGTTTTTTCGCAAATTATCTATAATTTCTTTTCCATACCCGCTTTCAATGAGATATTTAATAGTTGGGTAAAGTGCTTGTGGAATGACTCCTTCGCTATTCTTACTAAATTGTAATAGCTGTTTTTTGGAACTTTCTTTTATTACTTTTAATAATAAGGAAGGTTCCCGCTTGCATAGGTGATTTATCATATGAATACCTGCATCTTTTCCTTTGCAAACCAAATTATAAGCATCATGAATTATCTCTTTGTAATGAACTGTAGCAAGCAAAATACCAATTCTATCTTTTTTCACCCCTTCTGCTTTTTTATATTCTTCTTGTAAAATTGAAATGCTTGATTCACCTATTTTACTAACCACTTTTTCAAAATTTGTAAACCAATAATCGTTAAAACGGGCTATTTTAGGAAGCAGTATTCTTAAAACCCCATTCCCTATTTTTTCCATGGCCTCAGATACACTTTTCACCACGTATTGATTTTTTGAATCTAGTTCTTCAGAAAGTTTCTTTACAGCTGTTGTTCCTATTTGGGTTGCAGCATAAACAGCAGAATCACGTATTTTTTTACTTGAATGTTTCATATTCTCGATTATATTAACTAATGCCCCAGGGTCTTTTAATTCACCTAATGCCCTCGTGGCCAATTCAGCCACAATTATATCGTTGTCAGAAGATGCTTCAATAAGAGAAACTAGTGCTCTTTTGCTTTTGATTTTTCGAAGAATTTCAACTGCCTTTCGTTTAACTGAAATATTATGATCATTAAGACAATTTGTAAGTAAAGGTACTGCCTTTGATTTGAAATAGTAAAGTATCTCACAAGTCCTTTCTCTTATAATTGGTTCAGGTTCTTTTAATCCTCTTCTAATCAGTTCAAAAAGTTCATCCTCTGGCTTAACACGGAATTTATCGTCTTTAATAGCAAAATCTAATCCTAGTTGTTGATATTCTTCAATTGGATGATAGATGTACAATAAAGAGCCTAATTTTACAGCCTGGTAAGGATTGATTTCTAATAGTCCATCTAGTGCGATTTCTACATTTTCTATTCCAAAAGCATTCAGAACATTTAATGAATTATTGCGAAGCTGCCTGTCTTCATCATTCAAATACTTAATAAGTACCTCGATTGAGGGAGTACCTAGAACTAGTAATGCATTAGTAACTGATTCAATGATGGTTTTGTTTTTACCTTCTAACTGATTGACCAAATGTGTAATAGAGCCTTCATAGCCATATTTCTGGCTCATAACTAATGTGAGACACTGTGCTGCATTTTTGCGAATACTTTTTTTATCCTCTTCCAAAGCTTCTATCAAGTAATCAACGCTAACATCTCCTATCCTTTTCATGGTTTCTACAATATAAGGAACATATTGATCGTTTTTCAGAGCTTCGATTAAATCAGGAAGGGCAGTTTCTCCCATCATAGAAAGAGCTTTTGTTGTATTATAGGCAATGTCTTTTTCCCTTTCAAATTGCTTGATTAAAACATTACATGCTTTTTTACTACCCAAATTTCCTAAAGCTTCAATTATAGTAAGCTGAACATTAATCGGATCTGTTTCTTTTTCAAGTCGATCGATGAGAACATCAGAATGCTGAGGATCTTGTACGTTCATTAGTGCAAGTGTTGCATCACTGACATTTTCTGAATTGTTAGAAGTTTTAATAATATCTTTTACTTGCGTAATGACTAATTTGGTTAACTCTGGATTTTTACTTATAGCTTGAAGAGTTAGGCTTGTAGTGTGTTGGTCGTTTTGATTAAACCGAAATTTTAATAATTTTCTAAATTCATGTTCTTTTCGAGTAATAAGATTAAAGGAAAGGGTTGAATGGGAAATTTCTTTATAAGATTCGTGAAATGTTCTGATAGCCAATTCAGCTAATGCAGATAATAAAGGAGCTTGTTGAGCTGATTCGGTTATTTTATCATGAATGGTGATAGCTTTTAATGATCTAAGTAATTTAGAAAATATTGAAAAATAGTTTTTATCAATAAGGGGTTCATATAAATAGGGGATAACTAAGCCTAAATTATTTTTGATGTAGTTGCCCAATAATATGCTAGGTTGTTCATAATATGCATCTAGTACTGTTTGGGGTGCAATAAATGGCGATTTTTCTAATAAACTTATAATTCGTTTAGAACGTGTTTTATTGTCATCAGAAATATTTTTTAATAAAATTTTAATATTTTTCACATCATTTAAATTAACTGTATCTCCCCTATTATTGTCAATTAGTTGGATTAGCTCCTCTTCTTTCATTGTTTTATCTCCGTATTTTACTCCTCATTTATTTCTCATTTTTCTTCTGAATTCTATATATTCAATAATTTTTTCACCTAAATCTTCAAATGCTTTATCTACATTTTCTCCTGTTTTAGCTGATGTTTCATAAAAATCGACCTTAAAACCTTTATTATTGAATTTTTTGTTGTATTTATCAACAAAATCTTTTGCTTTTTCTCTGATTAATTCCTTTTCATTATCATCTAAAAGATCAATTTTATTGCCTAAAATTATGAAGGGAACAATTCCTCGCCCAGTATTCTTTTCTAATTCATTAATCCATCTCTCTAAATCTACCAAACTTTCAATTTCAGTAACATCCCAAACACATAAGGCACCCAATGCTCCTCGATAATACATCATGCGGACATTTTCAAAGAATTCTTGCCCTGCTAAATCCCAAATTTGAAAATTTACTATTTTATCATTTATGTGTTTTTTCATGCTTGAAAAATCAGCTCCTATTGTGGATAGGTGTTGTTTAACGAAACTTTCTCCAAGATAAGCCCTTCTCAGACTTGTTTTACCAACACCTGCTTCCCCCGCTAAAATAACCTTAAGGAATTGTCTTTTTCTATGGCTCATTACTTATCCTCCTTTGAAGAAGTTAGAGTGTTAATATTGCGGATTTCTAAATCGTGATTTGTGATTTTTGTATATATCTTTAGAAAATAGTTTGATATAAATCCATTAAAAACGATTAAAGAATAAAGGAGCCCTAGAAAGATGATTATAATCAAACTTAAAATACCAATGGTTATTAGACCATAATTCAAGGTTGTGATTAATCCTATAACAAAATTATTCACTACATGAACAAAGATTGCAGCATGAAGACCATATTTGTAAAATGCTATTCCCATAATTAGTCCTCCAAAAGCTGTTTGAACGATTTTCCAAGGTAACCATGTTCCTACTTGATAATGAACAAAACCAAATAAGAATGATGAGACTAACAAGAAAAACAAATCGATGATCCCAAGTTTTTTCCACCCACCTGTAAGATAAAGAAGTGGATTAACAGAATTTCTTCTTTTCTCTTGAAAGGGGGTTATATCCATTTTTTGGATATTTTCTTGGTCATCTTGAACCTTTGGATCGTTTTTCAAATTATTGTCAAATTCTGATGAGTTAATTATCCATCTCCTAAAAGCATAGGGGATCGCTTTTATCATGAAGAGAGGCAGTCCAAAGAGTAAAAACCGAAAAGTAACTTCTTCAGAAAAACCTGCCCAAACTAAGAGTGATAAATTCAGAAAAGAAATTTGTCTGTCTCCAAGATTTCCTATAATCTGCACTGGAAAGCCTAAAAGCAGTCCTATTACGATTATAACATAAGAAATAGCTGTATTGATTAAACAAAGCTTGATGACGGAAAGTAAGGTGCTCTCCTTTACATCTTCCAAGAACCTTTTGATCTTGTTCTTGTTATCTTTTTTTATTTTTGATTGAGGTTGATATAACTCTCTTTTTACCGGAGCTAATATGTTATAGATAACATCGCCCATATCTTTTTCTCTTTTTGCAGTTAGAAGATTTGAATCTTTCTGTACTTCTCTCTTGTTTTTAATGTAAATCATTAAAGCCATAAAGCTAAAGAGGAGGATACTCATTAAAGATTGTACGATTTTATAATTGAGATACCATCTAGGGTTGATATAAACAAGCTTGAATAATTCCTGTTTAAATGCATCAGAGGGTGTAAATTTATAATTAAAATTCGGAATAGCAAAGAAAAGATATTCTAGGTTTTCAGAAGGAATTGAAGGATAAATAAGTAAGACAACTAAATTTGCAACAGCAATCAATAAAGATAACAAGAGTAAAACTGGTTTAAATGTATCAGAAGATAACTGGTTAAATTGATGTTTAATCAAGGATATTCCTAAACTGTTTTTTGAGGGTTGAAGAATGTATCCATAAAATATTGGCCCTAAATAGGTTTCCAATACATTAAATCCAATAATTCCAAATAGTATTGAGAGAAACCAGAACTGGATCGTTTCAATCAAACTCACAGATATTAATAATACCCAAGTATATTGTTGAAGTGACGAAGAAAACACACTAATAGATATAATGATTGCCAATACCATAATTGGTCCCAAATGTTTAATGACATTGAATATTAACTGATCATTTATTTCATTCTCCTTTAAGAAGGAAGATCTTTGTATATACCAACCTACTATTGGTCCAAATAAAATAGCAATAATAATTGTTAATAAGCTCGAATACAAACGTGCATTAATATTTAGTATAGATGAATCAATTGTTCCCTCTTTCAGAGAGGAAAATAGGGAAAAGATGATTCTAAGGCATATTAAACCAAGTATTCCCATGTATAGAAATAATATTCCTTTATCACTCTTCTTCTTCATCATCTGTATTCATCACTCAATTACTTCTCACTTAACTATTAAAAAAATTTGGTAAACCCAAAACAGATAATTTTTTTATATGAAATCACCTGTTTCTATTTTTTCAGGCAGATAAAAATTCGTTATAAATTGAGGATCTCTTGCGTTAAGTGCTTGTATTTCAGCTTTATATCCACTATTTATTAGCAATTGTAATTGTTCTTCCCATTTTGGTTTTCTTTTTACAAATTCTTCTTCTAACATCAATTTAGATCTTCTGATATCTTTTTGGGTTAATTTAATTAAAGCTGATTTGGGTATATCAAAACCATTCTCTGGAAGCAAATCACTAGGCAGCAACCCCAACCATTTAATATTTGGGACAGCTAAATGAGTAGATTCAAAGCTTAACGATTTACTTCCAACACTATATACTCTCATTATCTCAAACCCATACGGGTCTGCGTCCATTATCGCAAGGATAGGAAGATTCAACTCATCATCTATCTTTTTTAGAAATTGTCTGGTCGCCATGTCTGGTTGTCCCTTGGCTGTCACTAAAACACTTGGGACATAATCATAAAAGTGGTCTTCAGCCAAACGATTAAAAATAGCATCTTTTTCAATAACAAGACAAAATTCTGCGTCACTTTCCAGTTTATTAATATCATCAATATTGGGTGCTATGGCTTTTCCTGATCCCATTTTTCTACAATCAATAAGATCACCTTTCTCCTCAAAGGAGATGCGACCCACAACAATACCTTTAGATGATGCACTAATATTCAGTGAAGAACGACTAACTTGTAACATCGCCCCTAAATCTTCAATTAAGGCATCAGAAACTGACTGTTTATCAAAAGCATTTACATCCATATAAAACAAATCTCTTTTAGTTGAGTGAATATCTCTTGACAAAAGGTCATGAACTAAGCGCATGGCAATTGTCATTTGTTCGACAGAGCTGACTGACGAAAGGTTGCGGAACTGTCTATCTATTGTTTGGCGGCCAATCAAGACTAACTCTTGTTCTTCATCAAATCCGATATTGGATCCACTTCTAGATGGGATTCTAAAACTCACATCACGAGGATAATTCATTGCTCCGTACAAAAAGTCCCAAGCAGCCTTCACTAAACGGCTATTAGTTTCGAGTGCAGTAGTCATATCTACATTGGTTACTCCATAAGGCATACTATATTCGTCTTTTTTTGTTTCGAGCAATTCTTTTTGTAATTTTTTGAGTTTATCTAATGAAACACTACGCCGAATGTCAATACGCATACGTTCTCTCTTAAGGTCATAAGATGTGAGCTTCTTTCTTGAATTCAATAAAAACCATTTTTTTCCACTACGTAAGAATAGAACAAATTTGTCTCTTGATAAATCATATGCGTGTTCTACCCATTCATAGATTTCAGCAACATAAATATCGCGATCAAATGCTTGGGTTTTTTCATCTGCAGGTAAAGTAGTTGAATTTCTGATAAGAAAATCTTGTTGAACCATTATTTAGAACCTCCTTTGGAAGTTTTCTTTGTGGAAGTCTTCTTTTTAGTTGAAGTTTTCTTTGTGGAAGTCTTCTTCGTTTTTATGGGTATTTTTCTCTTTATATCTCTGATTTCTTTAACATCTAAAGAAATGATCCTCTCGAGTTCTGAAGTAGGATAAAGAATGAATTCTTGGATGGTTTGGATACCAAGAGATTTTATACTCTTCAAATCTTTTGCATTCACATTTAATAAAGAGATGTTAGACTTGTATGTTTTTAATAGATCCTTCATTCTATCATCTTTATAGTATTTACTATTAGATTGTGTTTCTGTTGGTACAATTAAATCTTGAACTGTTCTGAACTCTCGATCTTTTAGTTGTTGTAAATAATCTCTTGAAAATCCAGGAATGGAAGTAGTTAAAGAAACCTCGTCATTCTTTCCTTGAACTAGATTATCCTCACTGAAAGATGCTAAGTAATAATCTATTTTCTTCTTTTCAATACCACTAATATCGGAAATAGCTTGATTTTTATTCAAATATAAGTCTTTTAGCGTTAGCATTCCTTGTTTATATAATTTCATAATTGCTTGAGGATGTCCAATAAATAAGTCATTAAGCAAATATATGGGAGAGGAAAGTATATCTGTAATTTCTTGAACTTCAGATTTATTAAGATTGGTGTAAGTAGATATTAATCCTGCTGGTAAATTCAAGTGGTAGATATGAGTATAACCTACTCTTCTAAGTGCATCTAAATATTCCTTTTTAAGGAAAAGACATTTTTCCAAGCGGGTACTTCTGTCTTCTAATTCTTCCCAGAGTTTAGGATATGTTAAATTCTCCAGTTTTGAAAGAACGCGTTGTTTTTGAGTATCTGTAAGATAGACGTCTAAGAATTTATCATTATTTGGAGGTTGAGTGAAGTCAAAAACTTGCGCTACTCCTTGCTTACTTAATTTACTTTCGATTGTAGAATGAGTTACGATTAATCCCACAGGTGCAGTAAGTGTAGAAATAAGATTTCTAATTTCATCAGTTAATGTATCTGGTAGTTTGCTGTTAATCAAGGGTGTAAGAAGGCCAATGCTGTCAATATTATTTTCTTTCAACTGATTGATAAGATTACCATCTTTAATGAAACTATTAAACCTCTCTCTCTCTTGTTCTTCAAATTTATTGATACTTTCTGGATTAAGGTCTTGTAATATTGAAGAAAACTGTTTCTGTATTTGTTTATTATCATTTTGCTTGCAAAATACAATGAAATCATAGATGGTCTTAAGATGCTTTTCATCAACCTCGTTCGCAATAATTTCATTTTGAACAACTTTAGGTAGTTGTAAGGGATTCATATACATGATTCGTCGGATCTCTTCCGAATATTGCCATAATTTGCTTGTTTGAGAATTTGATTGAATATTATAAATCAGTGCTTCCTCGATAAATTTAAGCTCATAGCGTTCTAAATGCGATATTGTTTGTTCATCAAAAGACAGTAAAGAAATAGTAACAAGCTCATCTTTTAATTCTTCCAAGAAAGAAGGATTTATTTTCCTAAAATTAAGATATAAAGAATTATCTAATTCTCTTAATTCAGTAGATGGAATGAAAAAGAGCTCTTTAATAGAGGAATAAGGGCGATCTTCAAACAGTTTGATGTTATCCCATCCAGGACCTTTAAGAAGAATAGGATGACGGGACAAATCGTCTATTAAATTTAATATGAGAGTTGAAATGTTATCATCGAATAAATTAAGTATCTCCTCAAATATCTCTGTATTATTTTCATGAAGTATTAATAAAAATTCGATTGTATAATATCCAATTTCTTCTAACTGCTTCTCATCTAACTCGGGAAAGATTTCCTCTAAACCTTTACCATCTGATAGAAAAACATCAATCATTTCCTTGAGTTCATTTAATTTTTTGTCCGTATCTGTTAATTCATCAATGTGATAGGATAAGAAAATAAGATCTTTCAAAGTAAGAGATAGATTATATCTATCAAATTCATTTAAATCATATCCTGTAACAAAATTGATTTGATGTTTGAGTTTAATGGTTAAATTAGAATTGTTGGATGCAAAAGAGAATAAAGATGGATAATCAATGATCCCTTCTTCTTTTAACCTTAATACACAAGTACCTGTGAATATTTTATTTTTACTTATTCTGGGAGCACGGATAAATTGACCATCAGTAATACTTTTTTGTAGAGAAAGAATTGCTTGTTCATCAAGTCCGCATACATCTGCCAGTCGATGAGGATGGGACATTAGAAAGTCTTTTACAGTAGGAATAGTTTCATGTAGCTTGATCCAATTATCTATAGTCAATTTAGGAATCTTAACTAATAGAAGGGATTCATCCAATTTTTTCATAATATTTGTAGTAACAGACTTATTAAATGGGGATTTATCACTATTAATTGCTAAATATAATTGATCAATGATATCAAACTCATTTGTTACTTCTTCTAAAACCTTTTCGGATAAGAAAACAAGATCCGTGGTTTTCACTCTTTTCTCGAAATATTTTTGTAGAGTTGTCATATCTAGTTTTGGAAGCATGGTTTCAATATGTTTAGAAAGTTTCTTACTAAGAATATTTTGAATATATTCTGCTGGTTTTACAAATAAATCAGCTATTACTTGTATATTATTTTCTTTCAGTTTAGAAATTTGGTGTTGATCTAATTTGGTAATTATTGTTATAGGAGTTTTTAGTATTTTATGAAGAAACTTTCCTTTTTCTGAAAGTGTAGCTGTGTTCTCAAAAATTGTTGAAATGAGATCTATTAGATATTCTCCTGTAATGTCTACATCTTTGGTAAATAAATCAGAAGGGGAAATATCCTGAAGGAAGATGTTCATCTGAATATATTTTTCTTCTTTCTTTTCTTGAAAAACATCGATATTCTGAATGAAATCATCCAATTCATCTCTGTTAACTGAAGTTGTACTAATTAATAGATCTTTTAGTTTGTAAACATTATTTGAATAAAACATTTGTTCAATATCAACAATAGACAGAGCGTAGATTTGAGGACAATTTAGAATAGATACTTTTAGAATTTTTTCTATTTGCACAGTAACTTTTTCTAATTCTTTAGTATTATATAACCAAGGGTAATCTCTAATATTGCGTAAATCCTCGTATGAATATATCCCCATGGATTTGAGTGTTTCTTGATTTTTGTTAGAGACAAATTCTAAATCAGTAAAATGTTTATTTTGTTCTTGTTCGATATTCTTTTGAATATCTGCAATATTTATTGTTGAGACTAGTTTGGTGATATCAGCTATCTTAATTCTTGCATTTTTACCCACAAATGAAGGTGATAAAATAATGAGATCAGCTATAGTATGGAACCCATTTTCTCTTAATTTTGATTCAGTCTTTTTATCTATGTTTAGAAATCTTATATTTGCAAGTAAATAGGGTGCTATGCTTGAATACACTTCTTTCTTTTGTAGTATTTGAGGATCACAGAGTACGTCTTTATATGATTGATATCCTGCACTAATTAAACGTTGTTCAACATCTTTTTTATCTTCTTTAAAACATAATATATTAACATCACGGATCGATTCTATAGCTGGTTCTACTTCCTTTTGTATTTTTTCTGGTAGATCGTGATAATGATTCACAAGATCTATAACTGTATAAATTTTCTGGTTATATGCATATATTATAGTCTGGGGTGATAATTCTTGCAAAAATGCCAAACTTTTGAAAAGTTTTGATTTTAACTCTGTAACTGCGTCTTCTTGTAAATATGTTCTATCAGCTATATATTCAACAGGAGCATAACAGAAGTGTTCAATTGTATCCAATCCTATATTTTGTAATTGTTCTGTTGACCTTTTTGGAAGATCAAGTTTTATTATGTCCATGCCATCTTTAGATGCTAATTCTAGTTCTTTGATGAATTGTTTGTTGTCTTTATCTGCTGAATCAAACAAAGGTTTTAATAGTTTTTTCCATTCAAGTATTGGAAGATTTAAAAGATCATAATAGGTATAAAGGGATTGGGCATGTAATCTTTTTATTTCCTTATCTTTTATATTGAACCTTTTGGCTGCTAGTATCATGGGTGTATAAAGAATAGAGAATGATTTTTCTACTTTCTCTCTTTCTTCTTTAGATAAATCCACTGTATTTAAATCTACACTAATGAGTTGATAAATAGATTCAAACCCTGTAGTTTTTAGTTTGTTTTTTGTAGTTTCTGAAATAGAATCGAGTAATGCAATATCTATTCCAAATTTTTTATTTCTACTATTCAAGTCTTTTAAGTTGATATTCTTTTTAATTTGAGAAATTTTCTCTTCTGAAACATCTAAAATTTTGGATAACAACGGAACAGGATAAAAGAGAAACAATGACAAATTTGAGAAATTAAGTTCCAAAAGTGTTCTACATTGCTCTTTTGTTAGATCATCAACAAAAGAAATAGGTATTGTCTCTAAATTCGTAACTATTTTTTGTACTTCTTCTGCTAAACTTATATCTTGTTGGAAAAGACTACTAAAAGTAAACAATTCAGAAATGTAAAATTCATTAATTTTGGTTTTTTTATTTCCTAAATTGTAATTATCTAATAAACAAGTATCTGCGATTTTAATGGTCCATTTCGGAGGTTTGACTTCATCTAGAGTGCTATATATACTTTTGATAAGTTGCTCTTTTTTCTTTTCATATAGGGTATTATCCCAGTTATCACCAAAAGAAAGTAAGCTCAAAGCAGAAAGGATATTCCCCCCACCATTCTCCACTATACTTTTGATCATATGATGTTCCAGTTCTAAAATGGGCTTTACCCAGATGATAGGATATAAAAGATGTGCACTAACATGTTTAATAAAGGAGTATAATTCCTCTTCTAAATATAGAAGTGTGTGGGGAATGAAGTTAAACAATTCTAGATGGTTATTGATATTATAAGATTGCAGTTTATTTTGAATTTCAGCATTAGTGTGTGATAAATTGCTAGGAAGTATAATTGATAGCAATTTGTTTATAGAGATTGTATTAACAAATTCTCTCACTTCTTTTCGAGCCGAAAATTCAATATTCAGTAATTTTTCATGTGGAAGTACAAAAATTTCAATAATATTCCTTATACCTAATGCCCAAAGCTCAGTTTTAGTTTTCAATGAAAACTCGTCTATGGCTAAAATCGATTTGGATAAAGTACTAATTAGTTTTGAAAGTAATGTTATCTCCTTTATTTTTTCTATCTGAATTGTTTCGGAGTATTCTTTGAGATACTGAGGAATAAAAGCATAAATTGATTCTACTGTCAAATTTTCCAGCTCTAGTTTGAAAGTCTTAAGTTGGTTTATATATTCCTCATCAATAGTGATATTGTTGCCTTTATTTAAAGTGATTGTCCCTTGTTTTGCTTCCATAAGTGTTTTGTGACTTTCTGGAATACACTCTTTAAGTATATTAGATATATCACTATTTATCAGATCAATTACTCGTAGAATATCATTTTTAGCAAGAAGCGTTTTAACTGTAAATTCGAGTTCATCTATACAATAAATAGAACTCTCGCAATCTTTTATGAAGCTCTCTAGATATGTTTCTGAAACATCCGTAACAACACCTGCTTGATAATAAGCAGCATATAAATCTTGTACTGTCTTTTTTCCGCTACGTAATAATGATCTTGTTTTGTTGGGAGTAAGAAGGTTAAAATTATCAAGTATGATTCCATTATTCTCTATTTGTTTCTTGAGGGTATCTACAGAGATTTTATTCTTTATTTTCTTTATTTGTTTCTCAGACGAGTCAAGAATCAAACTGATAGTTGAAGGATCTTCTGTAACAAATGTGAGAATATCACCTAAACCTGAATATAGGAGTTTATTCTTATCTTTAATCGGAAGTGGGAGAAAAGCAATAGACGAATTGAATAATTCCACTTCTTTAAATATATTAAGGTTAACTAGATTTGGATGCGATTCTCTTATTTCATCCATTCGTGAAATAAAATCTTGAATGGAGTGAATACCTATATTAGTTATTTTTTCTAAATAATCTTCTTTTATGGATGGACAAGCAGTAAGAGGAATGGCTGTTTTCTCTCTCTTTATTGCTATCTCATCAAAAGATATTAGATCTAAAATATGAAACTCTTGGTAAATCATATTATTTGTAATAGTGAATAGCTTTTGTTTTGTTAACAATGATAGGTCAATAATAGAATTCATATTGTGTTCTTCTAATCGCTGATATTCCTCAAAAGAAAGAAAACTAATGAATCTTAAAGAACCAGATAATATTTCTTTAACTAATTTATAATCTTCCAAGGATAAAATGTCTGCAACCCCAATTAGTTGAGAAGAGAAATAGAATCTTTCAATAGAGTTAATCCCTATTTCATTTAATTTGTTAATTTGTTCTTGAGATATTATTGAGCTTTCGTTTATAGGATGAGATCTTTCTTCGTGTATAGAAACAAGTTCAGAATAAATCATCTGTTCTTTTGTTTCTCTAATATATTTTTGGGAGACATCCGCTATATCCGCTAATGTTTTTATGGGTGTAGAATAAAATTCGATGAGTGTATTAATTGATGCTTTACTCAGTTTTAGAGCTGCGTCTCCTTCCAATCCCAGATTAACGACAGGAAATGAAATATCTCGGATTAAGACATTGAATGCATTGTACTCTTTTAGTTGTTCTCGTATCTTTGCAATTGCTGAAAACTCATCGTATTGATCTGTGAATAGTTCACCTATCTTTGTTGTAGATAATTCGGGTTTCATCTCTGTGCTAATTTGTTCTATGAAAGGACTAACTTGTAGAGGTAATTCTAACAAAGAACGTATGAGATTAATATTAACTTTTTCTATGATAAATTGTCTCTCTTTATTCGCAAAATGATCAATCAGTTTCTTAGACGTTATGGCATCTAGCAACGCAACGTCTTCAAAATTTTCAACATAATCCTTAAGAAACTCAGCATTATAAACCCTTGCAGGTATATGGCCAAAATAATGAAATGACCTAAAATCGATTAAAGTAGAAGAGTAGGTTGATACATTATCATACAACAATTCATCTTCAGTTATATCCCCATCCGGAATAAATAATAATTGATATACTAAGGTAATATTATTATTCTTCAAAATCTCCATAGAATAATCTGATATCTCTGAAAACATTCGGAGAGGAAGTCCCATAATGTTTTTAATAGCAGATATCTTATTCCATAAGTCAAGGTTCAGTTGATAATAACTTTTTTCTACTAAATAATAGATTTCTTGTATTGTTTGAAGCCCTTCGAACATGAAAATAGAGTCACGACTAAGTTTGCGTTGCTCGTTCTTATCGAAAAGTTTTGTTTCAAAAGCAAAAATGCCCAATTCTTCATATCTACCAAAAATCTTGTTTACTGTTAATGAATCTTTAAGGTCGCCAATTTCAACCCTTTTTTCACCACTGTTAATTATCCTTCCTAATACGGAAGAATTTTTGTCTATAAAATCGATGATATGTGTTATTTCATTTTCATGTAACTCTTCAGTCAGATCAAAACTAACTTCAGGTAAATAATAGATTGGTAGAGAGAAATATTTGTAAAGTTCGGAGAGATCTAAACCACTTCGGATATTCTCAAATCTTTCGTCAGGGATCCCCGTTTTTTGCATTAGATGTTTTGGAGATGATAAAAGAAATCCGAGTAAGGTAGATATATTGGCTTTAGTTAAAGAATCAATTATCTCAGCATCTAGCATATCTTTAAGGTTGATAAGAGGAAGATTCAGTATCTTCTTAAACGTCTCTATTATGCTCCAAGGAATATTATCCAGTTTCCACTTATCTTGTGCTGTTGAAAAATATAAATCCTCAATTGTTACGATGTTTATGTTTTCAAGTTGTTTAATGATTTCTGGTTTGAATATACTAAAATCAGCTAGATTTATACCCGTATCAGATATTCTAACATTTCTTTGCAATTTTGAAGCTTTTTCTACACCGATATTAAGTATTTTAGCTATTCTATCGGACTTTGTGAACAACAAGTCAATTATTCTTGTTATATTTTCTTCTCTTAGTGTATTCAGTTGAGGGGTAGAAAGCGTAATATGTTTGGTATCTTCCACTTCCTCCTCTTCCCCTGTCTCTTCATTCGTGATTTTTTTAACTATTTTTTCTTCCCAACTGACAAGTGTAAGGGGAGATCTAAGTAATTGCTTGAATTTATGAATAACTTCCCATTTTACCACCGGAGACGAAAATGTTAACTTGTTAGTTAAATAAAATAACTCATCTACAGAAGAATAGCCACAATTAATGAGCGATTCAATTTCATCAGATGAAAAACGTTCAGATTCTTCAAAATCAAAAAATATAAGCGATTCATATCCTGTACGACCTTTTCGAGTAAAGAATGGTGCCCATTTTTTAGTTATTTGAATTTCACTTAATATATCTTGTATCTCTTTTTGTGTACGACCTGTGATATCAGACAATTTGACTGTGTTATAATCGAACATTTGTTGAATGGAAACGATACCATTAAGCATAAGGTTATCACAATCGTGAATATCTAAACCATTAATTCTTAATGTAGGAAGTGCAAAAGATTGAAGGAAATCATCATATTCTCCTACTAGGAGGATATCATTTGTAAACTCTTCTTTTGATGCTTTTGGACTTTTTAGTTTCGAGTAGATCTCCAAGACTGGCTTTCTGATAGATTTTCTGGGTAGTTCTTTCCTTAAAACATCTGGATGGGTATCTAACAATGATCTTATAGTGAGGTAATTTCTTCCCTTGAGATGGAGCAGTGCTTGTCTTAGTTGTGATTTTTTTCTAGAACTAATGTTTATATGATTTACAATCTCTAAAATATCTTTTTGGGCTAGGTAGTTTAAATGAGATATCCTTTCCCAACTATTTTCATCTAAAGGCAGTTTTTCTGTGGGATACAGATAAAATAGTTCTTGAAGAGAAATGTTATGTCCTTCAAAATATTTGTACAAACGTGGATAAAGATGTTTAATAATCGATAAGTCTTTGCCAAAATTATCGATATTTTGCTGAAATGTGGTTGGATCTATTTTTTCTTTCAATTTTAGGATATTTTCAACACTTGTCTCTAATATCTCTGCTAGGTCGATATTAGGCCAGATTAGAAAACGCCCAACACAGTTTATACCCACTTTCTTTAGAAAATATGCTTCGGGTCGCAATTCAGGAAGTGCAAATACAATTGGAGTCCTTAGAACTTTTAAATTCTTCAAATAATCTTTTTTATCTTCTGCTTCTAAATCATATTTTTCAGGCGAACTGTAAAAAATTTCTTCAAGCGAATTAATACCAAGTTTACTTAGTAATGTCTTGTTTTCTATCCAGTTAGGTAATTCTGTACCTATGAGATTTTTTATTCTAATTACTTCTTTTTTAGTAAAATTAAGATCATCCCTAAGGGTTGTGATGGATGTGGATAAAAATTCTGTTGTAGTAAAAATTTGGTTCTTCCTTAAAGCTATTTCTAAGTCTCTAGGAATCATTTTAATATGAGATAAATCATATCTTTCTTCTTTTTTCTTAATATAGTCCAAAATACGAACCTTTGATTCATCCAATAGAAATAAAGCAAGTTTGTCAAATCTCTTCTCATAAACGGAAATAATAGGAAGAGAAAGAAATTTGGCAAGGGTATGAATGTTGTTCTTCTTAAGAAACGAATAAACCATCTTTATCTCTTTTGATAATTCCTCTTCTTTATCAGAAATACCTAATTCTGTTAAAGAAATTGATTGTTGATTACCTAAATAAGAAATATAATCTGCATAGAGGCTCCTCTCCATCTCTCTAATTTCAATAAGATCTTCTAAAGGAAAATTGATAAAATCAGAGACAGTCTCAATATTTCTTCTATGAAAAGCATTCTTAGTATATCCATCCATCCAATCAGGAGACATTTTAGTTACAATGATTTTTTCAAATTCAGGAAATTTTTCCGATAATTGTGTAAAAACCTTAACAATATGATCTATAATTGATTTTGTTAAATCTTCATAATATCTTGTGGAATTTGGGCGTTTTATATCAAAAATAAATTCTTCAAGGGTCTGATTTGGTTGTATGCTTTCTGTATTTTCTTTCAACCATTCAAATGAAGGAAAAATGTGTTTTACTGATAATTTATCTAACGATTCAATATCATCTGGTATTTTAGTTTTTTCTTTCATCTCATCTTTTTCTTCTCGTTTAAGATAATTATCCAAGGTTCCTTTTTGAATTGGCTTGTCTTTATGCTGCTCAATGTGTTGACTTTTATTTTCTATGTGTCTCTCGAGCAACTCATTCTTTTTTGTTTCCAGCAATCTTTCCAATAAACCATTGACTCTTCCTAGCTTCACTTCTGATGTTGCTAAATAATGGTAACTATTTTGAATCCATCGTTTATATAGCGATTCTTTGAGAGATTTTGATTTATCAGATTTTTTCTTTTTAAAGCGTTTTTCTATTTGTCTGGGTATTAAATATCTATTAAATAATGGTGGGGACATTTCTGCTTTATCAAATTCGTAGATCGTTCTACGTTTGATATCAGAGATATCTACCTGAGAAACATCTATCAACTTTGATAAAACAGATCCGTCTGTATAAAGAAAACGGCCTATGGAACTTATGCTATTATTATGGAGTTTTTCTTGTATATCCTCGGAACACCAAATATTTGCTTGAAAGATATCTGTACCAAGAGGTTTAAACAGTTTCACTTTTTTTTGTGTTCCATGTGCTAATGCTGCAGAAGTAATCATTATTTCTTGTTTTAAGTCTGTAAAAGTTATTTTCTCATCATCAAGGATCCGTACAAGATTTTCAATTACGACTGGTGCAGATTTGACAAAACGAGAAAGTCTAACATTTTCTCTGCGTTTGCGCTTTGCTCTTCCTAAGTAGGTCTTTAATCTTCTTCCTAACTGTTGAAGGGCTAATCGAATTTCTTCTTCTAATTCGGGTGTAGAGGAAATATATTCTTTGCTGGTTTCAGGAAAAGGAATTTTTGTACTAACAACTGATACTGCTATAGACAACGGATCAGACTGCCGTGTTAGTCCATATTCATTCCACTTAATAGAGTTAACAACTTTTGTAATTACGTCATTTCCTGCCCCGAAAATTAAGGGTATGCGATTGGCATATCTGTAGATAATTTTGTTATCTGATGAATAACTACTGCGAGATTGAGCTGCCTTATTCACTCCACCTCCATATCCTACTGCTGCTTCAACAATAAATGGGTGTCCTGAATATGCCTTGGGTGGTCTAGAGATAGCTTCAACAAAAACAGGTTCTAATTCTTTTTCTAATCCCTTCTTAAGTCTGTTTGCCCCTAATGGAGAAAGTGCATCACCTTTTGGAGCATCAAATTGAAAAATTCTATCTCTTTTTCTTTTTACATCTTTTGCTTCTTGATAGGCTTTAACGAACCCCTCATGAACAATACGCCTGATCTCATTAGTAGATAAATCATTGGGGTTTTTATTTGGGTCAATTTCAAGCAAATGAAAGAATCCTTCCGCAACTCGTTCATTTACTCCCATAAAATGTGTTGAAAGAAACTCTGTAAGCGTTTTTGCATCAGTGCCTGACAGTTCAGCTTTAAATTGAGTAATGTCGCATCCGTAAGGATGTATTTTCACTACTTTAGGATGAGGGGGCATATCTTCAACAACATAATCATATTCCAAAACATCAAATTCTTGATTATCATCATCACTAGGGAGTTTTATTTCAAATGAAGCATAAGGAGTAATAATAGCTAATTGTCTGAAATATTCTTTGATACTATTCTTGGCAAGATTCCATGCACCGGTGAAAGAAATCTGAATTTCAGTACCAGGTTCATTTAAATACTTAGGATGACCTTCCAAATACTCTTTTTGTTCCATTATAATGGGTTCATTTTTCTCTAAGTTAATCATTAAATGAACTTCATGTGTTATATCATTCATGAAATAACGACTGGTTATTTTTGCAGGTAAGTCTACTGAAGACATGGAATAAAGGAGACACATTTTAGCTCCTAAACCAAATCTCCCCCTAGTTTGAATTACCCCATATTTTGTACCAGTAAGGACACGACCAAACAAATCAGCAATTTGATTACCAGAAACTCCAATCCCATTGTCTCTACAAGTAAGTTGAAGAAAGTCTATATGTTTTTCGAGTTTTTGATGCTCTCTAATGTCAAGCAATTCCTTAATTTCGTCACTAGAGAGTCTTCGCAATTCAACTGTAATTTTAGGATTAATACCTCTGTTTTCAGCAGCATCCAAACCATTTTCAACTAATTCTCTTATGCTAGTGAAAACAGCTCGCATAGAATTGCCAAATCCAGCAATGGCTCGGTTATCGTTAAAAAATGCTGCTGCACTCATTTTTTTTGTTTTTGTTTCGGAATTAGACACGCAACTACCTCTTAAATATATATTCTTACACACGTTCTATGGATACTATGTATAGTCTATACTATATAAACTATAACACTAATGTGCTACTGATAAGTAATTCGGTGAGCATAATTAGTTATTACTAGTATATTTAACTGATTGCGAAAGAAGTTCCCATTCTTTAGGGGGAATGAATTTCGCACATATATTTAAAGATATAAAACACTATTAATATATTAAGTGATCAAAAGTGCAAGTAAGTCAAAAAATTCGAATGTATCCCATCCAAGAGCAATTGGATGTACTATGAGATGTATCGGAAAAATGCCGTTTGATGTATATCTTCGCACTTTCGGATCGGATCGACAATTGGAAAGAACAAAAAGAAAAACCCAAAAAAGAACGAAAATACATTACATATACCAAACAGCAAGATGAATTACCAGAAATCAAGAGAAAATACCCCCCATACAAATGGGGTATTCCAAAGTTCTCCAAATGACTTTAAAAACACTCGATGCAAATTATAAATCGTTCTTTAGTCTATGGAAAAACGAAAAAAAGAAAAAAGATTAAAAAATGAAGGAAAAATTATTTCTCTTCTGGAGATTTAGGTTTAGTTTTATCTAAAACAACAGAGGTTACTATAAAACCAGCTGTGAGGAGTGCCATTGCAATAAAGGCACCATATGTTCTATAGCTATCTGCTGTATTAATACGATTGATGAATTGTTCTTTTGTATCATCTCCCCATTTTTCTGTAGCTTCATATACTTCTTCCTTCCAGAACAAAGTTCCCATTGAACCAGTAAGGCCTGGATTTGAAGTATGCCATGTTCGGTATAAAAAGGACTCTTTTAAGTTGGCAATTAAGTTTGATTTATCGCCTGATCCTAAGTTGGGATTATCAGCAATCAATTCATCTACGTATTCTTCCAATCTTGTTTCATTAAGATATTGATAGTGTTCAATAAAGAATGTTGAATGTGTATTATACTGCATTCTATCTTTTCTGGTAACCACCATACCTGTTGTTGGCTCTACAGTCATTTGTTGTTCATGTGCTTCATGTTGAGGCGACCCAGGTAAGGAATGTGTTATATATATATTACCTGGTTGAAAAGCGTATTTATCATTATATAAGTTGTTCCAATTTCCCGAATAAATGAAGCTTACATTCTTATGGATGGTAGACCCCTCTGGCTGGTGATATAGATCTGACCTTCTAAAGTTTACTACTGGTTGTTGTTGTTCTGCTAGATATACGAGCATGGGAAGGTCAAATTTAAGAGCTGTATCAGTTGATGAATATACTATTGGGCGTAAGAAATCTTCAAACCATTGATTTCTCAGACCTCTAGTTGTTTTAGGTCGAATAATATAGTTGTTATAGGTTTCTGTATTTGGCATCTTCTGGTAATCCGTTTCATCTAAAAATAGCCAATTATTAAGCTGTACTTGGGCATCGCGTCCTTCCAATCCCTCACCATTCCAACATTCAACATATGTATGGAGTTGATCACGTTCAAATGGTTTTTCACTAGCAAACTCAAATCCACTTGCAGTGATATTAAGACGAATTAAACCATTGGTTGTTTCAGCTACAAATACCTTATCTCCATGAACATAAACATCTGAAACTATTGCATCATTTGCATTAATATCATATGTAGATTCTTGGGTTGGATTTATGGGATCTGATATGCTTATAACTTCAAATCCTTCAGTGCCATGAGCCAGATAAAGCGTACTTGCATCCTTAACATAGATTGATTGATATGGTTCAGTACCTGTAATGTAAGATGATTGCTCGGTTAAAGTCTGAGCTGAATCATCGTATTCAAAAATAACTAGCCCTCTAACACTATCTAAAACATATACGTAATCACCATAAGCCTTAATCTCGTATACATCATTAAGATTTGTAGTGTAATTTAAAACCGAAGTTATATCACTAAATGTGCTAGTATATACACCAATACCGTCAGTACCTTCCGCTGTAAAAATAATATTAGGTGTATACGTTCCAATTGTTAAAGCTTTGACATTAGTACCAGTATATTTATCTTGAGCGACACCAGTTTGTAATTCTTGACCTGAATACCCAACTCGAACGATTCCATATTTACCATTTGCAATAAATATATTATCATTGTATAGTTCTAGTTTTTGCATGTCTACATTGCCAAAATTATTAAAAACAGTAGCTAGTTCCATATTTTCGGGATCATCTGCATTAATAATTTTTAACCCTACATTACTAACCGTATAGACCCATGTGTTGCCTGCTGTAGTTTTTTCAACAGCAACATCTCTGAAATCCTCACCTGAAGGTTTATACTGTCCAATTGCCAAGAATAGTGGATGGGTTGTGTTTGAAATTTTTAATCCTCGTTTACCTTCAACAGCATAAGCAAGACCTGTGTCGGGATCATAGTCTAGCCCAAGTGTATGGGCTTCAGTGTATCCTGGAATGTTTGCAATACCCCTTATTTGGCTAACCTCACTGACATTATGTAATCCCATTTTTTCCATATAGTACATGTCTGAGTCAGTATCAAATGTCGTTGCAGTAATATTTCTAATAATTGGAAACTTGTTGTTACCTAGTAAAACATCGTTGACGCCAAAAAGCCATTCCCATGTTGTTCTCCTAGCCACATAAGAAATTTGATTGTCCCACAACCAATCTAATGCTGGTTCAACAAGCAAGAACTCGAGATAGGCAGCTAAAGATTTAGCATATTGAATTTCTGCGGGTGTATCAATGTTATAAACATCCGCTAGTAATTGCTCAGGACTGATAGATAAGAAAGTTTGGTCATAATATAACCCTTTAACTAAATCTAAGAAAAATTTTGTTGCACCAGGATCTCCATTTAATATACCTAAGTTTTTACCTTCGTAGGTAGCATTATATAAAATTTGATAACTTGTAGCTGCATCAAAACCTAGATCAATATAAGCTGGTCTGACATCTATCCAATTATGTGGAATATAAACTGAATCTTGAATGTCAAATTGCCCTTGTGCATAATTACGGTTTAAAGCTAAGTGTGCAATTTCTTCTTCATTGAGTGCAAGACGATCTTGTAATTCTTGTAACTCATTATGTAATAAATAGGACGCTATATATGCTTGAAAACCATATTCTGTTCCATTACCAAATTTTTCGATATAATATGGCCATAAATAGTTATAATTCAAGACATAACTATCTTTAAACCCAGCTGTTGATTCGTCCTTATTGTAGATGTATTGTTTTTGTTGGCCATATACAACATAATCATGTTCAGTATTGTAATCGATCACAGTTTTATTGATAACCACATCAAAAATAAGCCGCCCTGGAGGGAATTGATACGCTGGTGAAGAACTAAGATATAACCAACCATATCGGTCACTAACGTTATAAAACTCAAATCTGGTTTTTACTGTAAAGTTTGAGTCTTCATTTTTAACACCTGTATACATCCAATCCGAATAGTTTGTATCATCAGGTCCATTATAAGCTCTAAAATCATCTTCCGGGCGTATTTGTGCATTATGAATTAAATCCGCGTTGATTTGGTCGACTAATATATAAGTCTGTGTAGGTAGAATATAACTTATAGTTATTGCACTACCTGCGGTAATAAGTAAAATGACAACACCCATTAAAATACGTAATCGCTTTTCCATAGCATTTCCTCTTAATAGTGAATCTTTAGTTTTTTTTCTCACCATCTTTTTATAAATGTAACGACATCATCAGAATTGGTGAGACTAGTCTATATAAGGCTGTGGAAAAAACAATTATAATTGTTTTGGTCAGTTCTTTCTCATTTTTTATTTCAACAAAAAAAATCGGATGACTATTATAAATGAAAAAAAGACGCCTTTACGTCTATCTAGTTGGTGAAAAATTATGTGTAGGAGTTTTTGCAGATAAAAATAAGCATTAATATGGAAAAAAAAGATGAAAAGCATTATTATGCATTGTTTTTTTTCTCATCTCTCTCTTCTATTATTTTATCTCCAACTTTTTCTTTTAATGATTCATCTTTT
Organism: uncultured archaeon; assembly: GCA_964534625.1. Classification (GTDB taxonomy): domain Archaea; phylum Asgardarchaeota; class Heimdallarchaeia; order Heimdallarchaeales; family Heimdallarchaeaceae; genus CAZHRF01. Next base: position 2,867 of record CAZHRF010000040.1, on the reverse strand, counting down.
GTGATTTCAATTTCTTTAAGATGATAGTTTTTATATTCCCACAAGCGAGATAATTCTATAAGATCAAATGATTCTTTTGTAGCCTCTTCTTCATCTAAAACTTGCATCCTGAACTGTTCTAAAATTGTATATCTGTTAAGGATATGTTTAGGTAACCTAGAAAAGAGAACTAATCCTCTTATTAAACTACCTACCTGTCTCTCTTTAATGATATTAATTTGAACATCTTTATTAGCAAAATATTCCCGGAAAACTAGATATTGTTTAGTGTTTAATCCTGATAAAGATGGTTGAACAATAATCATTCCTCGTGTTCCTATGTCTTCCGAAGTATAACTGTAAGCCAAGGGTGTTTTTTTAAGGAGATAAGATAGTTCGGTTGATTGATCATAAATATCAAATGATAATAATTTAGCAGGACCTTTTGTGTTTTTGAATAGAGCATGAAAATTATCCTCTTCGGTTCTGTATAGTTTAGAAGACAACTGTATGGATAAACACAAGTCAATAAGGCAGTTGCTAATACGAGGATACAATAGGGGTATAAGATTGTTTGTGTCTCTTTTTGGATGCGATTTTAATAGTTGCATTTCATCAAAGAGAAAGAAAGGAGCTGTTTTTTTAACTTCAGCTTGTAATAATTGATACATAAAAGCTAAGGCATTGATTTGTTTCTGTTTTTCTTCTTCAATATGTGGTAAATGCAAAACTAGAATGGGTTGAGGCCCCAAAGCGTGTGTAGAATCAATAATTTTCTGAGTAAGACCTATTTCAAAACGGCTATTACTGGAAATTATAAAAGTTGTTTCAACCTCTTTGAAAATTTTATTAAGGATATCAGATAGTTTATCATTGTTAGAATCGTACCAATCATATCCTTTGAGAAATGTGTCTTCCTTGTAATTAATGTTGGGATATCCTAAATTGGTTAGTTTTGTATCTAAACTGTTCAGACTTTCAGTTTCAGTCAAAATTAACCCTTTAAACTCATCTTTAGGAAAACGCTTTTTAAACGCTGTATAATAATTTACACCTGTAGAACCGATGAAAACAAAAGCTAATTTGGCGGATAACTTATTTTTCTCTGTTTCTAAGAATAAAGTATTAGATTTTGCATTTCCTATTAATGGTTTTTCTTTTTCTTTGCTTTTTTCAATTATGTTATCATGATTGAATTCATATAAAGCATTAAAAATTTTAGGAATATCTTTTTCGTCTTTTTCCGTCTTTTTTCCAAATATGTTTTTAAGGAATCGAATCATTTTTTATTCACATTAAAAAATAATACTACTCATTTTTATGCTTATCGCAAAAAGAAAGAAAATTTAATGACGACCAGCTATTGTCTCACCTATATTTAATATCTGAATAGTATTGGTTTTCCCAGGTATGCCTAACATGGAACCAGCTACAAGCACAATATTATCTGATTGGTTAACAAATTTCTTTTTATGAAGAGTTTCAATAGCTCCATAAACAAGTTGATCATATTCTGTATAATATGAATGAAGAACAGGCTTAATTCCCCAATGCAATTGAAGTCTTCTCAGAGTTTGTTCATCGGGAGTTACTGCTATAATAGGCAATGAAATTCTGTTTTTTGAAACCATTCGAGCAGAATAACCCGTTTGTGTTAAAGCAACAATTGCTTTTGTTTTAATTTGTTTCCCTATACGTACTGCAGCTTGGCCTATTACTTCTCCAATTAGATCATCTGTGCCCAATTGTTGTTCGAATTGTACGTGTTTGCTTGTTTCAGCTTCCCGTATTATATCGTCCATAACTTTTATAACATACGCTGGATGAATACCCGTTGCTGTTTCAGCGGAAAGCATTAAAGCATCAGCACAGTCAAACACAGCGTGTGCAACATCACTAGCTTCCGCACGAGTTGGGATGGGCTCTTCTACCATTGATTCAAGCATTTGAGTAGCAACAATAACTGGTTTACCTTTTTTTCTACCCAAGTCTATAAGTTGTTTTTGTAAAACAGGGACTCTTGCAGGACCAATTTCTATACCAAGATCACCTCGTGCTACCATTAAACCATCACAATGGGAAAGAATTTCACGAACATTGGAAACAGCATCTCTGTGTTCGATTTTAGAGATGAGGGGTATGCGACTATCTGTACATGAATGAATTATTTCTTGTATTTTTTCTAGATCATTCACTTTACGAACAAATGAGACAAAAATAAAATCTGCTTCTAACTCACACGCTTTTTCTAAATCATTTTTATCTTTATCAGTTGGGACATGTAAGGAAATATTAGCTGTAGGGACGTTAACACCTTTCCTTGATGATATTATCCCTCCATCTAAAACTTCACAAAGTAATTCCTCTTCCGTCACCTCTATAGTTTGTAATTTGACTAAACCATCATTGACAAAAATAGGCTCATGTGCTCCAATCTCAGAAGTAAGCTGGGGATAATTAATAGGCATGGTCTCTTTATTTCCAATAATATCGCGAGTTGTAAGCGTGACTTTTTCACCAATTTGTAAATTGTAGGGTTGATCTAATTCGCCTATTCGAATTTTAGGGCCTGTTATGTCAATGGCTATACCAATTGTCTCATCAATAGAACGAATGATTTCGAATACTTTCTCATGTTCTGGATGAGAACCATGAGAGAAATTAAGTCTAGCCACATTCATACCGGCATTAATCATTTTTTCTAAAGTCTTCTCGTTTTGGGAGCTAGGCCCAATTGTTGCAACAATTTTTACGTGTCTCACATGAATCAAAAATAGAATCGACTACTGACATAAAACATTTTTGGGTCTAATTAGGATTTTGTTAACTCAACTAAGATCGGTTACACTTTTGAGTACAATATCTTTGGGTGGGAGGTTCATAAATCT
>CAZHRF010000039.1:0-30342 GCA_964534625.1 uncultured archaeon | reverse complement strand
TCTACCTTACGTATCAGCTATCATCCCGGAGGTGGTAGCTTTCCTCAGGAGAGCCAAGTAAGCCTAGTTGGGCCAGTAATGAGTCCCGGGAAGAATGTCGCGATGAACCCACACACTGGCGTTAATCTTGTAGATTGCTGGTGTAATCTTGACACTTATCGCTCCCAGGTGTAACAACACTGGATACCTTGGTATTCTTGTGTTGTTCTCCTTTTATCACGTGTCCAGTTGGGTGAGGTGATACACTGGCGGGTGTATTGGGTTACGTACCCAGTTGTACCCAAAAGAACTCATCATTAAATAACTATCCTAATGTTTAACATAAGCAATTAAATGTTTAAAATACCATAATTTATTTCTCTAAGAATCAGTTTGCTTTTGTGTTAAGATTTTCTCATTCACCTTTATATACTAAAAAGCGTTAAATTAAAATAGTTAAACATTTTTTTTAAGTTAACATGAGTGATAAATGATGAGTGACGTTTTAGATGTTGTTGGAGAAGCGGACATTATTGCACTAGCTAAGGCTCTTTCTTCTGATACTAGATATAAAATAGCCAAGCTTTTAGTAGAAAAAGAGATGAACATTAATGAGTTAGCCAAAGAATTAGGGCAAACAGAAGCAAATGTTTCAGCTCAAATAAAATTCTTAGAAAAAGCGGGTGTACTTAAGAGCAGATACGAACCTGGTGATCATGGTGTCAGAAAAGTCTGTAAAACTAATGTAAAGAAAATAGTTATAGAATTGTAATAAGTTGTAGTTCATTTAGTACCCGTATCTTTGATTAAATAATAAATAAACAAAGATTACTCTGTTTTACTACTTACTTTTACTTTTTATTTTTTTAAAGTAAAGAAAGATTTCATTGAAGATTTTATTCTAAATAGGCAATACAAGACGATATACACTACATTGAACATCATTAAGGGGAAAAAAGATAAATTAGTCTTATACAGATACAAAGATTGGTCCTATATACGAATGTCTGCCATTTTGTCCTACTACACGGATGATGTAAAAATCTATTCCACCAGTATTTAGTGTGTCTGGGTCAACAGGATTATCGCTATACTCGTTTATGTAATACTTACCATCTTTTAGTACACAACTCTCTTTGCCATAGATGGCACCTGCTATAGGTGTTGAATCTGTAAAACTCAATCTAACTACAGGCTCATTAACTGAAAAGGTCTTAAAGATTTCACCATTTTTAATAATTTCAATATTTGCATTCCAATTTGGAACCCAATTGTTAGTTATAGAAGCCGCAGTAAATACTTTTCTTGCTGGGGCACCATCTTGAGCAAGAAATATCTCGATTTCTCTAGCTGTCTCTGCTGTAGGAACATAAATAGTAGAATTTCCGCCTACTGGTTGCCCACTAATTGTAAAATTAAGTAAAGGACGTCCATGATCAGAATTGGCATAAACAAAACGGTTTTCTAATTGATCAAAGATAGTTGAGCGACTTAAACTGGGTGAAATAACAGCGGTTATACCCCCAGGATACGGTTTATCGATCCTGGTCCACCAAAAAGTGTAAGGTCTTTGATGGGTAATGTATGCATCAGTATGGGATATAGATCTGCCAGGATGACCATCATGTCCATCTGACCCTCCATTTAAGCTTAAATGTAACCCCATTCTTAAAGCATCAATTATTGAACTACCATTAATTGGATACGGCGGTGGAGCTGTACTACCCCGATAATTTAATGGATGGTGGTATTCAAACAAGTTATCTCCGTGAACAGATGTTACTTCAGCTATTTTGACATATTTAGGATTATAATAAGTCCAATCCTGCATATACCGCTCTTTTATAGTATGATGAGGGATAGCAAGTACCTTTGAACCAGTTTCTGCTGTAAATCCATCTAATGCGTCCCAAAGATCAAACGGTGTATCTAAAGATCTATAGCTAATTACTGGATCCGTCATTAGTTCATCGCCATTGAATATGCACACAAAATGCCCTGTGTTATGATTAGTATATTCCATTCCCAGAAAAGTTACAAATTCTCCAGGTATGTTGACTTTCTGCGTTTTTTTTATGTAACTATCCATTAATTGCAGAAGGCTAATAATCTCCCCATGTTCTGTAAGGGCATAAAAATCTAATTTAGCAACATATCTTGCAAAGAAAAAATTTTGTTCTGGAGTACCACTACCATCGCTATAGATGGAATGCGTGTGAACATCACCCCAATAAATATCATAATAATCATCCCTAACAAGAATAGGATTAGAATAAAATGCTTCCCCAGTAAAAGAATCTGAAACAAGAATATAATGGATACCGGGGGTCACTATAACAGCTTCAAATACCTGCATACCATTATCTTTTTGGTTGTTTCGCCTATGTGCTACATCTGAAGGTAAACTACTGGCAGTAAAAGTGTAAGATGAAGGTAAAACTTTATCCACTTCATTGATTATAGTTAGAGTAGAGTAATTATAGGATATGAGATCAAAGCTTATTGTCCCATCATAGACAGCTGAATTACGCTGAAATTTATCCCAAGATTGAACTGTCACAGTAAAAGGCTCATTTGGTCGTGTTGTAGAGGGAACATGAACCCACAGTAAGGAGGGATTGTTGTTAAGCATTACTTGGAAGTTAACATTACTCCACAGCCAAATGACAGAAGAAGATAACACCAAGAAATACATGAAAATTTGTAAGGTAATTCTTTTTTTCTTTTTACTATGAAAAAGTGTATAAGTAAATCTTTTTTGAATAAACTCCGTAAACTTTGTGATATAAGATAAATGTTTTAAAATTAAGAATATAAAATAGAAGCCCAGTATGCCCCAATTAACCGCTACAACCAAAGCAAAGGGATAAATACCCTTTAAACCTATCAATTCTTGTTGCGGGGCGATATTAGATAAGGATGTGGCTAATGTCAATATCAATCCGTGAATTTTCCATTTATCCTTAAAGAAAAAAAAGAATATAATACCTATTACTACCGCTATACTATTGAATAAAAAAAACATTGAACACAAAGTGGCAAATCCATAAAAAATAGCTTTTACAATGAAATACTTCTTATTGTTCTTTTTTTCATGTTGATTCTCCACATTCAAATTCTCTTGTTTCAACGACTTCACCAAATCAGAAATGAAGAAAAAAATAGAGTATTTAAAATTTGTTCCCTCTCCTCTTAATCACCTCTTTCTTTGGATATTATGCTCCTTTTCCCCAAGCAAACCAAATTAAAGTAACAGGTTCATCTTTCTCTGTCCATATTGTATGCTCTGAATTAGGGGGTACATATATGGCTTGGTTAGGTAAGAGATCAGTAACTATAGATCCAATTTTTGCTTTCCCCTCACCTGAAAGGATAATAAAAGCCTGTGGAAAAGGATTAGTGTCACTAGGTTCATTTAATCTATCTCCTTTTTTGACACTATAAAATCCACTCCTAAATCCTTCACCAGCGAAAAGAGCAACAACATCGGCCCCATGTACTTTGCGTGTATTATTAGGATCAATAAATATTTTCTCTGGAACAAAGGGGTTGAAAAAACGTTGAATAAACTGAATTATTGCATGATATAACTCCATTGAAAACTGTTTTCCAGGTGGGAGTTCAAAATCAAGCGGAGCGGGTTCATGTACATTAGCCCGTCCAGCAGCTGTAAGAGGTGAATAAGCACCTATAGATAATTTGGTAAGGGTTTCTTCTGTAAGTTTTATACCTATATCAAATTCCGTACTGTACGATGTATTGGACTGTTCAGCAGATATAAGTTCAATTTTATCGGGTTTATTGATTAAATAAAATATTTCAATACCTTCTGTAGAATCAACGGATATTTTAACAAGAGAAAAATGCTTATCGGTCTTTTTATTTTCATAATTTCTAATAAATGTTTCCAAGAGTTCTTTTGTTTTAGATGACATAAAAAGACTGAGTTAAACACAATAATAACTTTAACTCTAGTGTCGGCTACAGACCCGTTTGTTGAATAATTTCATAAATCAAAAAGTAAACTTAGAAAACAAGAAATACACTGAAAAAGAAATAAAATAAGAGAGAAATACGAAAGTAGCGTTATGCCTTATTCTTCCTTCTTTTTAGTAGGAATTTTGCCTTCTAAGTTTTTTGATGCTTCCTCAAAATCTTTCTTTCTTTTTTCTCTTTTTGATTGCTCTTCTTGGGCTTTACCGAGTAATTCTTTTTTCAATTCTTCATCAATCTTTTTTTCTTCACTCATATGTATACCTCAGCTTATGTTGATTGTTATATGTTGAATTATACACATAAATAAATGTTTAGCATAGCGGCATGTCTTGTGATGAGAAATATAAAAATTCAAATATTTGCCTAGAAGAATGGCAGATAAAATGAACTAGCATAATTTGGTCTATCTACTCCGCCTCTTTATGTATATCATCTTCCATCGTTTTTTTGCAAAGGATAAGCGTAGTATAATGCGAAATAATAGCATATATACCAGCTACTAGCAAGTCAAGTATATAATGATGATAGAAATAGAGCGCCCCAAATAATATAATTAGAGTAAAGGGGATCATAATCCACAGTGTTTTCTTCTCTTTTTTGGCTGTAGAAAAAGTGGATACATACATAAGCCCTGCGTGCATACTCGGTAAAGCTGCAAAAGCGTTAGATTCAAAATTCCCATAATAAAAAGAGAAAATCGGTATTCCCAGTAAACTTTCTGCCCGTTTTAAGTCAGCAACGACATGTTCAGAATAGTTAATACCAACAGAGGGTTTTATTGTTCCATATTCTCGAAAGTACCACGGCGGACTTGTTGGAAATATCACAAATGTAATGTAACACAATAAACAAAACAATAACAAATTGTACATGAGATAAAAATAGTTGAATTTATCTTTTTTTAGAATGAAAAAAACTGTTAAAACAAATGGAGGAAATACATGTAATAAATAGAACAAGCCAAAGAATAAATCGACTATTGGAGAGTTAAAAGTTGTTGCAAACCATTCATTTGGTGAGGAATTGAATAGCCATCTGAAGAGAAATTGTTCAGTCTCATATAGCCACAAAGTGTTGACTCTGTGATAAAGGAGATTTTCTTTTACTTTAGAAAAACTTTCATATCCAAACCAAAGGAGAAATAATGGAAAGAGATCTAAAAAAGAACCGACCATCGAGTTTGATAGACTATATTTATGAAAAAATGTTATTCTTGTAAAAGCAATTGACATTATAACTATTAAAAATAATAGAGCACCTGAAATGAGAGTAAGAGAAAAAGCATTTTTCTTGCTAATTGTTGATAAAACGAGCAAATAAACAAAATAAAAACAGGTGAAAGATAATAAAACTCTCTTTGCATAAAATTCTCTTTTGGTAGTATTAACAAAATCGGTTACCATGCTTCTCATCTTTATAGTACTCCCTTGCGCTTCTTATCCGTAATCAAGTATTCAATTACAAATCATTCTTTTAGATCTGCCTTTTCTTTTATTCGTTCCTTATACTTATATAAATATTTTTAGAAATATATTGTTCAAAACTCTTTTTCTTTTTTTGTCGGTTTCACCTTGTTTTTAGCCAGATAAATAAACAGATAACCGAAACATTTAAATATATCCAATAAGTTTATAAATTGATTAAGAGACACAGAGCAACTAAATTTAAGGGAGCATTTCAGCAGATTGCAAAAAATGATTGTTATGATTACAATTCAATATAGGTGCAATATAATTCAGTCTGTTTTAATGTTTCATAGGATAATATTGCTTAGTGGGTTGTGATTATTTATGAGTAATAGTGATTCTGATGGTTTTGAACAAGAAAAAGTTATTTGTCCCGAGTGTGGATCGGAAGATGTAATTCAAGATGTGCATAAAGGCGATAAGATATGTAGAAATTGTGGAACAATAGTCGATGATAAAATGATTGACGATGGACCAGAATGGAGGGCGTTTACTTCGGAAGAGAGGAGTAAAAGGAGCAGGGTGGGAAGTCCAACTTCTATAACAATTCATGACAAGGGATTATCAACACAGATAGGCTGGGAAGATAGGGACGTATATGGGAAAAAGCTTTCTCCCAAGCGTAGGGCACAAATTTATCGATTACGTAAATGGCAAATTCGTACTCGAGTTCACAGTTCGATAGATAGAAATCTAGCCTATGCAATGTCAGAATTAGATAGATTATCATCACAATTAGGTCTTCCCAAGAGTGTGAACGAAACTGCTGCAAGCATATATCGGAAAGCAATTGAACAGCGCCTTATTCGTGGTCGTTCCATTGAAGCTATGATTGGCGCCGTAGCCTATGCAGCTGCAAGAATTCGTCGTGTTCCCCGAACATTGGACGAGATGAGTGAGCATTCTCGTATTTCAAAGAAAGAATTAGGTCGATGTTATAGGTTAATAGTTAGACAATTAAATATTAAAATACCCCTAGCTAATCCTAGTGACTATATCGTCCGTTTTTCCGCAGAACTCCGTTTGAGTGGCAGAACAGCTAAAAAAGCAATTGAACTTTTGGATCGTGCTAAAGAACACAATTTAACAGCAGGAAAAGATCCTACGGGGTTAGCTGCAGCGGCTATTTATATAGCAGGTATTACTGAAGGTGAGCGTAGGACACAACGAGAGATAGCTGAAACGGCAACAGTAACAGAAGTAACGGTAAGAAATCGATATAAAGAACTTGTAAGAGAATTAGAAATAACAGTAACATTATAAAACTGGGATAAGGGAAATTTACTTATCAATTTTCTTTTTGTAACTTTTTTATTTTCCTATTTTTTATTTCAATAGGGTTAATACTACCCATTTAGATATATTAAAATATTTTATTTGTATTTCAATATCTGAGTGCAAATGGTTAGTCTATATTCTATAGTTTTAATTGTTATTGATACAATAGCTTTAATGTCAGGTTCTCTAATTCTTCTATGGACCTATAAGAAGACAAAATATCTCCCTCATATTATGCTAAGCATCGGTTTGTTTTTTCAGTGGATCGCTTCAGCTCTTAAATTTATAACTGCTTTTTTTCCTGAAAATTATATAGTCTTATCAGATTTAGGAACAACTAGTGATGTAGGTATCGTCGAACTCCTTTGGGCGATTGATAACATTTTTTTGATTGCTGGTATAATAATTATTTTTGCATCATTTATTTATATTAGAACGAATAGATTTCATCCAATTTTGAATTTTATTTCTTTTTTGGGAGGAGCGTTAGTGTTTGCATTGGTTTACCCTGATTTTACAACAATTGTTTATATACAGGAAGTGAATTCATGGTCAGCTTCATACAGCCCTTTTGTAATGTTATTTATTTTTCCCCTCATACTCTTCTTTTTAGGATCATTCATTTTCCCCTTAGCTTATAAAATAAGAAAATCAACAGATAAGAAAATGCGATGGCAATTAGGTATGCAAATTGTAGGGTTCTCATTTGTATTAATTTGGGCCTTTCTTGCTGCATTTACATCAGCTGGACTGGTTTCTCTAATACGACCGATTATGTTTGATATTGGATGGTTCATTTGGTCATTAACTGTTTTGATGGATCCCTTCAATATCATGGTATCAAATGCAAAAGTTGACCAACTAATGATTACAACATCTAGTGGCTTACCTGTTTATTACTACGATTCAAAAATGTCTTCTTACGATATTTCTCCAGATCTTACAGCGTCTGTTATGGCAGGTATAGAGAAAGTATTAGAAGAAATCGTTCGAGAAAAGTCTGAGTTAAACACAGTAATTTTTGGAGATCAAGTTGTAGGAGTGGTAAATCATGGTATTCTTAATGCATATGTTTTTGGTGGGCGTTTTGATAAAACATTAGAGACAGTTTTACATTTCTTGCTTCAAAAGATTCAAGAAGAAGAAAGTTTGATTATTCAAATCAATTCTGATTACATTAATTTAACACCCGAAGGGGGACAACTTCTTTCTGAGATGATTGAAGAATCACTCAAGAGTGTCCTAATACTACAAGCACCAAAAAGTTAGCTAATGGCATACTAGAAAACAAATGCTCTATGAATTTAGAAAGAGGCAAAAAGAGAAAAAACATTCAATTCTTTTTCTTTTTATTAGTCAAAGGTTAGAATTTCTATTTGCTTCTCTTTCATTTTTTTGATAGATTCATCAACATTACCTTTAGGTTCATCTATTCCTCTTGTTAAATCTTTGAGAAAAATAACATTAAATCTTTCTTTCTTTGCATCCATTGCAGAATAAAAACAACAGTAATCTAAGGCTAAACCACACACATAGACTGTTTCTACACCAAGTTCTTTCAAGAATCCACTAAGACCTGTTGACGTTTTTTTGTCGTTTTCATAAAAAGCTGAGTAACTATCAATTTCTTTTCTATATCCTTTCCTTATTATTGCAATTCCTCGTTTGGTATTTACTGATTTGTTAATTTGTGCTCCCATGGTTCCTTGAACACAATGATCAGGCCATAGGATGGGTCCTAATCCAGGTGTATCAATGGAATCGCCGGGTTCTTTATTTGGATGAGCGCTGGCAAAAGATTTATGATCTTTTGGATGCCAATCCTGAGTAAAAATTACAGGATAATTATTTTTGAAAAACATTTGACTAACCAAATTGATGTCATCAATTATCTCATCGCCATTTTCTACAGCTAGATCTCCTCCAGGTAAAAAATCATTTTGCATGTCGATGACTAATAATGCAGAATTTTTCTTAATTGCTAAATTCTCAATTTTCATTTTTTGTCACGTCTCTAATATACTAGTACCATGCATCAATATAAAAAGACCATCATTTATCAAAGGAATTCATAAGCTGAAATCCATTTATTAGCGTGGAAATAAGAAGAAGGGGTTTATTCAAAAATAAAGAAGACAAAAGAAAAAGACAAGAAGAAAAAAGGAAAAGGAAAAGGAAAAGAATAAGAATAAGAATAAGAATAAAGAAAAAGAATGAAGGAAATTTTATTTTATTTGAATGCTTCTCCAAATTTCCCTATAAAAACTTTCCAAATCTTCATCTTTTTGGCTTCACCATTTATAATTTTTACAAAATTTGCACGCTGACGTGATAAGATCACTAGTGTCATAGCAAACAAAGTAATCATTGCTATCAGACCAAAACCAGTCGTATCATCAACATGATTGGCGATGGGTGAAACCAGCCAACTTATAGGCCAAAAATACAGCACAATACCCATGATTATAAAAACTAACAGATAAGTTATAGCACTATACATTACAATTGAACCAACTATTACAAAACTCAACAACCAAATTAGCAGAAATAGAGGATTGAAAAAAGTTATGATACCTAATGAACTTGCTACACCTCTTCCTCCTGGTCCCAATAACCAGATTGGCCAATTATGGCCTAAAACAGCGAAGACAGCAGCAAAACATATAACCCATGGATCTGATTGCCCAAATTGTGTACTAAAAGACAAGAACTGACTTAGAAGCATAGCAAGATATCCTTTTGCTATATCAAAAACAGCGACAAAAAAGAACCAAGGATAAGCTACTTTGTCAGGTTTTCCTACATGTTTGAGAGAACGATATAAATTTCTCCCGCCTACGTTACCCGAACCTACAGTCCGGATATCTAATCCATCACACAGCCATTTTACAAGTAATAAAGAGGTGGGAATTGAACCCAAAATATAACCTATGATGGCTGCCCATATAATATCTATTGTTGGAATAACAACCATATTATTCATTCCTAAAAACTAGTTTAAAAACCTTATCTGGGTAATTTTCTTACCTGTTTTAAGTAAAGTCTTTACAGTTTTTCCTTATTATCAATTTTTACTGGAGAGATAGCAAAATTAGTATTTCTAAAATGGCGCTTTAATCCCATAACGTACAGCATAAAAAAATCAGTAAAGCGTGTAAATAGATAGACACCTTAATTTTTTCCTTAATTCGGAAGTACTAAAAATGTAATGAAAAAAGTAATAGGTTATCTATGAGTTTTCCTCATTTTCCTATCACAGATATAAACAATAAAGAAATTATCTTTTTTTTCTTTTCACCACTATGATAAAAATAGCTACAACTGCCAAACCTATAACATTATGAATCATTGGTGTTTGAAGAATATCAAAAGGACTTTCTTCTATATCAACTTCTTGCATTGAATAATTGAGGTTAGTAGAAAATCCTAATCCCATTTGATTTTTCCAATTATAGTAACTTATGAATGGAGTAGTCATACTCATAATACTTGTTATAATATATCCTTTTTGTACCATCGTTCCATTCATAACCCAAGACAGACTTTCATCTTTTAAGTCATGATAAATACTCCATCCATTTGTATCCTTTACGATCATAGACATACCAATTCCATAGGAGGTTCCCGGGTGATCAATTTCAAATCTCAGATGATTTTTCGTCATATTATCTATTTTAGCTATGTTAAAACCATAGAAAACATGTCTTTTGATATCCTGTGTTGGAAAAGAAGAATAGCTACTGTAGGCTGTAATAGTAAATTCTATGTTCTCGAATCCATATAATCCTTCTTCAATACTTGGTTCATCAATCGTTAAAGCTGTTATCCAGTTTAAATATAACTGATTAAAACTGATAGTTTGTCCATTATTTTTTAATGATTCTTCTATACCTTCTGCCCCTACTAACGTGTTAGATACAATATCTTTAACTGTCTCTGCCCCATATTTTTCTGCTATGTAAAACATGAAAAGATATGCACCTCCATAATCTATCCTCACATCATATCCGCCTACTGAAAAATAATTCCAGTACAATAAAGAATTGTGAGGATTTGAAGCAAAATGATCTCGAGCAAATGAAGTTAAGTTTGTATTAGGATCTAAGTATCCATTGATATAAGCAGCCAATTCTGCACATCCCTCATCAATAAACCATAATTCATATGGATCGTGATTAAAGTGAATAAGATGTTGGAATTCATGAGCCAATACTCTAAAACCACTTGTGTCAGCAGTTAATATATCATTAATAAAGAGCATCTCTCTTTGATTTGAAACGCTATAATATGTATTAGAATATTCATGAACAGGGTCAAAGTATCCAGCAATTTGTGAACCTAAATCTAAAAGGAAGATAGTAACACGGGGATCACCATCTATATCCCCTAAATCACCATCGGGATGACCAAAATATTCAATGTTTGAAGAATAAATTTTATTGTCAAATTCATCACCCCATTTTTCTGCTTCTTCAGTAGAAGAACTTGTTACGCGCTCACGTTCTAAGTATACATAACTGTGTTCACCTATAGCCATTAACTGAGCTTCAATAATAGTATATTCGTAAGTATCAAAATCGACTATTGCATTAAAATACACTATATCGCCTACTTGGGATTCTGTACTTGGCACCTGTTCGACGATACTCGGTGATTCATCAAGAAGAAAGAGGCTATTCTCATTTTCAATCAATTTGTTTTTAAGTATTTGAGTTGGGTTTAAATCTTCCTTGAGGGGGAAATTTGAATCTATACCATTGCTATGTGTTTGATTGGAAAAAGTTGTTATTCCTTCAATTGGCTTAATGAATAACAATGAAAATAATACAATTAATAAGAATAGCTTATTCATTTTCTTTATTTTACACACCATAACACGTAATAGCCACAAAAATATAAAAATGTACTTAAATTAACATTTTACATATACTTAATTTTTATTGTGGTTCTAATACTCTGCATCTTTTAGGAAAGTTTTTATTGGTACATAATTACAATCACACATTAGTTAATTTGTCTTAAATATAAATAAGGGTATTGAACTAAAAAAGAGTGTTGGTGAGATAACTGTCAAAAATAATGAAGAAACTATATATAAAGAAAAAAGAGCGACGACGAAAAAGAAAAGAATTACGAAAACTGAAAAAAGAATTAAAAAAGAAAAAAATAAAGGTTTCACTATTACCTAAGCATACTAAAGATATAATCTCAACATTACAGGAAAATGGTATGCTAACACAAAAGAAACTTATAGAAACTTTAAAGCCTAAAAACCCCCGTTCACTCCGTTATTCGATAAGAAGATTAGTGAAGAAAAATGTATTGATCAAGCGAGCAAACTTTGAAGACATGCGACAGAATTTCTTTGATGTTAATCCAGAAGCTAAAGAATATCTTAGGTTGAAATATAGCATCAAATAAAATTCACTTTGACGTTTTTAATTAATAGTTTTATTTTATTCTTATTTATTTTAATTTAGAGATTGTTTTACCGAGGTTTAACTGGGGATCAGGATATTACAAAATATAAAAAATAACACCTAAGAAGGGTTGAGAGAGTTAATAATTAACTTAGATCATATTTTATTTCAAGATATTCTATAACATCGGGATTGATGTCTAAAAAATATTGTCTCATATCCTCAAAATTAGCCCGTTTAATTAATACATTGAATTTTATTAATCTTCTGATAGAATAACTGATAGAACGTATATTTTCTGACTCCAGAACAGCTATAATTTGCTTTTGAGTAACTAGACCTTTCTTCTTTATCACGTTTATTATTTTTAGAGTGTTTTTGGGTAAAATACTTACTTTGATATCCTTCTTTTTCAACATTTTAGCCATTGTTCTGATTCTCTTTTTTTTAGCTAATTTTTGGTTATATTTCAGCTTCTGTGAGTTTAATAATTCACTTACATTCTTTGCCAGCTACATCACCAAGTTTGTTTTTGTATATTTAATATATTAATCTAATAATTAAAAATGAACCATAAAAACTTTGTGTAAAATAAATTAAGACAAACTGCCATTGTCTAAAGGACAGCTTTTTCAAGAAGAATTTGAGTAAATAAGAAAGCATCCACGAAATGACGTAATTCTTATAACCATACTTTTATTAACAAACTCGAACATTTTTATCAATGGAAACTACTGATAATTCCCATAAGCAATTAAAAGCATTGTATGAATATCTTATTCAGCATTCAAGTTTCTTAGTCAATAAATCTATTACTCATTTCACTGGAACAGGATTTGCTGTTGCTTTAGATGGATACAGTATTCAAGTTCCTTCTTACATTTTGAATGAAGAAATCTTTTATCCAATTATTGAAACATTTCGTCGAAATATCGAAGGCGATTTATATATCCATGCGTGGCTAGATGAACATCAATTAGTTTTTAATTTTAGCATCTCAATCATAGATACTGATGTGCATTCAGCTTTGGACAGAGCTGAACGTAAACGTGATGGATCTCTCAGACCACTAAGTAATTTCTTTTCTATCAAGAAAATTGGACAAGGCGACACATGATATTTTTATCCATTACAAAAAAATAGAATAGAGATTAGCTCTGTTGAGCTAAAGTTTAATATCATTTTACAAATCTGCTTTGACAAGAAATGCTTTTATGATTATAGAGAAAAAAACAGAAAAGGAAGTCTCAGCACAGAAAAATTATAAAATTTATTATAATTACACTTCTATTTAAATTTTTCTTTAGGTAGAATAAACCTTAAAGCGCCCAAATAGGGGATTAGGCGATAGTGCCCTTAAACAGCACCTAAAGCATTTTTAACAGTCTTATAATCAATTATAGGATACAGATAAATAAGGAGCCCAGAAAATACATAAATGCGCGCTAATCCGTTTAATACACATCTAAAGGGGTTTATTCATCAGTACCGATTATACTTTACTTAGAAAACGCCTACTCTTCCGATAAGTTTAAGAAGGTTAGTGACCGTATATGATATGACCTAAAGAGAATTTAGGTCAAAAAGGTGAAAAACAATGGCTGACATACTATTAGTCAAATCAAAAGTTAGAGAATACGTAAATGAATTAGGCGAATACAATATTTCAAGCGACTTCTTTGAAGCAATGTCTAAAGAAGTAGAGCATATGATCAGAAAAGCTGCTGAAAGAACTGCCGCCAACAAAAGAAAAACACTCTCTGCTAGAGACGTGTAATCTAACTTACAAGGAATGAAAGATAAACCTGTTAAATCTCATTAATTTGGGGTTTAAGCGTTTATTCTTCTTAATTTTTTTCTTTTTTTTTATAAATGTTTTATCTTTATATTTTATATTATGTTGAGTATTAGTACTTGCATTTGGTTATTTGCTTAAGTTTAAAAATACGTCTTTTTTTTATCTTATAGGGATTATCCTATGACAGAGGAAAGGCAATTGAGTTCCATGAAAAACATGTTAAACAGCTTAGGTGAACATAAGAAAAGTGTTACCAAATATTCGATAGTCATATTATTAATAATTTCATCAATAATCCTATCTAATATTTTAATGAGCGGTACGTTACCTTCTGGTGAATATACAGCTAATGTTCAAGCTTTGTATCAAGGTGAAGAAGTTAACCAAAATATTTCTATCTTGGTAGTTGATGATGATGTTACCTATCCATCAACATCCTTAAATGAGACTAAGATTGGAAATACTTCTTATATATTGGTTTTTAGATATAACAAACAAGTTCGAGCAGGATTTAGAGAAAAATTCCAATTTTATGTTCGAATCAAAAATGAAGATAATACAACTGCACCTTTACCAGAAATTTCACAAGTAAATTTGACAATTTACGGAGCAAGTATAGAAAAACGAATTCCACCTATTAGAACAATTGAAGATTATCAGGGTGTTAAATGGATTGAATTTACTTACCGTATACCTTTCAAAACAGAAATTGTCGTAGCGGTGTTATTTATCGTTGGCATTCTTTGGGTTTCTGAGGTTGTTCCATTAGTCGCCACTTCTTTTTTGGTTCCTATCATTGGCATTTTAGCTGTGGTTGATATACGGGGCGAATCAATAATTCTATTTGAACCATTCGCTGATTCTGTTATCTTCTTGTTTCTTGGGGGATTCATTATCAGTAAAGCCATGAATAAAACTGAGCTAGATAAATGGATAGCTCTGAATATTGTTAAAACCAGTCCAAATAATCCCCGGATCCTCATGCTAATCATGATGGTTGTTTCTGCGGTTTTATCTATGTTTATGAGTAATACAGCTACAGCAGCGACTATGATCCCCATTGCTATGGCTGTTGCTGATAAGCTTAAAGCTGGTGATATTGAAGAAAGAAAAGCCGTTGACAGATATGGTAAAGCATTAGTTTTGGGTATTGCTTACTCAGCATCATTAGGTGGTATTGGATCTGCAATTGGAACACCAGCTAACCCTATAGCTATTAAAGCATTATATGATTATTTAGGAATAGAAATAACTTTTGCTCAATGGTTCATCTTTGGTTTACCAATCGTCATAATCCTTTTACCAATCTCTTGGATATATTTATGGTATATTTATCATCCCGTTGTACCTATTGAAAACATGAAATACACTAAAGAAGCCGTAAACAAAGAATTGCATAATATGGGTAAATTAAACGGTAAGCAGATTTACACGCTCTGTGTTTTTGTTCTCGCTCTAATATTATGGTTTTCTGAAAGTCTTCTTAGACGGGTTATTCCTACATTTAGTTCAACCATTGTAGCTCTAATAGCTGCTACTTTATTGTTCATGCCTGGCATGCTAGAAGATCGAGATGTTAATGATCTTAACTTAGCCTCACTCTTGATATTTGGTGGTGGATTAGCCTTGGGTGTTTTGATGACGGAAACAGGTACATCGGATATTATTGCTTATTCCCTTGCCAATATGCATTTTAAATACATCATTCTGTTCGTTTTCATAGTAACAATAATCTCAGTAGTTATTACTGTAGTAGCATCTAATACAGGAGCAGCGGCAATTGTAATACCCTTAGTTATTCCGTTAGCTGTCCTTTTTGGAATAAGTCCAGTATTACTTGCAGTTGTTGCAGCAATAGGAGCAAGTATTGACTTTATGTTACCTCAAGGAACACCACCAACAATGATAGCTTACAGTACAGGCAAATACAAAGTCTCAGAAATGGTGAAAATAGGTTCATTAATTGTATTCTTAGGTATAATTATACTCTCTTTTGTGCTACCATTCTTCTGGCGAGCTTTAGGATACGTAACTTTCTAAAATCGTATCTCTTTTTCTTCTTCTTTTTACTAGTACATAATTTTACAAATATTGATTTGTCGCTGAATGGTTTAATCCACGCTCTAAATAAAATCTAAAACCATTACTAGACTAATTTTTTATTTGCCAAGCAGTAAATTATTTAAAAGCTTAAAAAAAACATATATTAGTTAAAAAAAATCTTTGAACTGGTAGTTATTATGAATACTAACAATAGAATAAATTTGGAAGATAACTTTAAAATCAAAACTATACAAAAATTAGCTCTTACAAAAAATTTACTTTTTTATGAAGAGAAAAGAATCAATCATCAAGAGGATCAATACCAAACGCCTATTTTCACCTACAATCTCAAAACCAATGAGAAAAAACAATTTACTGTTGGTTACAAAAACGATACCAGATTACAACTCAATTCTACCAAACTGTTTTTCATTAGGACAAGAGAAAAAGACAATGCCAAACCTCAATTGTATAAAATAGATTTAGAAGGAGGAGAGGCATTAGAGCTAACTAATTTACCTAATGGTATTCAAGAGTTTAATGTAAGTAAGAACAACAAAATAGCTCTCATTCATAGAGTGAATCTCGAAGAACAACAAGGAGAACAAAAGAAAGAGGAAGAAAAAAAAGAAGAACCCCTTTCTAAAATAGAGCAAAAGAAACAATCTCTTGAGAAGAAAGAAAAAGAAAAAGAAAAAGTTGATCCAAGAGTAATAAAAAATGTTGTTTATCGCAAAGGTACAACCTATCTAGATGACAGATTCAACCATGTATATATTTTAGATCTTGAAGACAATACTATTGAAAGGGTAACAGAAGGAGAAAAATATTATTCCAATCCTCATGTGAGTATCGATGGAAAATATATCTATGCGTTACAGCACCAAGTAGAAGAAAACCTAAATGACAGTAGACAATATAGCGTAGTGAAAATAAATGTTGACACAAAAGAAGAAGAAGTTTTAGCTAAAACATTTGGTTATCCTTCGATGAGCCTATCTAATACAAACAAGTGGTTACTTTACAGCTATCTTAATCCTGAAAATTTATCAACACAAAATCAAGAATTAATTCTATTGGATTTAGATACAAATCAAACTAACACCATTACTAAAGACTTTGATAATCACGCAGGCAACGCAAAGTTTGGATCAACCGATGAGCACCTTTATTTTGTTTCTGGAGAATGGGAAAAAACAGTTTTGTATAAATATACTATTGCAACTGGGAAACTAGAGAAAACCATTGAAGAAAGTATGATGATCTACGATTATGATATCAATGATGAAGAAAATACTATAGCCCTCAATGTTTCTACTTATGAAGAGATATCCCAATTAAAATTGTATAATGTACCAGAAAAGAAAATGGAAATAGTACATGAGTCCAATAAAGAGTGGTTAAAAGAAAAAGAGCTTGCCAAAGTTGAGGAGTTCAAGTATTCTGGAGACAAAGAAAAAGAAATTCAAGGCTGGATAATCAAACCAGTTAATTTTGATAATAGCAAAAAATATCCTCTTGTACTTGAGATCCACGGCGGTCCTCATGCAGCTTGGTCCCCACACGAACGTTCTATGTGGTTTGAATATCAATATTTAACATCTATGGGGTATGTAATCTTTTACTGTAATCCTCAAGGAAGTTCTGGTCGAGGCTATAACTTTAGAGACGTTATCGATAACTGGGGAATAGAACCACAAAATGATGTTTTAGCTGGAGTTGATAAAGTCATAGAAAAGGGATATATAGATACTAAGAACTTGTTTATTACTGGCGGAAGCTATGGAGGTTATCTTACTTTGTGGATAATAGGGCATGACAACAGGTTTAGTGCAGCTGTTCCTCAAAGAGGAGTTTACAACTTAATCTCGTTTGCAACTACGACTGACATAACTAACTTTACCAAAGATGAGCATACGGTGCATCCATGGGAAGACTATGAAAAGTTATGGCAAAACTCACCTATCGCTTATATTAATAATGTCAAGACCCCTACACGCTTTATTCATTCTGAAAATGATTTTCGAGTTCCGATCTCTCAAGCAGAGGAAGCCTTTGTTTCACTAGCTAAAAATGGTATAGAAACAGACTTCATTAGATATCCTGAAGAAGGGCATGAACTCAGCAGATCAGGTAAACCCTCAAGAGTCATAGATAGGCTAGAAAAAATTAGTCAATGGTTTGAAAAATATAAAAAATAGTAAAATGAGGAAAAAAATTATTCTATTTTTTCTTTCTTTTATACATATATGTTAGAGGAAGCAATGCGATAACTAATACAATATATATGCCTTCAAACCCAAAGAAAGTAGTAAACTGTGGGCTTTGAAAGTGATTATATCTCGCCAATACATCTGTATATTCAATTATCTCGTTTTCCCATTCCCAAATATACTGTTTCTGATTGTCGGAAATTTCAGATATAGTCAGATGAGATTCTGGAGAATAAAAATCTGGTTGTTTACCTTGAATATCATAGATAATGGCCTCAGTATGGTTTCCTGACCATGCATTTGCGGTGCCTATGGTATAAGAAATAATGAGTTGCCCATTGCTAGGCTTGGTGAACGTACTCTCATATGAAATACTTATATTAGTGAATGCTTCTTTACTGAATGTTACATTAAAAATAAGAAAAATATCAAAGCGGCTAATCCCATACTCTGAAAAATTACCAAAATCTTCATTAGTAAATACCAAAACTTCAAACGATTGTATTTCATCATTAACCTTTACAGATGCATTTTTAAGCCCTTCTTCTGTAGATGTCCCAAACCCAAAAGGAG
Organism: uncultured archaeon; assembly: GCA_964534625.1. Taxonomy (GTDB): domain Archaea; phylum Asgardarchaeota; class Heimdallarchaeia; order Heimdallarchaeales; family Heimdallarchaeaceae; genus CAZHRF01. The sequence goes on along the minus strand of CAZHRF010000039.1, from coordinate 11,576 downwards.
CTCCTACTGTAAATGCTGTTGTTTCATTGGGATTAAAAAAAGAATAATTTGCGTTCATTTTTATGTTAAATAAACCAGTTTTTTTGATAGTGTAATCTTCTACTAAGATTTCAAAACAGACATCAAACCTGTTTATTTCGATCGAAGTATCATTCAGAGGATAAATTCCCCGAAAATTCGAATAAATTACGCCTATTGGATTTGCTTGGCTGATAGCTATTGGTAATAATAGCGTACCGATTGAGATTAGTATTATACCCACCATTACTTTTTTCTTATCAATAATTTTGCCTATCAATACCGCCCTATCAGTATATCAGTATTGCGATATTTATACTTTTTTGTTAGATAACACTTATTATATTAACAGTTAACAAACACAAATGCCAACCGATTTTTATAAGAACTTCATTCATTTTGTTATGAACAACATTTATTCTGATGTTCCTCTCTATTCTAGCATTCTAGCTTTGGATGAACTACTCTATATACCAAAAAATAAATATTTTATTTCTTATAGTTAATAAATGGTATCATCCCTATGCTTTAGAAGTATTAAATAATCTGAACTCCATTAATTTGAGTGTGAAAGTGTATGAAAAAATTTTATGTGGGTATCGCAGGAATAATCGAGAAAGAGGATAAATATTTAATTCTTAGGAGATCAAATGAAAAAGATTTTTTACCTAATACATTAGAAATGGTGACTGGAAGATTAGAAGAAAATGAACCTCCAGAATTGGGATTGCTTAGAGAGGTTAAAGAAGAAACAAGCCTTGATGTTTCTATCATTATGCCTGTTCATACAGGATTTTTTTATCGTGGAGGAAAAGAGTTCCCCATGGTTTTTATCATGTATTGGTGTTTATACAAAAAAGGGCAAGTAAAGCTCAGTTGGGAGCATTCAGAATTTGTATGGATGGCTATAGATGAAATCCTTGCAGAAAAAGAACTTGAAAAGTTTCATGATATGTTTAAAAAAGTTAGTAGGCTTAAAAAACACTTACCTGAAGATTTCCTGTTATAGTCCTAAATTTATCATGTCATCAAGTATATCTTTTGCTATTTCTTTCTTTTTCCCATCTATCCATCTATGATTATTCTTTCTATCAACAATTGCCACTCTGTTTTCATCACTTTCAAACCCATATTCTTTGGGTGCGACATCATTAGCAACTATAAGATCAGCAGATGCTTTGTCCATCCTTTTTGACGCTATAGCAATCAATTCTTCATCTGTTTTGTCATATTCAGCTTTAAACAAGATAAGCTTAGTATCTGGAGCAATTTCCTTTATTTTATCTGCTAGTTTTTTCACTTTTATTAATTCTAATGTCAATGATTCTATTGAAGATTTGATTTTACCTTCAGTTTGTTTCTTGACTCCGAAGTCATTCATTGCAGCTGCAAGGATAACATAATCATACTTTTCTTTTTTTAGTGCAGAAATAACCGCATCATACATTGATTCAGCTGTAAGTGCTTTAATATTGTTTTTTAATACTTCAGGAACGGTACATGTAATAGCTCCATGCACCAATTGTATGTCTGCCCCTCTATACCACCCCTCAAGTGCCAAGGCTACACCCATCTTTCCACTTGATGGATTACTAATAAAACGAATATTATCAATATATGCCCTAGTTGGTCCTGCAGTTACAAGAATTTTTTTTCCGTCTAAATCGTTTTTATATAGTTTTTTAATACAATAATCAACTATCTCTCTTTTTTCGGGGATCTTGGCTTTCTCTTCTTCAATTCTGGGCATTAACACTTTTACTCCCATTTTTTTTAATTTTGCTAAATTATCTATTATAGCAGGATTATGCATCATAACTTCATGCATGGTAGGAACAATGATCAAGGGGATTTTATTTCCTAACGCCGTTCCAGCCATTAATGTAACAGGATTGTCCATTATACCATTAGCAATTTTGGAAATTGAGTTAGCAGTAATTGGGGCTATCAAAGCCAGATCAGCTTTATTTTGAGAAAGACCGCAATATGTAACATGCTCTACTTTTCCTTCAATAGCTGTTATTGGTTCTATTCCTGTTGCCCACTCAAATATCATTGGATCAATAAATTTTGCTGCTTCAGCGGTCATTACAGGAATGACCTTTGCACCATGACGTTGTAATTCTCTGCTTATCATAGGGGCAACAAAACAAGATATTGAACTGGTAATCAGGTGTAAAATGACTTTACCGTCTAGTTCAGAACCTAAAGTATTTTGTAAACTTTCTGCGGGATGTGACATTATATTTAAAACACTATAGATAAAATTAAAGTTTTTCCTTGAATGAAGTATCTATCAGAAATAAAAAAATAAAAGAATGTACTATCATTTTATTGTTCACAAATTTATTACAAGAATAATCATTGTAAATTTATGAGATTTAAAGCTAGAAAAGAATATGTAGAAATGCTAAATAAATCTGTTATGACTGAATTCCAATCTTCTATTAAATATTTTCTGCAATATGCTAAAATGGAAAAACTCTTACGAAAAGAAAGCCAGAGAATTATTTGCTTGAAGAAAAGACATAAGATACGATAAGTGAAGATGGGCTTTATTGGGAGCTAAACAATTTCTTTTACCATTTAACCATTAATATATCCTTTTCTCTTTTGTAACTTTTTTATTTTCTTGTGATCAAAAAAGCTTACTTTGGGATAGGTGACTTGTCACCAGCGAGGTTTTATATCTTTTTATTTTTTTGTGATCAAAAAAGCCAACTCTGGGATAGGTGACCTTTTCACCAGCGGGTTTTTTTAATTTCTTAATGTATCATTTTAGATTTCAGTAATAATTAAAACCCAACTACTAAAAAGTACCAGCAAATCTATATTCACAAAAGAAAACAGATAAAAACAAAAAATAAAAAATAGGGTTAAATTTAGCTTATTTTACAATTTTTTCATCATGTTGAAATCATCAAGCATAACTTCTAGATCTTCTTCATGCTCAACTTCATCTTCAAGTATTTCAACGACCATGTTATAAGTAAGTACATCTTTACCAAAGGTCATTTCAGCTATTTTTTGATATATATCAATAGCACATTGTTCTCCTTTGATATTTTGTTTTAAAATTGCTTTGACAAAGAAATCTTCAGGAACTTCATATCCGCAGTTAGTTTTTTCATCCCAGTCACTAGGTTTCAATAATGGCTTTCCACCCAACTGGATGATCCGCTCAACTAACATACCAGCATGACGTAATTCATCTGCAGCATGTTCTTCAAGTTCACCTATTAGCGCTCCACTCATTGGCCCTTCAACGACTTTAGCTCCTGTCCAATATTGGTAGTAAGCAAGCCATTCATCAGCTAGAGCTTTGTTTAACTGTTCAATTACTTCGTCTATGTTTAAATCTTTTACAATTTTTCTTCCGTGTGTGCCCATCTTGAAACACCGTATAAAGACAATAAAAAATTTATTTAAATGTATGGATTAATCAATTCTTATTCTATCTTAAAGTTGTTACATGAGAGCTTTTTTAAATTATAATTCAATGATATATATTGACAACAAATTTGTCGTAACATAACAACGATAGATCGGAGAGTAAAAAAATATGCCCGAAATTAATAAAAATTTAGAAAATGCGCTGAATGAACAGATACGAGAAGAACTAGAGTCTGCCTACATCTATATAGGTATGAGTACTTGGTTAGCAGAAAGAAGCTTGAATAATCTAGCTCATTGGTTTGATGAACAAGCAAAAGAGGAATATGAACATGCAGAGAAGTTTGCTCATGAAATAATTGAAAGAGGGGGACATGTTAAATGGCCTACTATTTCAGAACAAAAGCAAGACTGGGAAAATATTTTAGAAATTCTAGAAGCAGCCTATGAACATGAAGTGTACATTACAAATAAAATTAAAGGACTCTATAAATTAGCCCAAGAGGAAGGAGAATATGAGACACTATCCTTATTACTTTGGTTCCTTGAAGAACAAGTAGAAGAAGAAGCCAGTTCTTCAGGTTTAGTAGACATGTATAAAGGATATAGAAACGACTTCCAATTTGATCATCACGTTAAACGAGAGGAAGAATAAATACTATAAAAGCGAATATTTCCTTGTATTGTATTTTTTATTTTCTTTTTTTCTTGTAATTACAGCACAAAATGGTTATATTTATTTTATCTAGTGCAATTTGATGTAGAATGGTTGAGATTACGTATTGTAAGCTTCTTGTATGGAATCTTTAATTTTCAAAAAATATTAAAAAAGTGAAGAGAACTTTCATAGTTCATCTTAATATTCTTCCCAATGAACTAAGTCATCTAAAGGCTTTCGTGTTTTTTCTGGTTCTTCATCAGCATACCCGGTAGCTACAAGGCCTAAGACATGTAAATGTTCAGGTACCTTTAATTCTTTCTTAATCTCCTCTTCAATAGAAGAGTCTATTACTCCTGCCCAGCATGTACCTAATCCCAAACTATGGGCTTCAATCATATACTGTAGGGTAGCTAAAGCTGTATCCGCATGATGATATTTTTTATGAATATTAGGATCAGTCAGAGGAATAAAAACAACAGGACTTTCTTTTATAAACTTTGCATAAGGATGGAGTGTTGCAAGTTTATCTCTTTTCTTTTTATCTTTAACTATTAAAAATTCCCAAGGTTGCTTATTCGATGCTGATGGTGCCCACCTAGCAGCTTCAAGACATTTATTGATTTTTTCCTCTTCGACGGATTTGGATTTGTATTTTCTTATACTTCTTCTATTTTTTAGTAATTCTAAAGCATCTTTCAAAATAATCACTCATTAACTTTTGTGTTGTGTTTTTTAAATCCTATCATTTTACTTTTTTATGAAGACTATTTCTAATTGGTTTTTTAACTAAAAGGATAAATATAAAGAGAGAAGAAGAAAAAAAGAAAGTGAATGGCTGGAAATGTGATTACATTAGTCTTTTTATTCTATTAGTACTTCCGAATTAACGTAAATATTAAAGATTTTATTCATTTAAAACGCATCTTTGCCTATTTCATTACCGAAATTATAGTAGCAAAGCACTATTTCGGAAGTACTATCTATTTTATACATTATCTTTTAATATTTGTACATTCATCTTTTGATTATGATAAATTCTTCATTTAATACTAGAAAGATTATTGATTGTGCGATGGCAAAAAACGATGCTTCTTTGATCATTAAAAATGGCAAATTGATCAATGTTTATACATGTGAAATCCTAGATTCTGATATTGTTATTTGTGACGATGTAATTGTTTATTTAGGCAAAAACAGCCATGAATTTCAAGGTAAAGATACACTCACTATTGATGCTAAGGGGAACTATGTTAGTCCTGGATTAATTGAATCACATATCCATGTAGAATCAAGTATGCTTTCTATTACTGAATTTACCAAGGCTATTATTCCTCATGGCACTACAACAGTTGTAGTTGATCCCCATGAATTGGCTAATGTTTCTGGTATAGAAGGTATCAATGTTTTTATTCAAGAAGCAAAAGAAGCTCCAATACGATATCTAATTGAAGCTCCTTCTTGTGTTCCCTCTTTACCTGGAATGGAAACTTCTGGTGCTACAATAGATGCAGAAAAAATAGACCAATTATTAAAGCGAAAAGAAATTTTTGCTTTAGCTGAAATGATGAATTATCCGGGGGTTTTTCTAGGTGATTCACAAGTTATGCAGAAACTTAACAGCGCGAAAAAATATAACAAACTAATTGAAGGGCATGCACCTCTTCTTACAGGTAAAGAATTAAACGCTTATATAGCAGCAGGTGTCTCTTCCGATCATGAGTGTTCATCTTTCGAGGAAGTTATAGAAAAATTACGATTAGGAATGAAAATACAGGTAAGAGAAGGATCTCATGCTCGAGATTTAGAAAATATTTTCACTAAACTAAAGAAAAAAGATATTGATTTTAGAAATATTCTCATAGCCTCTGATGATAGGACACCTAGCGATCTTAAGCATAAAGGACATCTTGATTATTCTCTTAAAAAACTAGTAAAATTAGGGATAAATCCTGTTTTAGCTATTCAAATGGTAACTATTAACACCGCAACTCACCTTAAAATGGCTGATAAGATAGGAGGGATAGCACCAGGAAAAAAAGCAGATATAACAATCTTTGAAGATTTGAAAGATTTTAATGTACTCACTACTATAGCCTCAGGTAAAATAATTTATAATAACCATAAATTACAATACAAAACAAAAAAAGTAGCTTTGCCTCAAAGTGTTTTGAACACAACTAAAAACCTTGAAATACCAAATGTTAATGACTTAAAACTTGCAATAGACGGAGAAAAAAAACAAAAAGTTACTGTACATGTTATTGGCGTTAAAGAACATTCTTTGGTTACTGAAAAACGTGTCGCTGAATTATCCGTTAAACAAGGTTTTATTCAACCAGATCTCAAAAATGATATTTTGCCTATATGTGTACTTAATCGTCATACAAGTGAAAAAAGTATAGGGAAAAGTTTTATCCAAGGTTTAGGTATTAAAGATGGAGCATTAGCCAGTACGATAGCCCATGATAGTCATCAGCTCATTGTCACTGGAACAAGCTATGAATATATTTTGAAAGCTATTGAAACAATAAAAAAGATTAGAGGAGGGCAAGTTTTAATCACTAAAGATGAAATTACCACAGTACCCTTGGGATTCAGCGGGATTATGAGTACAAAAAAACTTGAACAAGTTATCAAAGAACAACAAACTTTACAACATGCAATACAGAAACTCAACCTTTCAATCAATGAACCATTTATGGCGTTAGCATTTGTTGCTTTACCTGTCATACCTCATCTAAAATTAACAGATAAAGGCTTAGTTGATGTAGATAGTTTTGAGATAATCTCCCCCATTAGAACAAAAGGTGATAGATGACGGAAAGATTATGAACTTGTCAGAAATTGCATTTTTCTTCCGTGTTTGATTAATGAACTTGTCAGAAATTGAATTTAGGGGAAAAACGTCCCACCTTTTCCATATACTCTTTATATTCTTCTCCAAACTGTTCAATTAGCGCCTGATCCTCTTTAATTGATGCCATCCAATAACCATATGTTCCTGGCAATAAAACAATGAGCCATATTGAAGTTGTTAGTAAGGGTAAAGCAATAAAACCACAGATATATAACAGATATTGGGGATGTCTAGCTAATGCATGCCCCCCACTAGTAATAAGTTCAGCTTTTTCTTTCACTAAATATGTACCTCGACTTATTCTTCCCAAGCAACCTACAATTAAGCCATAAAACAAAATAATTCCGCCTGGTATTTGTATAATAAGTTTGATCTGGGTATTGATAGAAATGGAAGTATAGAGATCTGTTTGTGTAATTAAAGAAATAAATGGAACAAAAAATAAGTAGAGCCAAAAAATTAATGTTGGAAATGTCGCAAGAATCATTTCTAAAGAAGATAAAGTGTCTGGTCTAGAATATTCAGAACCGCCTTTATTAAGCATCATATAAATGTCTAAAGGGATATGAACAAGAATATAGAAACAAAGATAAATCAAAAGTATGATACTTATTAGCGTATAATTCATCAGTTAGTAATAAAAGCAAGTATATATAAATGTAGATTCAAGTGCATAATATGCTCTTTTTTTGTTTATTTTTAGAATGCTTATTACAATTGCAATATTTAAACGAACCGGGCATCAAAAATTATGTGTATTATAATTCAATATATGTTCTGCTGATTTAAATAACCAAAATATTAGATTCCCATAAACTATTTAAAGAATTTTTGACAAAGTACACAATTGAGTTGTTATAATGACTTCATCAACTATATCACCCAAAGATGAATATTTAGAAACGAAAATCAAGATTCCTTTAAACAAATATAAACCAGAACCAATTAACCAAGAAAAATCAGCAGAATACTTGGGTTATTCGCAACAAGAGATTCAATATCTAGGTTGGAAAATTTTGAATGGATATGTTGTAAACTCAAAAAAACATATTCTGAAATTTTCAAGAGGAAAAATTCCTTACTTTTTTAAGATGGTTGATTATCTCAAAATCTTTTTTATTGGTGTTCTTACTATCGAATTTGTGATTATGGGGTTTGGTTTTGTTTTTTTCAGTGATCTAGATGTTAAATTAAACTTTGGTTTAGGGCTTTTATCCGTTTTTATCAATTTTCCTTTAATTCTCCTCATGAGAAGAAAGGGAATTTTGAACCCATTCGGTGAAAATAATCTTACAATTTTTCACTTCATAGCTGTAATATTTAATTTTGTTCTCAGATTTCTATCACAACCTGGCTCGCAACTGTATGCCAGTTCAACTGTATGGTTTATTGTGGGGCTTATTTTACTTGGTATTGCTGTACTAAAAATTGAGAGTCCGTTGATTGTTTTAACTTTTAATAATAAAGCCACACCTGAAATAATACAACAAACAATGGAAAACCAAGTAAGAAAAATATCGCCTACTGTTTCTCCAATCCCTCAGCAATCTCCCGTATCAACACAATCGCTAAAAACCGATGAAACTTATGAAATCCTTGATGGACCACCATTACCCGGGTATTGGTGTTCTTCGTGTAATGAACAAAAGAAAAGAGTAAAAAGAAACAAGGTTAAAGGATCATATGTTCAAGAGCAAGTACCTTGTCCTGATTGTGGACAACCTCTTTTACAATTCTGGCTACCCAAGAATAGGACTATATATCTAGTATTTGTCCTTGCTACTAGTTTTTTCATTGCAGGTATTGTTGCATCTCTAGCAATATCAATGTTTGATTTTAGCTTAAATGAAATCATTATCATTAGTGGCACATCAATAGGATATGTTATAATTGGAGGAATTGGTTCATTCATTTACTTTAGAAAATGGCTAAAGATTGATGTACTTCCAAAAAGTGCATCCTATGCAGGCTTGCCTATCGGTCCTGAGCAATACATTAAGCGGAATGCAATAGCAATGGGATTGATAATGATAGTACTTACTCTCCTCTTAGTGTTTGGAACATTATCTATAGGGTAAATTTTTCTTATCTTTTTTCTTTTTTTCTGCTCATCTCTCACTTTAAGATACTAGAGTGGCTTTTGAATGGTTTCTTTTTCAAACCTTAAAATATAAAAATACCTTCTTTTGTCTGATAAAAATAAATATTTGTTGAATTTAATAACGCTTATATGCTATAGTACTATAATATTCGCCTAAAAAACGCCATGTTTACCATTTTCGTGGTGATTAAATGAAAATTACATTTCTTTCCAGTCCTTCATTGAGATATGATATCACGTTGTTTAACTTTGTATTATAACAAAAATAGAGAAAGTTTATAAAAAATTATCAAAAACAAGTTTATGGCTCAATTAGTTCAAACTGGTGAAACACATTTCTTATCATTCAAAGAAAAGTTAATTTATTCAGTAGCACAAATACCTGGAGGTTTTTTTGCCAGCATTCTTGGACAGATTCAGCTGTTTTGGTATGCATGGATGGGGCTTCAATGGCAGTATATAGTTGTATCACAAGTATTATATGCTCTATGGAATGTAATCAATGATCCTTTATTTGCTATATTACAAGATCGTACCCGGACACCTCAGGGCAGATACATTCCTTGGATAAAATGGAGCATGATCCCTCTTTCTGTAGCATTTATTCTTGTCTTCATTCCCCCTCAAGGATGGCGTAATCAAGTAGCAGGCAATCAATTCCAATTAGCAATGGCTGCATGGTATTTAGTTACTCAAATGTTTTATGATACGTTTTATACTACCATCTTCATTGCACATGTTTCACTATTACCTCAAATGACAATGAATCAAAAAGAACGAACACAAGTAAATGGTTTGAAATCATTGATGACCGTATCAAGTTGGGCAATAGCTATGGCTATACCAATTATTTTCCTAAGCGATATGCAAGACCCAGCAATGATTCGCTCTTTCCAGATTGTGGTAATTATTATTGGAATTGTTTCGGTCATACCATGGGTATTAGTCGTACGGACTATAAAAGAACATAGAGAATTTATTCCTGAAAAAGTATATGGGATCTGGGAATCAATTAAGCTTGTCTTCAAAAATCCTTCTGGTCGTATTTATATTCTCTATGACGGTTTTAGTGTTGGTTTTATTAACATCATGATAACAGGCATAGTGTTTCTTTTCCAATGGCTTTTCGGTTTGGGTAATCCTTTAGATCCAGTAGAAAATTGGGGATTTATAGACGCGTTACCTTATCTTGCCCCTTCCATAGTTGCCCTTTTTATTAGTGTTCCTTTCTTACTTTGGGTAGGTAGGACTTATGATGTCAAAAAAGCGTTGTTTATATCATTGTTTGCAGAAGCTGTGGGTTGTTTTATTACCTTTTTTGCTGTATTAATGAGTACTAATTTAACACCAGATAAATACGTTGTTCCTTCAAATTTATGGTTGATAGCTATCGGTTTCGCAATTGTATGGTTTGGCATCCCGGGAGATTTCTTATTCCATGAAGTCATGCGTTCAGATACAATTGACTATGATGAATTAACGACAGGCGAACGACGAGAAAGTATCTATGCTGGAGTAGGTTGCGTTTTTTCTAAGCCTATGATTTCTGTAGCTATAGCTGGAGTTACTTGGATTATTGCTGCTTTTGGTCTTGTTCCAGCCAATCCTGAAGACCATATTGATACAGCCTTAAAACAAGTAAAAGGATTTGATATGGCTACAATTGGTGTCGCTGCAGCAGTTTTCTTGTTTGGAGGAATCGTTGCGTTACTGGGTATTATTTCATGGACCTGGTATCCCTTAGATAAAAAGGCACTTAAAAAGATGAGAAAAGAACTAGCTTTAATTCATGAGGAAAAGAGAAAAACAAGATTGGGAAAAGATTCTGATCAATAAGCCTTTTTTCCCTATATTTCTTAATATGTTTTTTGTAAGATTAAAAATATATTTAGCAAATCCATTCAATAGTTGAATAGTATATCTTTGCTATGCATGGACTTAAATATCCCCCTTTTTGAGTACAAGTATAAGTAAATACGTAGTAGATAGTTAAAGTTTATTGTTTCACAAGCACTTCAAACATATGCTGTTTTACGATTATTTATAAGAAAATCACACTCTTTAAAGTGAAAAAATACTAAGGAGGTAAATAGATATGCAAGGATCAATCAAAAGATTACTAACCCATAAGGGATACGGTTTCATTGAAACAGATGCTGAAGAAGACGATATTTTCTTCCATCGTTCCCAAGTTAATGGTTTCTTCGAAGATTTAAACGAAGGAGATGATGTAGAATTCACTCTAGAACAAAGCTTCAAAGGACCTCAAGCCAATGACGTCATTTTGGCTAAATAAATACACATAACCCATAGAAAACAGAAAAACAACCAAAAATAGAATGGATCTATAGTTTTGTTCTCTTTTCTATACTTTTTTTCCAACCATATTCATATACGCTTAAACTTGATAGATTATTCATAAAATCCACTTCTTTTATTAGTTGTATTCTATTTGTAGACTTAGTGATTATTCATTCAAGGTACCGATGATCTGTTTCAATCCTCATTTTAACTCCTTTAGACAAAAGATAGTTTTTTAATTCCTC
>CAZHRF010000038.1:0-30761 GCA_964534625.1 uncultured archaeon | reverse complement strand
ATTGGTATGTAACTGATTGGGGTGATGTGAGTATAATGACCTATCCAAATAGTGGGGTGTGGTATGGAACATTAGGGGATGCTGAATTGTTGATCAAACAAATTGGTGCAGATAAAGCTTGGTTTCAACTTTATAACTGGTTGCCCGAGGATATAGGCGATGATAAGAGTGGGATGACCAAAGACATTAACAATAGATGGTGGACAAATAATTGACGAGGTGGAGATACATGAATAAATCTATAATACGAAAATATAAAAAAATTACATTAGTACTAGTTGGTATATTTTTGATCATATGTGGAGTATGTCTTAATCCACATTTAATTCTCCACCAAGAAGCGACCGCACTATATCAACCAAACGAACCAATACCCGAGGGTATACCCTCTCATGGCGAATATTCCGCTTCCACTTATTTACCACAAGAAAAACAACCATATAAACCTCATGCTCCTATAAACATTACCTCTGACGAAGACTTTGTTATGTATGGGTTTAACGGTACAGGAACAGAAGACGCCCCCTATCTTATTGAAGAGTTGAATATAACAACGAATCAACGGAATGCTGTTTATATCGCCAATACCACTGTTCACTTTGTGATCTCTGATTGTTATCTCCAGACACAGACAGCGAGACATTCTGACTATGACTATCACGGTATTCACTTGAATAATATTACGAAAGGATCAGCATATATAACAAATAATACTATTATAGGAAACGTCAGAGGGATCACTGTTTGGCATTCACATATTGAAATACGTATAGTCAATAATGTTATCGATGAAAATATTGATGCTATTCGATGTGTGAGTGTTGATTCTGTGTTTGTTTTTGATAATATGATCACTCACAGTTTTGCTGGTATATATATCGAGTGGTTTACTATTTTAATCATCAATAATAATACTATAACAGATAGTGAAGCTGGGATTCTAATCTCCGATGGAGAATCTGTTACTATCACACATAATTTTCTCCATGTTGAGATTGCAGGAATTGAATCAGCTTATTGTCTCTTTATCGCTATTACCAATAATGTGGTTATTGGTGGATGGATTAGTTGGTCCAGTTATGTACTATATGAGCATATGTCTATTACCAATAATACAATCATAAATAGTCACGACCGAGGGATAATGTTAGGAATAAATGAAGGAGGAAAAACACCTGTTATTGCATATAATAATATCTTGAGTAACACCAAATACGGATTGAAATTGGATAATACAGCTAATACAATCATCTATGCTAACAACTTTATTGGTAATGGAGGAGAAAATTCACAAGGACATGAATATGTGTTTAAAGAGGTGGATCAGAATAACTCCTGGTATAACGAAACAGTACAAGAAGGAAATTACTGGTCAGATTATGATGGGAAAGGGACATATGCTATTGATGGAAATATAGGTTCAAAAGACTTATATCCATTAGATGCGGTTATCGATTCTATTCTGAGTACAATGGACTATACGCCCGAGATGCCTGTTCTTGGAGATGAGATAACCATTGCGGTTACAATTAAAGACCCAATCACGGTTGACCAGGTTGTGCTCATGCATAGAGTTATAGGGGAACAAGACGCTTGGCAGCACTCACCTATGAGCGGTGATGGAAATGCGTATTCTGTTACTCTTGGTCCTTTTCCTGAACGGTCAATCATCCTTTACTATGTTAGTGTGGTGGATACGACAGGACGTATCTTTGATAGTTCCGTTTTCGGTTTTGTTATCCGTCCTAAGGGTTTGTTCCCTTTTCGTATCCCTTTTACATCCTTTGTTTTCATTCTTTTGTATCTAGGAGTGGCTGCTCTCCCTTATACATATAAAAAAATAAGGAAGAGGTTTTCTTGCTCTTTTTTTTAACTTTTTATTTTTGCTTTTCTAAATGTTATGGGAGTTATATTTTTTTAATCCTCAATTCTATGATGTCTAATACAACTATATGAAAAGAATAAATTAATCTAAAAAAAATTATTCAATAGAAATTAAGATAGAATAGCAACTAAAATCACTAACAATAATAAAGATCCAGCTACCATGGCAATTATACGTAAGGCTGTTTGATTTAGTTTCTTTTTTCCCATTGTTCGCTTCATACTAGCAATACCTACTATGAACATGTAGATCAATAACCCGAGAAAAATAAACCCGACAGATATGATAATTGTTATATTAGCAGTATCATAATCTCCGCTTGCGAAGAAAATACCCGAAATAAGCATCATAAGGATACCAATAATGAGGCCCACAATCATAATAGTTTTGGCTATTTTTGCTGTTTTTTTACTAACTTCGACGGTAATATATTTGTCTGACATGATTAACGTTTTCTCTAAACAAATTTAAAGATTCTCTAAAAAAATTAGACTAAGATTACTTTTTTAATATATTTTGAATTTGACTAATTAGAAAAAATTGTAAAGATCAAGTTCTTCTTGCGATGAGTTTTTTTAGGCAGTTTTAGGAACTTTTCTAAAAATGTAGCACTTCACCCAACTGGCAACGTGACGAAGAGGAACATGATGTACCTGTAGTCAAGGAGTATACGAGAAGAATCCAGGAACAAAAGTACGTAATGGTCCTGTGGCGATAGAAGCACAGATGATATGGACAAGGCTAAATAATAAGATCTTAACGCCAGTAAGCGGGTTCATTGTACTATTGACCCTGGGACTCATGGAATACAAATGCAAAATTTGCAAACTAAATATGCAGTCTTTGTATATGCAAAAATTAAACTGTTTTTGTATAAATATTTTTTTTATGTGAACGTCTTCTTGAAAACCCCGTCCTTGAGGGCGGGGATGAAAAGAAGAAAAAACAATACACGTTTTAGCATACAAACATTTTGTAAGTATGCTGTCTTTGTGTACGTGTCTTGGTACCATCTCGAAAACCAAGAGTGGTACGAAACAAAAAGAAAAAGATGGAAGTAGAAGATAGGGCTACACATTAAACAACGATAATGGGTATATGTATCGACCTAAGTAAGAGTATTGAGGACTTCCGATGTAGAGTCGGTACGTTGTGTGTACTAGAACATTGTACCGTAGGTACTACGGGAACTTACGCTTGTGGAGAAGAGGTAAGCCCTCATTTTGAGGCAACTTCGTTGAAACAAGAAACCATCTGCCTTTAGGCAGTGGTAGTTCATGTCAACCCAAATAGAATAGAAAAAAGCGACAAGAAGTTACATTCTTGAATCAAGAATTCATTGGAAAATAGAAAAATAAGAGTGTGTTATTTTTCTTTCTTTATTTTTTTTATCTCATTGTATGGTCTTGAATATTTAAATAATTCTTTCTCATAAAAGAATGATTTTCTAAGTGGTGTTAATTGATCTATCCATGTGGCTTTATCATTGTACTTTGCGTAAAAGATTTTGTTTACCCATCTAGGATTCCTACCCTGAATAAACTTTAACGCTATTGCCTTTTCATTCTCAATAGTTGTTTTACCTAACATTAATACTTTACCCGGATTACAAGACATTACTGGTCCCCGTAAGGTTCTTCCCAATCCACTAAATGTTCTATACGCTTCTAAATAGATCTTCCATGCTTTAATTAGAGGGATTTTAAAATAAATATCAGCTCCAGTATTTCGTGGAACGAACATATAATAAGGAATCATGCCTATTTTTACTTGTTCATTAATCATTTTAATCCATGTCTGGGCGTCATCGTTAATATCTTTTAGTATTGGTGCTTGGGTTCTTATTACCGCTCCACTCTTGACAAGTTTTTCAGCAGCTTGTCTTAGTGCTTCTGTGCGTAATTCTTTATAATGGGTGAAATGTGCCATTATAGCCAAATGTTTTTTGTTATCTACAATAAACTCCAGCAACGAAAGCAATTTTTCTGAGTCTTTATCAGTTAAAAATCTATAAGGCCAATATGAAAGACTCTTTGTCCCTATTCTTATAGTCCTAAGATGTTTAATATCTGCATCTATAAGTGGTTTAATAAATTTTGAAAGAATTTTGGTTTTCATAACCAGCGGGTCTCCACCTGTGATAAGAACATCTTTAATTCCTTCATTTGTTTGTATGTATTCGACGAGTAAGTCCATCTTTTTAGCAGGAAAAGAAAATTTGTGTAAATCCTTGCCTAAAAATTGCGGCCATCTAAAACAGTACGTGCAATAGGCATGACATGTTTGCCCTGGTGAAGGGAACAGGAGTATAGTCTCTCGATACTTATGTTGGATCCCTTCTAATTTCTGACCTTGGAAACTGGGGGTATTGTAATCTTTTTGACCAGCGGGATGAGGATTCAGTTCCTTTCTTATAGAAGTAGCAACTTGTTGGATCTCTTTTTTTGATGCCTTTTGATCAATAAGCGTTTTAATTTTATTATAATGCTCTTTTGAAAGCATTTGGCTATTTAAAAAATTTAACTTAAACATAGGGTCTTCTCTGTAATTTTGCCAGTTGATAAGCTGTTCGAGAACATAATTATTGGTTTTGAAAGGTAAAATCTGCCCACAAAGTTTGATCTCGGGTAAATCAGTCTCTGATATCCCATACTTATTAGCAATTTTATCTAATGATTTTAATCCATATGCTTTATATTTGGGAGTCTTTTTCATAATATCACCATTTTTAATGAGTAAGAATAAAAATTCATAATAATTATATGACCAAAAATATCGATTGATTGAATTACAAATAAAACTAAATTGTTGGTTATAAATATTTTTTGATTGAAACTCTTGTTCTTCACCTATTTTTCTCCTAGTGAACTTACTCCTTTATAAACACCTGAAAATGATTAGAAAAGAGAAGCAAAAAGGGAGAAAAGAGAAAAAATAACCAAGAAAAAACACAATTCAATAATAACAAACAAAATTGATACAACATTAAAAATGAAAATTAGAATTTTATAACATTTAAATGGTTCAACTAATTCCATAAACAGAAATGATGGAAAAAAGATATTAAATATTGTGATTAAAAATAAAAATACAAAATAGACAAAACATTCATCCAAAACATTCTAAGGGCAAATATTTAATGTTTGAAATATATTAAGTGTAATATACAGTATTCTTTGTCACCATTTTAAAAAAAATGTTAAAAGGAAATTTCTATTTAGAAAGACTTTTCCATTAAAATAAAGAAAAGTGAATGATTTCCAGTGGCACTGTATAAAAATTATTGCTAGTTGGCTGTTTTGAAATATTTATTCTTTCTACCATATGTTTAAAAACAAGAATTTAAAGTAGGTTTAATATGGAAAAGATCAAAGATAGTAGGCTCTTATCGATAGATTACTTTAGAGGTTGGGCAATTATCGGCGTTCTTTTTTTTCATCCGCTAATTTTTGGAATATGGCGGACGGCAGGAAATGCTATTCAAGTTTTACCAATTCCGATTCTCATCCTTCTTTCTCCTTTAGCCCTGTTATCAACGTGGGCTGGAGGTTTCGTCATGATGTCGGGTGTTGTAAATGCCTATAACATGTACAGAAGACTAAAAAGAGGAGTATCATTCAAAGATGCCGCGACACCAATTCTTCTCAATAGTACGCTTATGATCCTTCTGGACCCTATTAAATGTTTATTCTTTACGAGAACGTGGTATAACCCTTTTAACAACCCCAATAACGAATATATCAATTATTCAATTCTAACTAGGCTTTATCAAACAGGTGAATTAGCTTGGCCAAATGTACAGAAATTATTCAAAATAGGTATACTTCCAGCTATTGGATTATGTGGGTATACAGCTGTTGTAATCTTCTGGTTATTGTTCCGAAATGAAGGGATAGATGAGATGAAAAGAAACGTTATTATTTTGACGATTTTAGGAATTATTCTAACTGTTACTCATAAGCCACTAAGTGATTATATATATTATGAACATATTGTTAACCTATTCAATAAAGGTGGATTTTTTACGTTCGTATCATATATAGGAATCTTGTTTTTTGGTAATCAGCTTTCATATTTCCCCATGTGCGCATATCTCATGTTTGGGCTTGTATTAGGCTATTTATTGGTACGGAAAGAGGACTATTCAAGAATTAAAAAATATAGTTTCATAACTGGAACCGTCTTTTTAGCAGCTTTTGTTATTAATACAACTTTAACAATAATAGTTTCTATTAGGGCAGACATAAACCCATTTGATCCACTCTTCAACTTTACAATTTATCCTAGAGAATTGTTATTCTTTAGTCTGGGTGGCTTAATGTTTATATTTCCTATACTCTTCAAGAAATTCGAATATACTTCTACAGAAAAAAGACAAGTATTAGCTGATAAAACCCTCTTTGTTAGAAGATTTGGGGTGGCTTCATTGACTCTCTATATGCTTGAGGTTGCTTTCAATGAAGGTTTTGCAGCTATTTTTCATAGATCTTTTGGTACTTTAGAAAACTTTGGGGAGATTAATGCTTTTATGACGAATGTTCCTGCCATATCTCTATTTATTGCAACTTTTTCGAGTTTTTGGATTCTAGCTGTCTATTTATGGTCTAAAATAAATTTTAAGTATGGTTTTGAGCATTTGATTATTGTTATCACCAAACCACTTAGAAAAGTTAAAAGTAAAAGATTACAATTGGATATGGAAATGATACAAGAAAAAGCCTAAGAAGGAATCTTTGGAATTTTTTTATTCTTTTCTCATTTTTTTATTCTTTTCAATTTGATCCTGAATTTTGTTCTTTTGAATATTTACCTTTTTGTTTGAATGTACTATAACGGTACCTATCCCAGAATGGCTTGTGGACAGCCTATCAACAATTTATTGGTAATTTGCGACAAACAGACCTTGTTATACAACATCAAGCAATGTACTCGCAAGAAGCACCATCACTTGGGGTGGTGTAGTTCACCCATAAATAGAAACATCAGCGTAGACATCTTTGGTTTCTTTATCGACATATTCGAACTCTTTTTTATCTTGTTTTCCAGCTGTTTTAGACGAAGAACGAACAAGGTTCTTATAACGATTCTTTTCTCTAGAATCTAGATAATAACGCTGTATTTGTTTATTAATGAGGTGTTCAATATCATAGAGCATCTCTAATTGCTCTCTTTCGACTAGAGCAATAGCTTTCCCTTCACTTTTCATTCGTGATGTTCTGCCAATTCTATGTACATAGACTTCGGGCTTACCCTCGGGAATATCGTAATTGAACACATGCGTAACACGAGGAATATCTAATCCTCTAGCAGCTACATTAGTTGCTACAAGACAATCAATTTTTCCTTGACGGAATTTTTCTAGTGTTTTTTCTCGCTGTCTTTGAGACATGTTACCGTTAAGAGTTCCAATGTACATTTTTACTCTTTTATCTCGAATAAGCAGCCTCTTAAGTATATCTCCCCAGTGTTTTGTGTTCACAAAAACAATACACGATTCAGGTCGCTCTTTTTGGAGAATTTTGACAAATTTATTGTATTTCTTATTTCTATCTTCAACTTGGTAGAAGTATTGATCACAATTTTGCACTGTTAAATCATCATCGCTTGATACTTTGATTTCTATTAGTTCATCTCCCCAATCGAATGCATAAGATTCAGCTACCTTGACGATTTCCTCTGGCATAGTAGCTGAGAATAAATACAAGCGTGGATATACTTCTTTCATAGCTTCAAAAAGTAAGAACTCTATGTCGGGAATGAACCCCATATCTAACATTCGATCAGCTTCATCGAGTACAAAATATTTCATATGGTCAAAAGAAACCTTTCCCCGTTTGTATATGTCAATAATTCTACCTGGAGTAGCAACAATAATTTGTGCTCCTCCCGCTATAAGATTAATCTGTCTATCAATAGACACACCACCATAGACCTTGCATAGTTTCAAGCGTTTATATTTATTTAAATCATATAAAACATCATAAATCTGCGTGACAAGTTCACGAGTTGGAGCCATGATAACTGCTTGCACCTTTTCTAAAGAAGAATCAATCATCTCAAAAAGAGGAATAGCAAAAGCGAGTGTCTTACCTGTACCCGTTTTAGCTTGAGCAATAAAATGTGTCTTATTATTCGCTAAGATTTCAGGAATAGCTACATCTTGTATATCAGTAGGCGTATGCATGCCCATTTTGTTCAATGCTTTCTTAATATCATTTTGTATATCAAAATTTTTAAATTTCATCTTTAATCACATTTGAATTCTAAATAAAGTTTCAAATCTTTCAAAAACTTTCAAAAAAAATAATTTGTTACGTAAGTGATGATAATCGTTATGTTAGAAATAATTTCTAAACTCCTTCCAAACAAATATGATTTTTATTCTACTAGTTTTTATTCCGCATTTAATTTACTTTACTTCTTAGAATACTCTATCCTACACCTATTTAAAAACCTTCGGAAACTACCTTGAAAAATAAAGACAAATAAAGGGCGGAGTAAAGTATTTTTAAGACTCTTTCTTTTCCTTTCTTAATAGGTCCCCTATAATATTAGATTGATACTAGACTAGTATAAAAGAGATATCACATTAGGAAAAAGATTTAATTTAAGACATTTTTCACGGGAATTAAAATTTTATCTTCTCTGCACACCATTTTTCCTTATGGTTGCATAAGAATGTATATTAATAGTATTGAAAATTGCTTGTACGGTGATACAAATGCATGAAAATAATTCAGCTGACCCATGGGAAAATGCAGTAGAACAATTGGATCGTATTGCTAAAATTATAGATTTAGATCCTAATGTACAAGAAATTTTGAAACATCCTATACGAGTTGTTGAAGTCAACTTTCCAGTCAATATGGATGACGGAACCGTGAAAGTCTTCAAAGGTTATAGAGTACATCATGTCGAAATCCTGCCCTGTAAAGGCGGTATCCGATATAGTCCTCTAGTTACTAAAGAGGAAGTACAAGCCTTGGCTATGTGGATGACATGGAAATGTGCTGTTGTACAAGTACCTTATTCGGGTGGCAAAGGTGGAATAATTTGTGATCCTACTAAAATGTCCGTAAAGGAAATTGAGAAACTTACTCGTCGATATACCTATCAGATGATGAACGTTTTTGGGGCTAAAAAGGATATACCTGCTCCTGATGTTAATACTTCAGCTAGAGAGATGGCTTGGATTTATGACACCTATAGCATGAATAAAGGATATTCTGAACTTGGTGTTGTAACTGGTAAACCTGTAGAAGTCGGTGGTTCTAAAGGAAGAGCTGCAGCTACAGGACGAGGAGTCTTCTTTTCATCTCGTGAGGCATTAAAGAAAAAGAATATCCCTCTAGAAGGAGCTACCATAGCTATTCAAGGTTTTGGTAATGTTGGTCATTGGTTTGCTCTTTTAGCTTATCAACATGGCGCAAAAGTGGTTGGTATTGTTGATGCTTATGGTGGAGTATATGATTCTAATGGCTTAGATATCGAAGATTTGTATACATATGTCTATGAAAATGAAGAAAATACTCTTAAAAGCGTGAAAGGTTATTCCAAAGTAGAAAAAACCTTAACTAATGAAGAATTATGGAAGTTAGATGTTGATATTCTTGGTCCTTGTGCTATTGAAGGTCAGATAACTAAAAAGAACGCTAATGATATCAAAGCTAAAATTATCGTTGAAGGTGCTAATGGACCTACAACACCTGAAGCTGATGATATCTTGACGAAAAATGGCGTGATGGTTGTACCTGATATTCTCGCTAATGCTGGTGGTGTAACTGTAAGTTATTTTGAATGGGTACAAGGTAATGACGCACTCTTTTGGGAAGAAGAAGAAGTTAATGCCAAACTTGAGCATATAATGGTTAAAGCCTTTGACGAAGTGTATGAAAAGATGGAAGAAATGGATTTAGCTAATATGCGTTTAGCTGCATATGCAATTGCAGTTAAAAGAATTGAACAACAGATCAAGCTTAGAGGTATATATCCTTAATCTTAAGTCTACATATTAAAAAAAATCTCTTTTTCTTTCTTTTTCTCCTTCTCTGTGTCTGATAAAAGCTTAATATGCCCTTTTTAAAAGGAAATGATAAGAAACGAAATGATTTTACTGAGACAGTCAGAAATCTCACTCCTTTAGTTAGTGAAAGTTCATCAATTATAAGCTAGTTATGTCTATATTAGCCTTGGAAAACAACTGAATTAGTTCTTGATATACATTATTACTTTCTGCTTTCTGTTTTAATTTAGCTATATCAAGAAGATCAATATTCGTTACAAGGACAGCCAAAGCATCTTCATGATCTTGTTGGGAACCAAATCGTAATTTATTAATGATTAGATTATGAGGATCATCAATATAAATAGTCATATTTTTCCATTGTTGTTTGTATCTTTCGTTAACAGTTATCTCTTCTGATTTAGTCTATATCCCTTTAATATCTAATCTAAACAATGTATCTTTATAGAAGTTAATATTTGAATGTTCGTTGTTCTCAAACGCAAACTGTAAGTCTTCCTTCGAGGAATGCACGTCATTATTTTTCAAGTAATTAACAAAATCGTCTAGATCTAATCGTCTATGATCAATTATTACATCCACATCTTGTGTTGTTCTGGGACACCCCCAAAATAATGCTGCGATACCTCCAACAATTACATAAGGTATTTTTCTAGTATTCCAATATATGCTAATAATTTTGATTAGGTTTTCAACTGAAGATAAAGTCAAATTAGACATTTTCATCATCCTGGAATTGATTAGTAGCAGTAATCACTTCATTTGCAAATCTCTGTAATTCCATTGCTTGATCAAAACATTCTTCATTGGATAATGCACGTGCTCGGATACTGCTAATTATTATATCTCGAATACGCCGTTCAGTATTTTTAATGACATTAAACCACTTAATCTATTATAGGTACTAGATAATAACAGAGCCTATATATCTATTATGCTTATTTTCCGTTATTTCGTCAAACATTGATGAACGAACAGTATTTGATAATGGTAATTGGCAGTAGTAACAATTAGTAACTGTTTGGTACTATTTTTCTCTTTTTATTAGACTGGGCATTTAATGTATACCAAAGCGTCATATTAAGAAACATTTAATATCTTTGTAATGTTTTTATCATACATAGTTTAGTTGATTTTAATGGCTGAAGATAAGGAAAATAATTCTAATTCTACTTCTTATTACGATGCTAAGTGGGGCATATATACTAAAAAGAATCGATGGAATATACCAAGTTTTAGATATGATCCTTTTTATTCTAGAATAGATCCTGAAACAGATAAAAAGATCAGTCATGTAACGCAGATTTCCCCCATTAGGAGTAAACAACCCTTTGAAATGCATGAACCAGAAGGTTTCATCGATTCTTTTTGCCGAATCGCCAAAGGTAAATTACCTGCCATTGTCATAACTAATGATGATCAGATACATCAAAGCCCATTGAGTATTCAAGAAGAAAAAAGAGATTGGAGCGCCAATACGGCAATATCGTTTATTAACCTATTTAGCCCTATGGCAAGAATAAGTATTGCTCCAGAAGAAAACAAAGAAGAAGTATTACAAGGGATAGCGCTTGTACATACCACTGTCGACCATTGCGATTTCGTTTCTGATTTAAACAAAATCAACTTACAAAAATTACTGGTAAATACGCAGTTAGCTCAAAAAGAAACGATCAGAGTACTCAAAGAAACAAATAAGGTTGAGAAACTACGTATGATGCACTTCTTTAATATGGGTATAGAATCAGGTGCATCAATACCCCATTTGCACTCACAAACGTATATTTATACGGCGGATATAGGAATTGGCTTATATTCAGAGATACAATCACAAATTCAATCTCAGTCTACTGCTAAGTGTATAGGTTGTCAAATGGCTAATAATAAAGTCAAAAAAGATTCTTTTAATCAATCGTTAAACATTGATGAACGAACAGTATTTGATAATGGTAATTGGCGAGTAGTTACTGCTTTTGCCCCTATACGAGAGGGACATTTACGATTAATACCTAAAAAGCATGTGGGAAACTTTGTTGACTTAGGTACTAATCAATTACAAGACCTGGCTGAAGCAATGTTTATCGCAGATAAGGCCATTAATGTTTTTATTAAGCAACCCAATAGGAAATACTTAGCGAAAATAAATCGCAATATACTTTTCAAACAGAGTCATGTGGGTTTCACTGATAATATCCATATGTTCATCGATTTTATTATAAATCATCCTGTGGGAGGTGCAGAGCTGTTGGATGCTTTTAGAGTTACGCATATTGAACCTGAAAAAATAGCTCAAATAATGCGAAAGGGAATAAAAACAAAGAACTCATGAGCTAATTAATATAATATCCTCTATTTTTCTTTCTCGCCTTCTCTTCTGTCAAATTACAGCAATATTTTTATGGTTTAAAAAGAATAATAGTAATAATGAATGCTCCATCTGATAGCGAAAGGTTATCAGTATTGAAAAAAGCTCTAAAAAAATCAACTGCTATACCATTAGAATTGTTAACACGAAGGTTAAAATTTCAAGATGAAGAGTTACTCATTGAATGGTTATGGAAAATAGAACTAGGCGATTTTGAAATAGATCATAAAGAAGGAATTCTAAGAACTAAAAACGTAACCGATGATGTAAGTAAGGCCATAGATGCTTTGTTGTTAGAATTTAAAAACTATGAAAAACAAGGAATAGGAAAGAAAAATTCGACATCTAAAGTAGCGAAAGTAAAACAAATACAAATACAAGAAAAAGAAAAAACAGAAAAAAAAGTGAAATCCAAACATAAGCTTCAAACAGCAGAAAAAATGGTTATTCCGTTCAAAAATACGACAATTAACTCTAAGGAAAAAGAAATCATAGAAGAAATAGAAAAAAGCGTAGGAACAACAATTCCATTAGTGGAAGAACTATACTATGATACATTTGGACTTGTAATAGAACATAATAGTATAAAAGGACTCGGCCTTTGTAATAAATTGTTGAGTCAAATTCCCGCGAATATAGGCGATCTTGAGAAACTGCAAGAACTAGATATCAGCTATAATAATTTAACCTCATTACCTGAATCTATAGGCAATCTTCGAAATCTCCAGATACTGTATCTAAGCGAGAATAGCTTGACTTCACTGCCTGAATCTATAGGTAATCTTCGAAATCTACAAGAACTCGA
The DNA here is from genome assembly GCA_964534625.1 of uncultured archaeon. GTDB lineage: Archaea > Asgardarchaeota > Heimdallarchaeia > Heimdallarchaeales > Heimdallarchaeaceae > CAZHRF01. The sequence goes on along the minus strand of CAZHRF010000038.1, from coordinate 17,683 downwards.
TGTAAGTGAGAATAGTTTGAGCTCTCTTCCTTCACATATGGATGGATTACAGAACCTCCAAGAACTGGATTTAGCAGGAAACAACTTAACCTCATTACCTGAATGTATAAGCGGTCTTCGAAATCTCCAGATACTAGTTTTAGGTGAGAATAGCTTAATCTCATTACACGATCATATGGCTAGGCTTAGCAACCTCCGAGAACTAGATGTAAGTCAAAATAACTTAACTTCGCTTCCCTTGCACATGGATGGATTTTCGAACCTTCAAGAATTGAATTTGGCAGAAAATAACTTAACTTCGCTTCCCTTGCGCATGGGTGGGTTTCTGAACCTCCAAATACTGAATTTAGCAGGAAATAACTTAACTTTGCTTCCTGAATGGATAGGGGGATTTCTGAACCTCCAAATACTGAATTTGGCAGAAAATAACTTAACCTCGCTCCCCGAACAATTAGGCGATCTTCAAAACCTTCAAGAACTGGATTTAGCAGGAAACAACTTAACCTCTCTTCCCGAACGAATAGGTGATCTTCAAAACCTTCAAGAACTGGATGCAAGTGAAAACAATTTAAACATGCTTCCTGAAAGCTTGATCAAGTTGAAAAAGCTAGAAGAATTAGATGTTACGGATAATTTCTTAAAAAATAATTCAAAGAAAATATTGAGAAAATTGAAAAAAAATGGTTGTACAATTTATAATGATTTTACTTTACTATTCATGTAAGACGAGATCAACATACTCCTTTATACAAAGTGATCAAAGCTAGAATCTAGTAGTTTTTACTTGTATTAGCACTTTAGACATTTATTACTTACATTCCCTAAATATTCAGATTTTTTAACATTTTAGGTAAATCTTTCAAAGACCGGGTGTTCAACACATCGTCTTTCTTCAACCATCCTCTTCTAGCTGTAGCAATACCATACTTAACAAAAGAAAGTGCTTGCGTACTATGAGCATCTGAATTAATTGAAAATTTGGCACCTATTTCCTTTGCTTCTTTTATCATAGTATCATTTAAATCTAATCTAGAGGGGTGCGAATTAATTCCCATATAGACATTGTTATTCTTAGCTTTCGTAAATATTTCTTTCCAATTTGCATCATACGCTGCCCTCTTATGAATAATACGTCCAGTTGGATGAGTAAGAATATTTACATGATTTTGCTCAAGCACATGTAAAATTCTTGCTGTCATTTCATCTTTATCTAAAGAAAAATGGGAGTGAATACCAGCTACAACTACATCAAACTGTTGCAGTATATCATCAGAAAAGTCCAAGGACCCATCCTTGAGAACACTCACTTCAACTCCTGCTAAAACTTTAATATCAGAAAACTCGTCATCAATTGTACGAATCTTTTCAAGTTGTTCAATAATTTCATGTTCTGTCAATCCTCCAGCGATTTTCTCGCTTTTAGAATGATCACTAATACAGATATATTCATATTCTCGCTCTATTGATGCTTGAACCATTTCTTCAATGGTGTTGGATCCATCACTATATGTTGTGTGAACGTGAAAATCACCTTTAAGATCATCATAGCCAATTAAATTAGGTAAAGAATGGTCTAAAGCAGCTTCAACTTCTCCTCTGTCTTCTCTGAGTTCAGGAGGTACCCACTGCATATCTAAAGCATTATAGATTTCTTCTTCTGTTTTACTGGCGATAGTTTGTTTATCCTTAAATAAACCATATTCTGACAATTTATAGTTATTTTTGATGGCAACTTTACGTAAAGCAATATTGTGGTCTTTAGAACCAGTAAAATAGAGTAAACCACTTCCCCAACTGTTAGCATCTAAAATGCGTAAGTCAATTTGAATATCAGGATCGAGAATAATAGATGATTTAGTTATACCCTTGCCTAATACTCTTTTCACATCTGAAAGCGTGGTAAAAGCGTCCATAACAGCATCAACATCTGTAGCACTTACAAGAATGTCCACATCACCAATTGTTTCACGCATTCGTCTGAGAGAACCCGCTATGGCTATATTACTAACCTCATTTAACTCCTTTAATGTTGAGACTATAGATTCAGCCAGATCTAATCTTTTATCCAACGTTGTACGTTCTTGCCCTTCTTTACTCATCTTTAATCCTTTCATGATATTCTGCTCGGATTTTTCACCAAAACCGTCTAATACGCGGATTTTATGGGCTTTAACAGCCTTTTCAAGATCTTCAACGCTTTCAATTTGTAATTCATCAAATAATTTTTTTGCTTTTTTAGGTCCAATACCTTGAATTCCCATGATTTGATGTACACCTATTGGAACATCTTCTCTAAGTTTATCATATTTATCCATTTTCCCTGTTGTAAGATAATTTTCAATACTTGTAGCTATACTGTCGCCGATACCGGGTATGCTTTTGAGGCTTTCCTTGCCCCCTTTTTCCCATAAATCCATAATATCTTCAGAAAGATTTTGAACTGAACTTGCAGCTTTTCTATAAGCGCGAGGCTCCCAATTAACACCTTTGAACTCTAACATGTCAGCTATTTTAAAGAGTAGATCAGCAATTTTCTCATTTTTACGCATGATTTCACCTAAACATCTATTTAATTAATTTTTACATATAAAAAATGTGTGAATGGTCAAAGTCAATATAAAAGTGAAATCTTTTGAACCTGAGCCAATATCTGCTTTCTTTATTCCTTTTTCTTAAGATTACTAACATTTATGAAAGTATAATTTAGCTCTTCTTCCGCATATTTTTTTCTGAGATAATCAATTGAAACTAGTTTGTCATCTCTTTTTACATACCAATAATTCCAACCATTATTGGCTTTTCTTCCTAATATGTGGGCACTAATTTGATGAATAGAACCAACTATTCCTTCATATTCTATGGACGAATTGGCATTAATTATTCCCTTTTCTTTCATATCTTTTGAATAAATTTCTTCTCCAACCTCTATATATTCTCTTTCAATTAAAGCTCCAAAAGGCACACGTGGAGGCTTTCTTTCTATATCATAGTTTAAAAGATTGGTATCAATAGGTTGTATTTGGTTTAGTCTCTCGTTTGCTGCTTTAATATATTGTTTTTCAAGTTCAAATCCAATAAACTGGCGACCAAGTTTTTTAGCTACTACCGCTGTTGTTCCTGTACCCATAAAGGGATCAAGAATAAGGTCACCAGAGCTGGATGTGGAAAGAATGATACGATAGAGGAGTGCTTCTGGTTTTTGAGTTGAATGGACTTTTTTTCCATTTTCTCTTAATCTTTCACTTCCTGTGCAAATAGGTAGATACCAATCACTTCTCATTTGCTTATCGTCGTTAAAAGTTTTCATTGCTTTATAGTGAAAAGTAGGTTTTCCCTCTTCTGATTTGGCTGCCCATATCAATGTTTCATGAGCATTAGTAAATCGTGTTCCTTTAAAATTAGGCATAGGATTGGTTTTAATCCAAATAATATCATTTAAGATCCAAAAACCTAAATCTTGGATAATTTTACCCATTCTAAATATATTATGATAACTTCCAATTACCCAGAGTGAGCCATCTGGTTTTAGTACTCTTTTACATTGTTGTAACCATTTCAATGTAAACGAGTCATATGCGGTAAAGGAAGTAAATTGATCCCATTCATCATCAACAGCGTCAACTTTACTTTGATTTGGGCGATATAACTCATTATTTAACTGTAAATTATACGGTGGATCAGCAAAAACTAAATCTACTGATTCAGATTCTAATTTTTTCAATCCTTCAATACAATCTGTGTTATGAATGATATTAAGTTCCATATTTGTACTCTCTAAATAGTCTAATTATAGAACTCCTTTAAGATTATTCTGTTTCTAGTTTTATTTTATGCTCTAAATTTCAATTTTTAATTTTTTTGTTAATGAAAATTTAGTTTCTAGTTAATGAAAATTTAGTTTCTAGTTAATGAAAATTTAATTTAGTTTCTATTTACTTATACAGCTTTACTTATTTCAAGTTGATCTATTAACCATGAAAAAGCCTCTCCTACACCTTTTCCATTCAATGCACTACAATCAAAAACTGCAAAGGTTTGATTCTTGAGTTCCATATGTAATCCAAGCAGTTGTATAAGCATAGGGGCTTCAATAGCTCCAGGAAGATCTTGTTTGTTCGCAAGGATAAGTAAGGGAACATGTTCTAAATAATGATTGTTAAAGACATGTATTCGTAAGATATCTCTTGCTTCAGGTAATCTTTCAATATCTGCAGCATCAATTACGAAAATAACAGCTGAACAACCAGGATAATGTACTTCCCAGAGAAAACGGAACTGCTTTTGACCAGCAACATCAACAGAGGTGATTCTCCAGTCGTTAAAACTGAAAGAGTCTATATTTTGCCCAATAGTGGGTTTAAGATTTGCTTCAAATTCTTGTGTATTCATTCTTTTCATCAAGGTTGTTTTACCTGCTGCATCTAGTCCTAAAATAAGTATCTTAGCTTTTCTTTCGGCTTTTAATTTGCCTTTTAGCCATTTTGAAAAATTACCAAACATTCTGTCGCCCCGATTTCATTTTGACTCTAATTTTAATAATATAAGTATGGTGTTACGTAGTTCCATTTAAGCTCTTTCATATAAAAGCTTTTTTCAGTTTTTAGTACTTCCGAAATAGTGCATGCATAGCATAAATTTCTGAATTGAATGGGTAATGAAAAATTCTAACTAAATAGGCTCTTTAATTTTTTTGTAATTGGGAACTGGTTTTATCTAGATACAAATAAGATTTGAGAGTCACCTTTTTCCTATTTACGTATGTTAATATACCAGTATAGTGCAATAGTATTCAAAAGGATAATAACAGGTGTTAAATGTGGAAATACCCCAAGTGAATGATTCTAAGTGGCTAGAAGTTGTAAGAGGAGACATAAATATAGATATAGACTTTTTTCCTCTAAAATTGCTTTTAGCAAGACAACGTTTACAAATACAGCTAGATCCTAGTGAAGAAACACTTAAAAAATGTGCTCATGAAGTAAGGCAAATTTTTGAGAAAAATAAGAACCATCCAGTAGCAAAGAAAGATCTACAAAAGATTTTCAAGCGTAAAGGCTTTTTACGGAGAATTTTTGGGAGTTGAAAAAATTGTTATTAACTATTGATGAAGTGAAAAAATTAATTTCTAGTGGTAAAACTCTTGTTCTCGCAGGAGATGAGGAAATCATTAAAACATTGCCAAAAGGTAATTGGATTGCAGGTACTATCCCTTATTTTATGGCTAGTGATGGTGGATTGTCAACTAAAGAAAAAATCTTTGTGAATCTGATTCCAGATTATGTAAAAAAAATGAACATAAAAACTTATACTGTGGATACTATCAGCAATATCTACAAAGACGCCCCATTAAATGGTTTTAGCATAATAATTTTACCCGCATCAAGTGAAATACATCTCTCTTTTGCTTTGGATGCTCCAATGTATGAAGATTTTGCTACCCGTCCTTTGATTGGATGGATATCAGGCATGCATCTAGATGATCTGGGTAAGATCACTGCTAAAGTTTTTGAAGGAAAAGAAAAAAACCCCCTAGAAAATCAAGCTGTTGTATTACATGCTAGTCTCCCCGAAAATAGATTTGCCAGTATTGGAATTGTCAATATTTTTAATCAAGGCTCAGGCGATACAATTGAGTTCATAGATGATGGTTTTATTCATTCAGAAGCACTAATAAATGGACAAAAAGAAAATTTTGCTATGTATATAATGAAAAACGATTTAGATATACGACTACCCTTGGTAGCTGATTATCTTGGCGTAATGGTAAATGTTAGTTTCCAAAAAGTCGATGAAGAGAAAAAGGAAGTACATTTTTATGCTCCGGTGTTTAAAGGACAAAAATATCGACAAGCTGAAAAAGTAAAGAATTACGTGGACGAATTTGTAAAACATATGCCCCAAGAAAAAGAAAATATAGTTTTCTCGTGTAATTGTATTCTCAATTATCTCTATTCAGAATTAGAAGGAAAGAAAACAGGAGGAATAGTTGGCCCAATTACCTTTGGAGAAGTAGCTTATCAGTTACTAAACCAAACATTAGCTTATTTAACTATTGATGAAATACAAGATGATGAGGAAGAAATATTAGAACAAGAATAAAGATTGGAAAAAAGTCTTCCGTAATATTATTTTGTATCTCCTTTTTCTATTTTCTATTTAGTATTTACGACTTTTTTTAACATAACATGGATCAACGAATAGCAACTACTTTTTTGAATAAGTTTCCTGAATCTAAACATTAAGAATATGATGAAATCTTCTAATTTGTTCTTCTTCTAGACTATCCGATTCCATGAACATAGAAAGCACATGAAGCGTGCTTTGTAATATAACTTTCAGTTTATTCTCTGGAAGTTTTTCCAAGAATGCTAAAATACTACTTACTGTTTCGTTTTCAGAAAATTCTCCTTCCTCTGCTTTTTGTAGAATTTGCAATAGTTCAGCATGTTCAGGAATAACTCTTGTAGTTTTAGTTCCAAATATGGCATCTATTGTATTAATAAAGGGTAGAAAAAGTTCTTCATCACAGCTAGTGAATTCATGGTCTTCATATTCTGCTATAAATGCTTCACTAACTTCGCGTAATTTATTAGTAACATCATTTTCCTTACTGTTTTTCTTTGCACCAATTATAATAAAAAAATTCTTGGTAGATGCAATTTTAACGGCAGAGTAATAAAGATCCATCTTAGACGTGCCAAATTTTTTAATCGATGATTGGAACACTTGATTCGCAAGCTGGTTCATCGCAAAAACGAATCCCGTAAACATGTTTTTTTTGTTATAATCTATATTTGAACTGAAAGATTGGAAAAGCAAACATGAACCTTCGTCATCCGATAATAAAATTAATTCTAAGGTATCTTTTAGATTATTCATAAGGTCTTATGGTACTACGTCCTAATAAATCATTGTTATTAGCTATCAATTGAGTCTTATTCGTGACTAAAACTAAATCATTCTCCAAGTTTTATTGATTATAGAATCGCGAAATATACAGCTTTATATAGTAAAAAAGCGCAAATAGCTCAGTTCAAAAAGTCATTTTTATGGTGTCCTAGAGTGGTAAAAAACAAGATTAAAGTAGTTGGAGCAAAAGAGAATAACTTGCGAAATATTAATGTAGAGATCCCTCATGAGAAATTTGTTGTCATCTCTGGGATTAGTGGGAGTGGAAAAAGTTCGCTTGCTTTTAATACAATATATTCTGAGGCTCAAAGAAGATATATGGAAACATTATCTGCTTATGCTAGACAATTCATTGGCAGTTTTGATCGTCCTGATGTGGAACATATTGATGGGCTGCGACCTACTATATCTATAGATCAAAAAACTATTAGCCGAAACCCTCGTTCTACTGTTGGCACCTTAACTGAAGTTTATGATTATATGCGTGTTTTATATGCACGAGTAGGAGTACCTCATTGTCCGAATTGTGGAAAACGGATAGCTGCTGTTCCTCCCGAACAGATCGTAGATTTTGTTTTTGCTACGTTTGAAGATCAAAAAATTAAGTTGTTAGCTCCTATGGTCGAGAACCGCAAAGGTGAATACAGAAAAGAACTGAGAGAGTGGCAAGAGGAAGGATATAATCGGTTACGAGTAGATGGAGAGGAAGTGAATTTAGATGATATTGCTGTCAAACTTGATAGATATAAGCAACATACTATAGAAATTATTGTTGATAGAATTATTTGTGAAAGAAAAAATGAAGAAGCTATTCATCAGAGTATAAATTTATGTTTAGAATTATCAGAAGGAGGAAAAATAATTATTGAGGGAGAGGAAGAAGAACGCTCTTATTCCACTAGACTTGTTTGTGAAGAGTGCAATATCGCTGTTGATGAGTTTCAACCTCGAGATTTTTCTTTCAACACAGCTGTTGGAGGATGTAAAAAATGCAAAGGTTTAGGCACGTTTCCTCAAGTAGTGCCTGAAAAACTTGTAGAAGATCCTAATAAATCTGTTTTAGACGGAGCTATAGGAACACAAACAAAAAGCAAGACTTACTTCACTTATGCTTTGAGTACAAATTCGTTAAAACAGTTAGCTGAGGAATGGGGAATGGATCTTACTTTACCTTACAAAGATTTACCCGACGAACATAAGCATATCTTGATGCATGGTACTGGAAATCGTATTTATGCTATCGAGGGCGAATGGGAATCGAAGGATGGTAAAAGTAAAGGGAAATGGGACTCTAAGACTCGTTGGAAAGGTTTTGTAGAATATACTATGCAGGGGTATTATCAGACTAATTCTCAGAGTAGACGACGCCAACTTGAAAAATGGATGGACATCGTTGAATGTCCTGTTTGCTTAGGTTCAAGATTAAAGAGGGATGTGTTGGCGGTTAAATTACATGACAAAAATATAGCAGAAATAGTAAAATTGGATCTAGCTTCTGCTTTAGAATTTTTTAAAAACATGCAATTAACAGACGAACAAAATAAAATAGCTAAACCATTATTGAAAGAAATTAAAAATAGATTAAGTTTTTTAATAGAAGTAGGATTACATTATTTAACCCTTGATCGTAGTGCAGCTACTTTATCTGGGGGTGAAGCTCAACGGACACGTTTAGCAACACAGATAGGTTCTAAACTGCAGGGCGTCACCTATATTTTGGATGAGCCTAGTATAGGTTTGGCTAATAGGGATAATGAACGATTACTTAATTCCCTTAAAACGCTGAGAGATAATGGTAATACTGTTATTACTGTTGAACATGATGAAGATACGTTACGTTCAGCTGATATATTATATGATTTGGGACCTGGAGCTGGTGATAAAGGGGGACATTTACTTTTTGCTAAAGCGCCCAATGCACTAGACGATATGGATGCTATTCAATCAGTCACAGCAAGATATCTTTTGGGTAAAGATGGTATAGCTATTCCTGAAAAGCGAAGAAAGGGAGAAAAATTTATTATTTTATATGGTGCTCGTCATAATAATTTAAAGAATATTGATGTTAAAATGCCTCTAAATACGTTTACGGCAATTACAGGAGTTTCGGGGAGTGGAAAAAGTAGTCTGGTTGCGGATACGCTTTATCCTATTTTAGTTAATGAATTACATAATGGAGCCAGAATACCTGGTAGATATAAGAAAATAAGCGGAGTAGAGAATATAGATAAAGTGGTAGTCATTGATCAATCACCGATCGGTCGTACTCCACGAAGTTGTCCTGCAACATATACTAAGGTGCTTGATCATATCAGAGATTTATTTGCTCGACTTCCAGAAGCAAAGGTAAGAGGTTTTACAAAGACAAGATTTTCTTACAATACAAAAAAAGGGCAGTGTAAAACTTGTGGTGGTTATGGATATGAAACAATCGAAATGAGTCTTCTACCAGATGTTGAAGTTCGATGTGAAACATGCCAAGGTAAGCGTTATGATGATGAAACTTTAAAAGTTAAATACAAAAAACATTCACTTTCTGATGTTCTTAATCTAACTGTGAGTGCAGCTGCTAAGTTGTTCAAGAACCAACCTAAAATTTTGCAGATTTTAAAAACGTTAGAATCCGTTGGTTTAGACTATCTTAAATTAGGGCAGAATTCCACAACTCTTAGTGGTGGAGAAGCACAAAGGATCAAACTCAGTCGAGAATTATCAAAAAGGAGCGTTAAAGACTGTTTATATATTCTTGATGAGCCTACAACAGGTTTATCTTTCGAAGATATTAAAAAATTGCTTCGTGTTTTACATGAATTAGTACATCAAGGCAATACTGTGCTTATTATTGAACATAATTTAGATGTAATTAAACAAGCTGATTATATTATAGATTTAGGTCCTGAAGGTGGGGCGGGTGGGGGTTACATTGTTGCTGAAGGAACACCAGAAGAGATCGTTCAAGTAGAAGAATCTTTTACAGGTCAATCTCTGCATAAAGTACTCAAGAATGAGCAGAAAACTATTTCAACAATAAACGGGAATAAAACCGAAGAACAAATAGATCTTTCCCAGTGGTTATACTTACGAGGGGCTAAAAAGCACAATTTAAAAAATATTGAAATTAAACTTCCCAAAAACAAACTCATTACGATAACAGGCCCTAGTGGGAGTGGAAAAACATCATTGGCAATGGATACAATTTTTGCTGAAGGTCAACGCAGATTTGTAGAAAGTTTAAGTAGCTATGCGCGCCAATTTCTTGTTAAAGCAGAGCGTGGTGATGTTGAAGAAATAATAGGTCTCACTCCTTCTATTGCTATTGATCAAACTAATATCTCAAAAAATCCTCGTTCTACTATAGCAACTACTACTGAAATTTACGATTATCTTAGGCTTTTATATGCTAAAATAGGTATTATCCATTGTCCTCAGTGTAATAAAGTTCTATTAGAACAGAGTCCGATAGAAATAGCTGATGATATCATCAAAGAATATCGGGGAAGACAATTAACAATTGCTGCACCGCTAGCTAATGGTGAGCCAATTAATGTTAAAAAAACGTTGAATACAGTTAAAAAAGCTGGTTTTAATAGAGTTGTTCTTGAAGGTAAAATTCATCGGGTAGAATCAAAATCTTCCATCCAAAAAACACAGAATCTTTCGGTCGTTTTGGACCGTATAAAAATTGATGAAACAAACTTAACCCGTCTTAATGAAGCATTAGAAACAGGAGTGAAATGGGGAAATGGGCGTATTCAATTATTTGATGGAGAAATATTCGTTTGTACATGCTCTATTTATCCTGAATGTATAGATTGTGGATATCGTGCTCCTACTGATATTACTCCTAGGCTCTTTAGTTTTAATCACTATAGTGGAGCATGTGAAAAATGTACAGGGTTAGGATATTTACGAGAATTAGATGTGAATAAACTAATAGTTGATGATGAAAAAAGCATAGCTGAAGGTGGAATAGGGCCATATAGTCAAAATATGATAGAAAATGGTTCACCCTATCGACGGAATATGCTTGATAGTGTAGTTAATAAATTAGGCTTTGATCTTTATACTCCTTTGAAAGATCTTTCTAATGAACAAATCCAGGCTATATTTTACGGTTTTGATGGTGAAATCAAATTCAAAGTTGAGCGTAGATCTAGTTCAGGTTCAGGATATGAGATGGAGCAAAAACTTGAATGGAAAGGGTTGATTAATCGTTGGGAAGAGCATATGAAGAAAAGTTCTTCTTCGTGGTTTAAAAGCAAAATGCAGAAATATTATACAAATCATACTTGTCCTGAATGTAAAGGAATGAAACTCAAACCGGGCATTCTGGCTATAAAAATAGGCGACCAATCTATAACTGAAACAGCAAGTTTGGCTATAGATGAATTTCACCCGTTTATCACGTCTCTTGAATTGGGTAAAAGAGAAAAAAAGATAGCAGAGAATATTCTTAAAGAGCTTACTAAACGTGCAGAATATTTAATTAATGTGGGATTATCTTATCTTACTTTAGATAGACGTTCAGCAACTTTAAGCAATGGTGAGGCTCAACGTATAAATTTAGCCAGTCAAATTGGCTCTGGCTTAGTAGGCGTAACCTATGTTTTAGATGAACCCACGATAGGTTTACATCCTAGAGATATCGATCGGTTATTAAAAACCATGATAGAGTTACGTGATGCTGGCAACAATTTGCTTGTTGTAGAACATGACGACCGTATCATTCGTTCATCTGATTATATGTTAGAATTGGGACCATATGCAGGTGAGAATGGAGGTGAAATAGTAACTTTTGGTGCTGTTTCTGATATTTTTAAAAATGGTGAATCTTCTCTCACGCTTGACTACCTTAAAGGAAAAAAGAGCATTCCTCTACCTACCAAAAGACGTACAGCTGAAAATCACATTTCTATAAGTGGGTGCAAAGAGCATAATCTAAAAAATATTGCTGCCAGTTTTGGTAAAGGTATAATAACTGCTGTTACGGGAGTAAGTGGAGCAGGAAAATCGACTCTTGTCATCGATACTGTTCAAGCTGCTTTAGAACAGAAAATTCATGAGAAAAAAAATTTACCAGGTAAATATACTACAATTGAAGGTTTTGAAGATATCAAAAAAGTTATAGTGGTGGATCAAACTCCTTTGAGTTCTTCTATACGCAGTAATCCTGCTACGTATATGGGGGTCTTTGATGATATACGCTTGTTCTATGAAGCATTGCCTAAAGCAAAACAATTAGGACTGAAAAAAGGTCATTTCTCGTTTAATACGAAGGACGGTCAATGTAAAGAGTGTAGAGGATTAGGGCGTAAAAAAGTTGAATTACTGTTCTTAAGTGATGTGTGGATTCAATGTCCCGTTTGTAAAGGTAAACGATATAAACCTAATGTTCTATCAGTAAGATATAAACAGAAATCTATTAGCGATGTTCTTGATATGACTGTTAGTGAAGCATCAGCTCATTTTGAAAATATAGATAGTATTCGCTCAACACTTGCAGTATTGGAAGATGTGGGATTAGATTATTTACAGCTAGGCCAATCAACTAACACTATTAGCGGTGGTGAGGCTGAAAGATTGAAGATAGCTCGTGAATTAGCTAAAAGAACATACGGCACACAAGTGTATATAATGGATGAACCCTCACAAGGGCTTCATTTTTATGATATAGACAAACTAGTTAAAATTCTTCACCGCTTAGCTGATGAAGGTAACGCTGTTATTCTTATAGATCATAATATGGAGTTAGTAAAAAATGCTGATCATGTAATAGATCTGGGACCTGAAGGAGGACAGCATGGTGGATATGTTGTTGCTGAAGGAACACCTGAAGGAGTAGTTGCTCAAAAGGAAGGATATACGTGGAAATACCTGAAAGAATTACTTAACACTATTGTTCAATATTAGAGCCTTAGCTGGTGTTTCTAAAATATAGTTCTTTAATCGCGTTTCTATGTTTATAAAACAAACACGGGATGTTTTCTGCATCAATGCCAAACTGCTTGATATAGCAAAATAGAATCTTTCTTATTCTTTTACTTATTTTTAGTTTGTAGATATTTCCCTACCTCTGCAAGGATCTTCGTCAGTAGGCAAAAGTAATAAAATATGAGATTGAAGTGGTGATCAAACGCTTCCTTTGTATTTCTAACCAGAAAGGAAAAAGAGTATTTTCTGAAAAATTATACCGATAAGAGAATAGAGCCTATAACTATGAGCAAAACACCAAAAATCTGAACATATTTGATCTTTTCTTTTAAAAAAATCCCACTAAGAAGCAACACCACAAAAGGTGAAATAGCACTAATAGGGGTTGATCTTCCGGCTCCAATAATATTTACAGCTGTAAAGAAACTTACACCACCTATAACCCACATGACTATACCTCCCAACATTAATGTTAAACTGTCTCGATATGAAGGAAAGAATTCTTGTTTGATTTCTACATTGTTTTTTAGAGCTGTTATATAACTGACAATGAACATAATTAGAACCATTAAACCATTCCTGATGGCTAAGACAGAAACAACTTTAACGCCAGGATCTAAAAGAAGTAATTTAGTCATAATAATGGTAAAGCCCCAAAATAAAGCAGCCAAAAGAGAAAAAGTTATACCTTTTACAGTTTCATCTTCTTTTTTATCTACAGAATGTTCAAAAAGTTTTTTCTTACTTTTTCGATTAGTGAAGTAGGATATAACAAAAACTCCTAATACATTTAAAATTGTCCCTACAATAATTAAAATAGTAATAACTTCTAACGCGAAAATCAATAAAATGAATGTGGTAATAATCGGATATATAGAACTTATAGGCTGGGTAATTGAAATATCCAAATTTTTCATGGCAATTAAAGAAAAAAAATCTCCCAAAGTTACAAATAAAGCCGAAAGGAGTAAATAAACGGCATTCATGCCTTGAAATAGAACTAGTAGTGAATTAAAGCCATGGAGCAGTATACTCATTAAAATCAATATAGGTACGGCTAATAAACCTCTCAAAAAAGTAGCTACAAGAGTTTTTACGTTGTTTTTTACACCCAGCTTGAACAAGGTTGAACCTGATCCCCATGCTATTGCAGCTGTAAAAGCCAATACCAGTCCTAGAGTGCTATCCATTGGTATTCAAATCCTTTTTATTACGCTAATTAAAAAATCTATTTAAACGAACAAAAACATTTTTTCTACCTACTCTAAAAAAATATTTTGTTGACTTCTTCCAAAAATATTTATCTTAGAACAGTAATAGCTCTATTATATGACGTCAGATAATGAATTTTTATCTTCAGATAAGAAAATTAGTACTGTAGAATCTGTATTTAGAGTTGAACATCCCTCGATCATCAAATGGATAATCATTTCTTTTTTATCGATTATTTCTGTTATTGCCTGGTTTTTGCTTATAGGTCAAGTAAACTTTTTGCCTTTTTTGATTTCAGCTGTAACTATACCTGTTGCAGTTTTTTGCTGGAATAAAGTAGGTCTTTGGTCTATAAACAAAATTATTATTGGTACAGTTGAAAATTGGAAAAATCAGATGAATACTGATAAAACACGAGAACCTAAAGGTGAAATGAAAATAGGGTTCCTTAAACAATTGTATTTACTTTTGTTAGGTCTCCGATACTCGAAAGATAATAAATATTATTTTGAATTGACGATACCTAATAGAAATATGAAAGATATAAGAAAAATATTATCTACACTTATGGTACAAGTAACATCTGCATGTTTAGGCGTAGGCTTTCTTATTGCCATTTTAGTAAGGCCATTTATTAATTCACGAGAAACAGCCTTGCTCATCTCAGTTCTAATCATTATTGGAGCACCTATATTCATATCATGGTTAATTCCTCTAACGTGGACACTCAAAGACATTAATCTCAAATATATTAATTCTGATCAAGAAGTGAGGACTATTTCTGATGATATGAGAAAAGGAATTTTATCTCGTTTCCTAGGCTTTTCGGGTTTTTTAGCTGGGATGGGCTTTCTTATTGATACTTTACCCGCGATGATGGGAAATTTCAATAATGGTGCTCCTGTTATTTCCAATCTTCTAGTGTATATAGTTGCAATATTTGTTCTTTTATTTATTATCATACTCATTTTTGGTACAAATTTACTTGTGTCTGTGATTTACATTACGAAATTCCATGAAAAACGAGTTAATGATGTGAGGGCTAAACTTTGTGGATTTATACCTTATGGTATAACTCGAGTTGAGATGCATCTCGAAAAACCAAAAATTTGTGAAAGTAATGAATAGTATAAAGATCATAATCAATGATCTATTTTTTTCTCTCCAAATTGGAATTGAAAAAGAATGATGTTAGAAACAACACAATAAAATGAACTACCCCACCCTAAAGGACAGGGCTTTCAAGAAACTAGTCTAGTAAAACAAAATGTAAAAGAGCAAGAAAAAAAGTTTAGAAATAAAGAGGTTAAGATTGTTTAATCCTCTTCTTCCCACTCTTCATCATCCCACTCTTCATCATCCCACTCTTCATCGACAGGTACACTGACTACAGGTAAATTTGGCGTTAGTTCCATTACATCCTTTTCCAAAGACTACGATGAAAATAAGATTTTACAAATAGCATATTCACTTGAATCGAACTCGGAACATCCTATAGCAACAGGTATAATTAAAAAAGCTAAAGAAAAGAATACTAAAAAATTGTCTTCCTCCGATTTTGAAGCTATTAAAGGCAAGGGGATAAGGGGTAAAATCAATGGTGAAGAGTTTATAGTTGTAAGCCCAGGTTATTTACGTGAGAATGATATATCTTTGCCTACTGATTATGAAGCGCCTACGGGTACCACTACTGTCTATCTATTAAAAGATAGTAAAACTCTTGGTGCTGTATCTTTAGCTGATAAAATTCGAGAAGAGTCTTTCCAAGCAGTAAATGAATTAAAGAAACAAGGGATAAAAGTATGGATGTTGACTGGTGATGTTGAAAATGTCGCAAAACAAGTTAGTGAAGAATTAAATATAACAGGATATTGGTCAGAAGTACTTCCCCATGAAAAGCAAGAGAAAGTAAAAGAGCTACAAGATAAAGGAGAGTTTGTTTGTATGGTGGGGGATGGCATCAATGATGCACCTGCTTTAGCCCAAGCAGATGTCGGTATTGCAATAGGGTCAGGCACGGATGTCGCAGCTGAAACAGCAGATATCATACTTGTAGAAAATGATCCTACTGATGTATCCACACTTATTCGTTTTGGTAAAGCTACTTACAAAAAAACCCTTCAAAATCTTTTCTGGGCCACAGGATATAATATAATTACCATACCCTTAGCTGCTGGTGTTCTGTATAGTGTGGGATTCGTTCTTCCTCCTGCGGTCGGAGCACTGATAATGAGCTTGACTACAGTAATTGTAGCCATCAATGCCAAACTGCTTGATATAGCAAAATAGAATCTTTCTTTATTTTTCTTATTATATTTATCTTTAAATTTCTGTCTTTCTCTTCGATAAATCAAAATAGGTTTATCCGCATAAACAAGTTTCTAATTAACTTTTGTGCTATATATGACCTCATAAAAAAGAGGATCAATGGATAGGTTTTTTCATAAACTCAACTAGAAATTGAGAGTAATGGCATTATTCTTCACACAATTCAAATTTTACTTGTTGAAACTTCTTGTGTTGACAATTATATTGTCCATATACGTCTGTATAAAAATAACATTTTTAATTAGATGGACTTACATATTTAACATTAAAAAGAGATACAAATACAAAGAGCAAGATTTATGAAAAATAATTATAAATTTAGGGGGAAATGGCACCAAATCACACCTATTTTACTAGTAATAGGAGGAATTACACAGATTTTTGTAATCCGTTTTTTGATTAACAAAAAATTATTAAGAATATTCTTTTTTACAAAATACTATTGTCTAAATTTTCTGATTAGTATTCAAATCTATACACTTCTACCCTCAACTCTTATTTTAGCTTTAACTTTCGTTTACAATCCAAAAAGCTTCAAAACGCACTTTGGATTAGGCAAGATTAATGCAGAGGTAAGTCCAGTTAAGAAACTCACATTTGGAAAATTAAATGGCTGGGTCAATTTGGGGTTAACACTCATATCAATTATAATAACATATTCTATTTTTGGTTTTATTCTTATATTCTATCTAATAGGAGTCAATTACAATATTTATACCCTTATAATTACAGGTATTTTGTATTCAATAATAAGAACTTGGAATCTTGTAATACTTTCATTATTTACGTTGATAGCTAGTTTTGATAATAAAATTCCATCAGATATCATATATTTAGTTTCAGCGATAATATTTGGTATTCTACATTATTTCCTTACTCCAGGTAGTATTTTCCTTTGCATTAAAGCTATTTTTTTTGGTTTCTTCTTAGCAAAAGCAATTAATGAAACAAAAGGCTTGTTTTGGTCTTTTACTATAAATTTTGTATTCACCATAGGTAATATTGTGTTTATAGAAACAATTTTATGGTGTTGATTAGGGAACTCTAAGGAAAAAACGTGAGGTTTATAAAGGAAAATGAATAGGGAAACATGCGTGGATGAAGAGACTCACAAACGAACCAGTTGTACTGGGTGAGAAAAAGTATACCCATGTGAAAATGAGATCAAGGTAGACAATCTTGATCAGATACTACGTGACACCCAGAAAATGACGATGTTCTATCAATGAGTACATATGTCGCGTATTCCATGGGTTTTTTTGGTCACTTTTGGGTACAAAATGTTGTGTTTATATAGGACCAT
>CAZHRF010000037.1:0-31941 GCA_964534625.1 uncultured archaeon | reverse complement strand
TCTTTTCATCCCCGCCCTCAAGGACGGGGTTTTCAAGAAGACGTTCAAATAAAAATAAATATATTTCCAATGAATAATATGAAATGGATGATATGCAAAGTAATTCATGATCAGACTGTTGATAAATCAGAGCTTAAATTGTTACTTGAAGAACTAAAAGAAGCTGTACCAATCACTCTTTCTTTAAAAAAAATTGATATAGACCCAGAAGAATTTGATCTTTCACGGGATCAAATAAATGGTCAAGAGTTGCTTAATTATTATATCAGCAAAGAAAAAGAAAGATTCGTTTTTATAACCAATTTTGATCTTTATGTACCATCGCGCAACTTTGTATTTGGCTTAGCTATAAAGAACGCTGGGTGTATAATTTCTTTTAATAGACTCAACTCTTACGCTATGATTTATAAAGAAACGTTACATGAAATTGGTCATCTTCTAGGGCTTAGTCATTGTAATAATAATTGCATTATGCAATACTCCAATAGTTATAGTGAGGCATTAGCAAAACCTGCAAAATTTTGTGATGCTTGTGAACTACAGCTAACACAAATCATAAAAACTTGATATAAAGAAAGATTAAATAGACTTGATTAAAGCTTTTAAAATAGCCAAGGAGTACACATCAAATGCTTCATCCCTTAGTAAAGGAAGTAATTCAATCTTGTAAGGAAGATAACAGTTATGTTATCAAACTTAAATGGGATACCATTGATGAAGTTAAGGAATTACTACATAAAAATGGTGAGTATTTATATGCCATTGGTACCTATATAGAAAAATATTCTTTTGAGGGCAAAGAACTTTCATTTTATAAAAATGGCAAAATCGTTGTAAAAGAAGTTATTGATATTGATGCATTTATACAAAGATTATTGGAGAATAAATAATGGATAGTGTTAAAGAATTATTAGAGGAACATGGACAGTCAGAAGACGAAGTTTATCTTGATTGGGAAAATGGTAGCGTTGTAGACATTCAAGTGTTTGAAGAAATGCGCCCTTATTTTCTTTCACGAGGATATGGAAATCCTTCAATAACACACCGATATGGGTGGGAAGCTTATGAAGAATATATGAAAGCAAAAAGGAAAATAGCCTTACCACTAAACATTGATCCACAATCTCTACATTTGACTCATGGTATAACAGAGTCTAATAATTTGGCTATCAGAGGAGTAGCATTAGAAAATAAAAAGGAAGAGAAAAATAAAATACTTGTGTCAAAAGTTGAACACCTCAGTGTAATTCATTCTGCAAGAAGATTATATGATGATTATGATGTTGAAACAATTCCTGTATGCAGTGATGGAACAATAGATGTAGATCAGTTAAATGCAATGTTAGATGATACAGTGGTACTTGTATCATGCCAGACAGTTAATCATGAAATAGGGACAATACAACCAATTAAAGAAATTGTAGATACTGTAAAGAGCTATGATGAAAATATAATAGTACATACTGATGCATCATCTGGTTTTGGGAGAGTAAAGATGGATCTGTCTGCTCTGAATGTTGATTTAGCTACTATACCAAGCGATAAAATCCTTGGCCCAAAAGGAATAGCAGGATTATATGTAAAAGATGGTGTGAAAGTTAAACTGTTGATAGAAGGACAACTGTCGGTAGAGACGTTATCTCCAGGAATAGAAAATTTGCCTTTATTAATGGGCTTTGCAAAAGCTGTTGAACTACAATTTGAAGATTTTGAAAAAATTAACGAATATACGCGTAAACTAAAAGATAAACTACTTTATGGATTAAAAACATCCATCGCTAAAGTACTAGTTAATGGACCTCTAGGAAATAAGCGGGTAGTTGATAATGCCAATTTAAGTTTTCTAAATTGTGAGGGTGAAGCATTGACAGTAGAGAGCAGTATGAAAGGCATATATGCATCAAGTGGGAGCGCGTGTACAAGTAGAGTTTTAATGCCAAGTCACATCCTTACTAGTATAGGACGAAAGCCAGAAGAAGCCCATGGGAGTTTATTAATGAAAGTGAACAGGCTAAATACTGAAGAGCAAATAGAATATGTCTTGGAAACTTTACCAAAGGTAGTGGAAAGAATTAGAGGCATAACAGGTGGAATTCAATTATAGAAGGTGAAAGAATATGTCGAGTAGAATACCCTTACCATACTCAAAAAAAGTAATAGAGTTATTTAAGAATCCCGTTAATTTAGGGGCAATGGAAGACCCAACAGTTGTTGAAACAGCAGGTAGTAAAGCCTGTGGGGATATGATTGCACTATACCTCAAAATTAATGAGGCTGATATTATCGAAAAGATAACATTTGAAAGTTATGGTTGCGTGTCAAATATTGCTGCTGCTAGCCAATTGACAATGATGGCTGAAGGAAAAAGTCTAGAAGAAGCATGGAAAATAAATTGGAAACAAATATCTGAAACATTGGGTGGATTACCCAAAGTAAAAGCTCATTGTGGAGTACTTGCTGTTGGAGGTTTAAAAAAAGCCATAAGATCATATTATAAAGATAGAAGTAATAAGCCTGAATGGTTACCATCAAATCTATCAAAAGAAGAAAAACACGCCATTGAAGAAGAAAAAATGGCAGAGGAAATGGCGAAAAAATATAAATTGTAAACTTATAAATGGTTAAAAAACCTATCAATTACCAAACTTATTTTATTTGAACGTGTATTTTTTTATTTAAAATCAATTGCTTAAAACACCCATAAATAGATAATACATATGATATATAGTGTGGGCACTTAGATATATCATTGTATGAGTGAATATTTTTATCTACATCCTCTTTAAATGGTCTTAAAAGGACTTATTTATCGATTTTACCGACATGCAAAAACTTCAAGTCTTTAATTAAGTAAAGCACAAAGTATATGTATTTGATACCCGTATGGTTATATTAGGAGAAGTGGTGACAAATTATGATGGAAAAACAAGTACATGTCAAATACAAAAGTGAGCGTATAGATGAGATATCGTTTGATACGCAATTAAATGAGATAGCTTTAGAAATACAAAAAGCTCTTTCAAATTTACCTGAAGAATGTAAAGAAGGGGTGACAGGAAATCTATCTGTCAGATTAAATGACGATATGCTTATAACTGCAACTGGGGCTCCCCTTGGAGATCTTAAAGTACCTCAAAACTTTTGTAAAGTGAGTTTTGATACAACAAA
Source organism: uncultured archaeon (assembly GCA_964534625.1). Taxonomy (GTDB): domain Archaea; phylum Asgardarchaeota; class Heimdallarchaeia; order Heimdallarchaeales; family Heimdallarchaeaceae; genus CAZHRF01. Next base: position 28,773 of record CAZHRF010000037.1, on the reverse strand, counting down.
TAATAAGATCAAATATTATGGTAATGAACTACCAAGTTCAGAATCGCCTTTGCATTTAACAATATTCAAAAAGAGAGAAGAGGTGAAGTATTGCTTACATATTCATTTACCTAATCTTGATAAACTACAACTCCTTAATAGATATCCAATAACACAAGAGGAATATGCTTATGGAACTTGGGACTTGGCCTATGAAGCAAGTTCTGCGTTAGGGTCTAATGATATCTTAATACTTAAAAATCATGGGGTTGTTGCAGTTGGTGCTGATTTAGAACATGTTGTACATAAAGTTGCATCACTATGTAACATTTAATTTGTTATTTTCACTAAGATGCAATGAACTGGATACGTAAGAAGTTCATTATAAGATAACAGATGAAAAAATTTCTTAAGCTGTCTTTCTTTCTTTCTTTTGTTAGAAACGGAGATCAAGTATTTTTAATTACTGGATTATTGATAACAGAATATAACAGAATGAATAATAAATGTTAAGAAGCTACCATCTTTTGTTTAGATAGGTAGTTTACAATGAGTCGAAATATTCCTATAAAAATAGAAAGAAACGAAAACACGCCCACATTTTATGCAGAATCAATTCAATTATTGCACAATTTGAGCGGATTTAAAATGGTAGTTTTTAATGATGAGGCAGATTATGAAAAAGATGCAAAAATAGGCAGAGATGCACTAATGCCGAGGAAAATAATAAAGAAAATAGTCGCTGAAATAAACTTTTCGCCACAACAATTAAAAATTATACAAAAATTAATTGATGATCAGATAAAAGCATACGAGCGCAATTTTGGAGAAATAAATCTTCCTGATAAAGGACCAAAAAAAGGAAATACAGCAGGAACATACATTTAACAAATTAAAACTTGAATGTATCTCCAACACGTAGCTTAACAAAATTTTCTTTATACTTTTTTGCAAAGATGTTCATTGCTTTGTCACCTGTACAATGGCCAGCAAAAACGCGTTTAACATTTAAAGATGAAATTTTATGTACGATTTCCTTGATACAATCGCTATTTTTATTGCACAAATGAAATCCTCCTAAAATATCTGTGATTTTACCTTCAAAAGGCATAATTGTGTTGATATACTCGATTATTTTGTCTATACCTGGATGGGCACATCCTGTGATTAGAACGACTTTATCTTTTGTCTTTATTACAATAGATTGTTCTCCCGGTCCCGGTACCATTATACCTGATAACCACACGTTTTCTGCAAGAAATTTAGGTTCATCATTGTAAATGATCTCGCTATGTGGAAATATTTTTTTTAATCGGTTAACTCGTACTTGGTCGAAACCAGAATGAATAATAATTTTTTTGGGTATTTGAAGTGCTTTTGCCCCTCCAGTGTGATCTAAATGGTCATGAGATAAAATAAGACTTTCAATTGAACTTAAATCAACATCCATATCGTGGGCATTTTTTTGCAGTAGTTTACTATTGCCTCCTGTATCGAATAAGAAGCATTTGTTTAGTCGAATATACACAGAAAAACCATGATCCCCTTGAAAATCTACTTTCGCATCATTATTATAAAGGATTTGAACTTTCATCTCTAGTTTCCAATAGAATAGTTTGTTTAGCTGTTTTTTATATTTTCTATTTGTTCAATAGCTTTTAATAGGTCATCCAAAGAGAAAGGCTTTCTAAGAAAATGTTCAATACCAATTTTTAACACATCTTTTTTTGTTATACTATCATCAGCTGTTGCAAATATTATCTGTTCTTTTAGAGAGGGCTCTATTTTTATTAGTCTTTGAGCTATTTCTAATCCTGTAGTATCAGGTATTCTGTTATCAATTATAAAAACCAAGTGCTCAAACTCTTTAATTTGTTCGATTTTGTCTAAAGCAATTTTACCGCTTATTATGATATCCTCTACTTTAATGCCTTCTTTTTCAAAGAAAATTTTGTATAAATTGCTGATATCCTTTTCATCTTCAATAATGTAAATCTTTTTCATACATAACACATCTGTTTTTGGTTGGAGCACAGGTATCAAGTGAGTGAACTAATTATTCTTTAATAAAGTAGTTATTTTCTCGCATTTTAATATTTTTTTGAGCATATTTTACAAATAGTTTTCATTCATCTTGTTATATGTTATATGGATTTATATAGAGTCTCTTATATTCCTAGATATATTTTATCTGATTTGTATAAACTGAGAGAGAGAAAAAGAAAGGAATAAGGATTACGAAACATATATTAACTATTGCCTTTAACGTATTTGTATGGGAAAAAGGAAAAAAACCGTAGTAATCTTAGTTGTATTATTTACCGCTTTTATTCTGAATTACATATCTACTTCAACTGCAGCTGATACACATATTATTGAGGCTAATGATATCAAGAATATATCAATACAAACGGATAATGATCAACAAATGTTTAAACTAAGAGTAACTGTTTTGGATAATCCCCCCATCTCTGTTTTTATATTAGATGATGAAACTTTTCAGAATTGGGATCAGGGATCTAGTACTGTGGTTGCTTATTTTGGGCAATCAGATATTAATGATACAGTTACAGTTAGGGGTAGATTGGGGGCTAAGGGTACATATCATATTATACTCGACAATAGAGGAAAAAATCAACCTGCAGCAGTTTCGTTAGAAATAACAGGAACAGTTCCCGCACCTTCAATTATACTAGGTTTAGTAACTTTTAGCCTGGTAGGATATTTATATAGAAAGAAGAAAAGAAAAACCATTGAATAACTCTTAAATCTTTATGGGCGGTAATCTGAATATGTGTATCTTCAGATATTTGTTTTAACGAATTATGTTTAAGGAGTATCATCTTTAGTTTCATCAATAAGGAAATATTGAAAAACGCTGTGTGTATTTCACTTTTAGATTAAAATGTCAGATGAACATGCAGATTCTAATTATCGTTATGAAGCTTTATGTTTGATAAAAAGTGAAGACTTGACCCGTGAACATAAAAAGATTATTAGAAAAAGATTAAGTGAAGAAATAGAAGGCGATAGTCTCCTAGTAACATCTATGCCGGGTATGGTGAAGATCCATTATCACACTAATTATCCTGAAAAAGTATTTGAAATAGCAGCAGAATATGGCGTTTTTGAACAAAAAGTTATTGAAGATTTGAAGGCACAAGCAGAAGAGTTTGAAAAAAAGAATGCCAAACAATAGGTAAAAACAAGCTAGTAGAAGTTATACTTTTTTTAGACAAATAAATAAATTAGTGAGATAATAGGATGTCAGTACATAACTTTATACTCCTTGAATCTTCATTATGCAAAGACTGCGGTTCGTGCTGCTTTAATTGTGGAAACCTAGGACAAAATGGCTGTGTGGATGATGAATATCGTTTGAACTCTAGATGTGCTTCATTTCCAATTTTATACGGAACCCCAAAAGAGATGGGGTATCATGATATTGAGGCAATAGAAGAAGATTTAGAAGGAAGAAAAAGATGGTTTATCTCAACATTTAATCAATGTGCCATTCTCAATAACGAACGACTGTATCAGTATCTGAGGTGGGTAATGTTTGATTTACAAAAAAATGGAAAAAAATTGATGTTCTTTCATGCAGGTTTTGAAAAAAACACCTTATCGCTGTTTATATTAGACTAATGTTTTGGGGAAGTATTAAAAAGGTAAAAAAGAATTAATTTATTTATGGGGAAGAAAAAGAAGACTAGTGTAATCAAAAATTATTTTAGATTTATTTTGATAGCATTGGCTTTGATTCTGTTTGTAATCTCAACGAGCATATCAATAGCTATGGAAATTGAGATAAGGGGGATCTATGAAGATGCAGAAAGCAAATACCTAGAACAGACGATAGATCATTTAAATGATACTACAAATCAATTTATATTAAGTTTTGATACTACGTTAGGTCAATCCAAAGTTAGTCTAAATACAACCAGTCAATTTATAGCAAGTAAATATTTTTCAGAAAAAGGAGAAGAATTATACACAAAGTCAACAGCAACTACGAATGGAACAGATTCTATTGTCTATATAAATGGATCAGTTGATATGAACATCGATAGAATGAGCAATATAGGGCATTATGATTTTAACAATGATGGGTTAAACGATTTGGATACACCAGGAGGATTAATTTATGGTGATATTCTTAACAATCTTACTATATCTGGTGAATTGTATTTGCAAATTAATGCAAGTATTGAAGGAAAATTAACAGATGATGCTTCTATTGCCATCTATGCAGTAAAAGAAGCAAACAAAACTGTTATTGACATTACTGAAGAATATAATATCTACTTCAATGATACTTTTGACAGTGAATGGATTAGTGAATGGAATAAAAACAATTCTAAAATCATTGAGAGTATAAGAGATAAGCTCGAAGGTGTTGATTATGATTATCTTGAAACATATGTACTGCTTAGATCGCCTAGTCATGATTCAATTATAACCATTCATCAAAATGCTGCTCTTTCACGATTTGAAGGGTGTATCAATGGAACAATCAATGGTACTCTCTCTGCCTTATTATACGCAAATTTTAATGGAACCATGGGTGGATTTGTTGATTTCAGACCGTATGAACTTTATCGTTTCTTAATCGCATCTAAATCTGATCTAGTTCAATGGGTATATTTTGCAACGCCATTCTATTTCCTAATTTTTCCCTATGCTCCAAATTATCAATTATATACTCAACCAACTGAAGCAGGAAGCGCAAATTATCAGTGGACGGAACGAGCATGGTATAATCAGATTATAGAGCAAGAAGCCAAACACAATAATACCGGAACCGAAAGTCATTTCTCAAGTATAGGAGTTGATTATACAAATAGAAATTTATTCATAAGTCTTGGTCAAGTGATATATGACTTTGAAAATATTTTTCAGGGTATTTTGGTCTTAGATTTTAATCTAGATTATATCTCGAATGTAATGGAATTATCAATAACCGCAGAAGATTATTCACTGTTTACAGACAGCACAGGTGAAATTTTATTGGCACCTGAATATTTTTATAACACTTCTAGACAACCTAAAGAAGAGTTCCCCTCCCAAAATATCAAAGACATTGGCAATGAACAAATGCAAAATGCGGTAGATGACGCACTGAACGGAAAAGAAGGACATATAATTACAGATTTGAATGGAACTGAATATCTTATATTATACAAACCGATAAAGAGTATAAAATGGTATTTTTTCCATTTTACCCCAATTGAGTTGCTTGAAGCTGAGTTTCAACCAATCCTTACAGCTCTGAGAACTCAGATGCGTGAAATAGAATTAGCCTTACTCCTTATCTCATTTGGTGTTATTAGCGTTACTGGGATTACACTATTACTAGTGAATAAGCGAACGCAAAAATATATTGAAATGTTTCTAGAAAATATTCGCACTGTATCTAAAGGAGATTTTAGTGTAAGTTTTGACGCTAACGAACTTAGCAAAAGAAATGAATTAACTGAATTATTTTATGAATTTGAAAATATGGCAATAAGATTGGAAAAATCGCTGCAAGAGGAAAAAAATGCGAGATTTTTAGCCGATCTGTCCTTAGATCTTTTTACCCATGATCTTGGCAATTATCATCAAGCCATTCAAGGTTATCTTGAATTATTGCTTTTAGATGAAAACATTGGTGATCAACAGAAAAAATTAATCCAAAATACTTTGCGAGTGTTATTAAAAGCTGAATTACTGCGAAATAGCGTAAAACAAATAATAGACTTAGATGAGATGGACATAAAAAAACCAATAAAATGGGTTGATATAATTAATGATGCTTTGGAGGCATTGGAATACTCGTATTCAGAATATACTATTGATGTAAAATTACTTTTCGATAAGGCAAAAGAAATTAAGGGCAACAAATATCTTATAGACATTTTAACATATTTATTTGAGTACGTAATAACAAAGTCTAATCAATATTCTATAACTCTTATAATCAATATCGAAGATAAAAGAGCGATAGGAGGAGAATATCACCATGTGACAATTGATGCATTAGGAATTACAATACCTGATTCAGAAAAAGAGGAGATAAGAAAAGTTGAAGATGGGAGAAGAGTAAAAGGGTTGAGATTTGTCTTAATCCAACTTTTTGTTAAAGCATATGGAGGCACATTTCACATAGAAGATATACAGGAAGGATCAAGGTTCACTTTTTCAGTTAGAGATGAAACATCATGAAAAAAGTAGCAATAATAGGTTTGGGTTTTATAGGCTCAACAATCATAGAAGATCTAGGGGAAGAAAATAAGCTGTATAAGATATATGATATACATAAAGATAAACTCACAACAAAAAACGCCCAATATAAAGAGGCTAAGGTAATGAAAAATCTTCTCGATTTTGATGGAGCAGACGTAATAATTGAATGTGCTGTACAGCAAGTTGTTATTGATATTTTTGATAAGATTATTTCTAGTAAAAAGTATTTCATACCATTAAGCATAGGGGCTTTTATAACGTCAAATTCATTATATAAGAAATATACCCGTTTAAGTGAAAAACAAAAAGAAAAAGTAATTCTTCCCTCAGGAGCTATAGGTGGTTTTGATTTGATTAATTCAATAAGAGAGATAGGATTTGACAATTCGACATTAATTACGCATAAACCACTAGCAATATTTGAAAAAAGTTTGTATGTAAAAGAAAAAGGTATTAAATTGTACAAAAATAAGAAAACATTAATATTTGATGGAAATGCGAGAGAAGCAGCAAAAAATTTTCCCAAGAGTATAAATGTGGCAGCTAGGTTGGCCCTAGCAACACTTGGTCCTACTCAAACAAGAGTAAAAATCTTTGCAGATCCCACGATTAATCGAAATATCCACACAATTAAAGTAGAATCGGTTGTAGGAGTATATGAATTAAAATTTGCTAACAAACCTGCTCCAACAAATCCTAGGACAAGTTGGTTGGCAGCTCTATCTGCAAAACAAGCGTTAAGAACCATACGTAAGTTAAAGTAAATATGGAGAAAAAAGGTTAAAGATTCTTATTTTTCAACTCAATTTTGAGTTGTTATGTTGGGTTCTTTTTTCCTATTTTTCAAGACAGGAATAATCGCTATAAAAACTACAGCGGTTGACAGTATTAAAAGTAAGATAAACCAAATACCGACTGATTTTTCTTCTAATAATTGTTTAAATGAAAAAAAAGCAGTAATTGCCCAAAGCATAAATAAAGTAAAATTGACAAAAATAACTTTCTGCTGTTTTGTCTTGCGAATTAATCTGGTGTTGTTGGAAGAAGCATCTGTTTGTTCATTGTTTTCAGCATTCATTAAGGGTAAAATTTTCAAGTTATTTTTAATGTTTTGATAGGATATGAAATCTATGCAATATTACAAAAAAAATGGGCAAAAATTGCTTTAATTTTTTCTATGGTATTTTTGCATTACTGCTTTAGTTTCTATTATTTGCTAAATAAAAAAAACTGTTATGTTTTTCTACTACAATTTTGTCCGCTATCAATGTTTTTTTTATATAGATTTCTAAAAATGGGATAGATTATTAATGGCAACGTTTAGCAAAGAGAAAATCTTAGTTGACTTTACTGAAACAGAACTTGAAAATGAAGTTCAGAGATTATATTCAAAATTATCTCACATAGGTTATTCCTATAAAGGATGTAAAGATATAGCGGCTTATACTCTTAAAATTAATTTATTGAAAAAGCTGCATAATTTTAAAATTTTAGCTCACTCATATCAGACTCCAGATATACTTTTTGGAGTGGCTGATGTGGTCGGTGATTCGTTGAGTTTAGCCAAAGCTGCCACGAAACTGGATGGTTCTATTTTTCTTTGTGGAGTTGATTTTATGGCAGAAACAGCTAAAATTCTTAATCCTAGTAAAAAAGTTGCTGTACCTACAAAAGGAGCAGGATGTACATTAGCAGATTCTATTACTGCCAAAGATGTTAAAAAACTTAAGAAAGAACATCCTAATGTTCCAGTTATATGTTATGTCAATACTACCGCTGAAGTGAAGGCTGAATCTGATATATGTTGTACATCAGGAAATGTATTGAAAATACTCGAAGCACTGGGTGCTGATAAAATAATCTTTATACCAGATAAAAATATGGGCGAAAATATTTCTAAGTTAACTGGTATTGAGGTAATCACTTGGGAAGGATACTGTAGAACACACAACCAGTTAAAACTTACAGAAAATGTAAAAAAGATTCTAGATGCTGATGACATTATTTCGATGGCACATTTAGAATGTAGGGGAGAGATTATTGAAAAAAGTACAAAAATAGGCGGAACAGGCGGAATGGAAAAACTTATTGCTGAATCTAAACCTGGAGATAAAATCTATTTTGCGACTGAACAAGGCTTTATTGATAGGATGAAGGTTGAGAATCCTCATTTAGAGTTAATTGATAGTCATATGATCTGCCCAATGATGAAAAGACATTCTTTAATCTCAATCGCCAATGCTTTTGAAAATTTATCTGAAGAAAATATTATTGAATTAAATGAAGAGATAAGAAAAAAAGCTTATACTGCTGTAAAAAGAATGTTAGAATATTAATCTCTAATGCTCTAATGTTCTAACTCTTCTTATAGAATACTTCTTTTTTTAGATAGATTAATATAAAAACAGAGTTTTTTTTTAATTTCTCATAGAAATTAACATTAAAAAATGTTGTAGGTAAACCAAAGTTGAATAAGGAGATTTGTATGATTCCTCAAATTTTAGTTGATGAAGATATCAAAAAATGGATAAAAATTGATATACCTTTTTGGGATATAACAGCGAATTTATTACCCGATAAAAATACGAGTGGAAAAATTTACTCAAAACAAGAAGGAATAATAGCTGGATTACCATTTGCAAAAAGGGTATTTGAACTAATGAAATGTGAATTCAAACCTCTTATTAAAGAGGGGGCATATGTCGAAAAGAAAAAAGCAATAGCGGAAGTAAAGGGAGACGTGAAAGATCTGTTACAAGCAGAACGAACCGCTATTAATTTGCTTGGCAGACTCTCTGGAATTGCAACCTTGACAAACAGAATGATACAAAAAGCACGAGAAATCAATGAAAATATACAAGTAAGTAGTACAAGGAAAGTAATGCTAGGTTTTGCAAAATATGACAAATATGCCGTGACAATTGGAGGTGGTGATACACATAGATTTGATCTGAGTGATATGATACTTCTAAAAGAAAATCATTTGCGCTTTTTTGATTCAGTAAAAGATGCTGTCTTATATGCCAAGGAGAAAACAAGTTTTACCAAAAAGATTGAAGTAGAAGTACAAAATGATGAACAAGCAATAGAAGCAGCAGAAGCAGGAGCAGAAATTATAATGTTAGATAACTTCTCAGCCCAACAAGTAAAAATTGTTGTGCCAAAAATAAGGGAGATTTTGCCCAATGTGTTAATTGAGCTTAGTGGCAATGTTAACCTTAAAAATATCGATATCTATCCTTTGGAACTTTTAAATCTCATATCTTCTGGAGCATTAACCCATTCAGTTGAGAATTTTGATTTAACAATGTTGGTCTAATATTAAAAAGAAAAAATTAGAAGGGGATGAAAACGTCTCCTTCTTTAATTGATTTTATAAATTCAACAACTAATTTAATGATATTCTTTACATCTTCTAAACTTATAACTTCACTAGCTGTATGCATATATCTATTAGGTATACCTAATAAAGCAGTAGCTGCACCAGAAAGCTGAATCGCATTAGCATCAGTACCTGTCCCTCGATTAGCGGCATTAATTTGATAGGGGATTTCTAGTTCATCAGCCTTTTCCATGATTTTTTTGACAAGGACTGGATTAAGATTTGGTCCAACTGAAATAATTGGTCCCCCACTTAATTTTGTATCACCAACAAGTTTTTTCTCCACACCAGGAGCATCAGCAGCAAAACCAACATCAAAAGCAATACCGATATCTGGTTTAATAGATTGAGCTGCTACATGGGCACCTCTTAGTCCAATCTCTTCTTGAACTGTAGAAACGCCATAAACTCCAGCAAAGAACTCTTTATCTTTAGCAAGTTCGACTAAAATCTCTGCGACAATGAAAGAGCCAATAGAATCATCAAAACCAGCGGAAACAGCGTAATCTTGCTCACCAAGACGAGAATAACCATTCGCAAAAACAGCAAAATCACCGATGGCAATCTTCTTTTCAGCTTCTTCTTTGTCTTTAACGCCAATATCTATATACAATTTTTCCATATCGGGAGCTTTTTTACGTTCTTCAGGTTTCTGCAAGTGAATTGCTTTTTTGCCTATGACACCATAAATTTCTTTTCCTTCTTTACCAATGACTCTTACCCTTTGACCAGGTAAGGTTGAAGGATCAAAACCACCTAAAGGTTTGAAGAAAAGAAAACCATTATCGTCGACATGGCTGATCTGAAAACCAATTTGATCAATGTGACCTGCTAACATGATTTTAATTGGACTGTCAGGATTCAATACGCCAAATAAGTTGCCTAGATTATCACCATAAATCTTATGCAACTTATTATCCTCAAAATACTTTTTAAGAAGTTTTTGAGCTCTTACTTCATAGCCTGTAGCACGAGGTGTTGTTACAAGTTTTTTAAGAAATTCTTCATTCATTTGAATTCGTCGATTTCTTTACAAAGAAATTTTTAAAGGTTGTTATTCCCCTTAATAGTCTTTTTGAAAGAGCTGGTACAAATTGAAAAATAGGCGTAAATTGGCGCTGAATTACGATAGATAAAAAAAAAGTAGATTTATTATTTCTTGCTTTGTAAAAAGTGTAGCAAACCTTGGTTAAATTGATCTGGTTGCTCAATTGAACTAATATGACCACAACGGGAAATTTTCATGTGTTTTACATTTTTAATTGCTTTAACCATATCATCGATATCTTGATTTGTTATTAGTGTGTCTTGGTCACTTTCAATTACTAAAACAGGTAAAGAGATTGAACTAAGTAATTCAGTATTATCTGTTCTTTCTGCCATCCCTTTAAGTGCAGCTGCTATTCCCTTAGACGAGCTTTGATCAATGATTCTACGAGTTAGATCAACAATAGTGGGGTTATTATCTAATGTATGCTCACCAAGAAGTTGTTTTACCATAGAAACTTTGAATTGTTCTTTACCTTTATTTAATATTTCATTGGCAGTTTGTAATCTTTTTTGCACTTCGGCTTCTGTATCTGCTCTGGCTCTAGTGTTCGCTAAGACTAACTGTTCTACTTTATCAGGAAAAATTTTAGTAAACTCCATAGCAATATATCCGCCCATGCTTAACCCAATTATATTAGCACTAGCAATTTCAAGATAATCCATAAGCTCAACAATCAATTGAGCTGCTGATTCCATAGTTAATTTTTCTATAAAAGCAGGAGTATCACCAAAACCAGGGAGATCTAAAGCAATTGTACGGTATTCTTCAGAAAAACCATTAATCTGAGACAACCACATATCAGCATTTAATGGAAATGCATGAATGAAAAAAAGAACATTGCCTTCGCCTTTATCATAGTAGCAAATTTGCTGGTTATTCCATTGGAAAATTTTCTTATTCATGAGAACCATATAATTATCTTTTTCTACTTTAATAAATGCTCGCTTTAGTAAAATAAAACAACAATTAACCAGAAATATTAGAAGAAAGAATTACATATTATGTGATATTGGATATTATATGGGGTATTTTATAATAAATAATAATTTGTCATATATTATTAGACTTAAATACTTACTATTCGAGATTCAATAGCAAAAATATATTAATACCATACGTATAAATGAAATGTATACGGTGATATTGATTGAAACAAATAGAAACGAATAATCATAAAGAAAAGAAAAAACTTGCTAAAGAGGTCATGTCTGAAGGTATCTCCAAGGGTACAAAAGATTTAGCTAAAACAGAAACAAAAATAGAAAAATCTGAGAGAAGAGTAGTGTTATTTTGTTATAAATGCAATAAACATGAAGATTTGCCTGTCTGTGAAGATTGTGATGAATTAATGGAACTTGAAGATGACCAATTTCATTGTATAGAATGTGAAGACGTTACCGAGATACCAACTTGTTGCGGAAAAAGGATGACAATTAAAATTGTCTAAATAATAGATTCCCTTTCCCCTTAACTTTTTGAGAAAAAAATTTACATGATTTTTGAATTTTATAGTGAATTGCTTAAATAATGATAAATTCTCTCAGACTATTTTGTTTTCATAGTCTAGTAAAGAAAAGTAAGAAAAAAATACTAAAGATAATTCATCAAAACTTAGCACATTCAATTCATTCTTTTTATTGTTTTTTCCAACATTACGAAGGCTTGCTCATTTTTTTTATCTTTAGTCAATAGACTTTGAAAACATGTTCTTGCTTTATCTAACTCATCCATAGCATAAAGTGTTTTCCCTAAACGTAATAAAAGTTTCTGATTCTCTTTGTTAATTTCCTCTAACTTTTCTATAAAATTAATTGCTGTTTCAAAACCTTCTGTGAAATTTAAGGTGATAGCAAGATCTGAAAGAAACATAACTGAAGCTTTGTGATATTCCATGTTCTTGCTTGATTCCTTCAAGATTCCGTCGATATCCAGATCAACTTTTCTTGCAGGTATATTTCTAAAAGTAATAGGCTTTTTGTTAAGATCTAGCACTTCTCCATCATTAGTAGAGAAAAGGTTGTCTCCTATAGGTTTCATCTTTAAAGGCAAAGGAAAATATACGTAAAGTGAATCATTTTTTCTCAAAACAGCAAAATAACCTTTCAAACCCCCATAACAATCATATTGATAATATCCAAGATAGTCTTCCCATTTTTTTTCAAAGTGATAGCTTGCCATCTCTTTTTGTTCTACTTTTTTAAGAACCACAGGAATATAATTATTTTCAGTAATGTGAATCTCTTTAGCATTGTGGTTTTCATCTAGCACAAATGTATACTTTACTTTATTTTCATCCACGAATATTGTGTCTGACTGAGTATAAAGTTTTCTCGTCTGTCCATTTACGCTGTGCAAATATAACTTTCCATTAGTATAATCTACTTTTGTATAAGGATATCTCGATGTATCATATATGCCTTGCAATCTTTTGAGCTTATCTACTGGAACTTCTTTTTCTTCTGGCACATTTTTAGCTTTCAATACTAGTCCTAAGGCTTTATGACTTAAAGCAACTTGGGAACTTGGGTGCCCCATATCATTAGTTAATACAATCGCACCAATATTTTCATCTGGTATCCACGCCATATTTGTAAAATAACCATATCCGCCTCCGCCATGTTCCCATATTTTTTTACCATACATGGACTGCGTGCTGTAGATCCCAAATGCATATCCCCTCTCTTCTTGTTCAAGATATGGAAAAGAATACATTTTTTCTAGAAACTCTTGCTTTAGGAGTGATTTGCCATCAATTTTCCCTTTCTGCAAATGAAACATTACGTACTTTGCTACATCTAAAACGGATAAATATATACCACCAGAAGGTAAAATGCCTTGTAAGGGTGTGTTTTTTATTGAGAACTCTTTAATCCCTCCATAAGCGAATGAATCTTTTTGAGCTTCTTGTAAATCAAATGTTGCACTATCCATTCCGAGAGGAGAAAATAAGACCTCGTTCATAACTTCTTGATAGGTTTTGTTCTTTATTAACCCTAGGACATATCCGGTTAAATCATATCCCAAATTCGAATAAGCATATTCTGAACCAACTGGAGCACGTAACCAAGTTTCTCCAATACTTTTAATATGCTCTTCAAAACTGCTTTCACTATATTCATAATTGTTCCCTACTGGTGCTTCGTGCGTAAAACTTGCCCAGTGTCCTAGCATTCTTCGAAAGGTAATCTTGGCTATCTCCTCGTCTTTATCTCCAAACTGGGTATTAATTGTAAATTCTGGGTAATATTTACGTATAGGATCATCAAGATCTATTAATTCTTCACTAGCAAGAATAAAAAATGCTGCTGATGTAAAACTTTTAGACATAGATTGGATACTAAACACCGTTTCAGGAGTAATTTTGTCTTTCTTTTCTCTATCTGTAAAACCATACCCTTTAGCGTAGATAATCTGGTCGCCTTCTACTAGAGCTACTGCTAGACCAAATATATCTTCTTTTAGCATTGTTTTCTTGATCTCTCGCTCAAGTTCTATAATACACGACTTGTATTCTTCTTTCACTTTGGTTTTCATATGATTTGAGAATAAAAAAGTGCTTATAAAGGCTTTGCAAAAAATTGAAAAGTCTCTCTCTCAAAAAGTCTTGAATTATATCCCTATTTTAGTCAAATATAGTAAGGTCACAAAGTGTTCAAAGAATACCTACTGCGGGTAGCAAAGTTTTATAAGAAAACAACTAGAGAACTTAATTAATAGTATCTAAAGGTCCGTTTAAAAAATGAGTAAGACTATTGTTTTATATGTACAAAAAGAAGCAAGTGCAGAAGAATTTGCTGTCGTCATAAAGAACCAATTACTTACCAATTCCGACACTACAATAGTAAACATTGTGGATGAACCCTTGAAAGATCAAAATTGGGTACATCTTAAAAGAAGAATATTGGTGGCAAATCCACACCTAGTCATAGCTGTAGGCGATAGTGGGACATTCTTAAGGGCAATCTTAGTTGTAGATGCGATACCTGTCATCTCCGCATCATCAGAAAAAATAAGTTTCTTTACTGAATTGACACCAGATAATCTAGGCGAAATAATAGAAACTATACATAAAAACGAGTTTAGTGTAGAAAACTATTCCCGGATAGAAATGCAAGAAGGCTCAGAAAGAGAACAATTAGCTGCAATAAATGATGTAACTATTTTTCCCGAAAGATCGGGATTGCTTATGCATTATACTTTGATAGTAGATAAAAATGTAATATATAGAGGCAGAGCTGATGGGTTAATCATCTCAACCCCTTTAGGTTCAACAGGATACGCTATGTCATCCGGTGGGCCAATTGTCTTGGCAAATCCCGATGTCTTCATTATTGTACCTGTGAACCCATTAAATAAAGAACAAATGCCTCTTGTGGTGCCTATATCTTGTGATATTAAAATAGCAAATTTGAGAAGTAAAACAAATATCAATGCTATTATAGATGGTCAACTACGTTTGAAAATAGATGATGTGATCTCTATTCACAAAGCAAAGTCAACAGCAAAAGTGGTAAGATTTAATCCCAAACAGAATATACTGGCTAAACTCAGAAGAAGATTAGTGGAGATGGAATTACGAAACTTGGAAGGATTGGCCCCAAGTGCAAAGTTCATATTCAAGTTGCTTCATACAGAGGGAGAAATGACTCAAAAGGAAATAATACAAAGTACAGGATTGCCAAATCGTACAGTTAGAAACTCATTAAAAATTTTGAAAGAGAAAGGAATTATAGAAAAAAGACCATATCTACGAGATGCGAGACAGTCTATATATTCTTTAAGCTAAAGGATCTTAAGTATTAATAAGATTTAGTCCCTGTTGTTTATACTTATCGTTCATATAATCTATCTTTTTTTGATTATTATTGTAATGTTGATTAAATTATCATTGCATTACACTTAGAATATATGATGAATTATACACTATCTTTCAAATCATTAGATTGGTGATTTTGTCATATTTGCGTTTTTTTATGTAATGCAGCCAATTTTAGTAGTAGTATATATATAACTAGGAGTAAATAAAAACTAGCATATTTTTAGGGAATCGTTTAAATAGTTAGTCCAATATCGTAACTATTGGAAGCCTTAGTTCTGGGGGTTATCTAATTTAAGGTGGTAATATGAAAGGTGCAAAAAAGAAAGGGATTGCCTTATTGGCAATTATAATGATTTTTTTGAATATTAGTACAGTCTTTACTCAAAGTAATTTGACTGCTAATCAGACTTCAGATTTATTATATGGAAATCCGGGTGAGTTTTTAGATAAAAAAATAGCAATTATCTATGATCCGTTAAATGATCTGACAGCAGAGACAGCGAGATCCATTAATGCAACCATATCAACGTTTTATAGTAATATACTGATGATTCCAGTTTATAATGAATTGATGTTTGATAAATCGTTTGCAGAAAAGTTTTGGATTAGGATCTATGTTTTTGATTCAAGTCTTAAAGGAATAAAATATGGCGGGGGTTCTATACTTCCTTGGAAGAATGTTTCTCGCTATTTTAACTATTATGATACGCACCATATAGGGGTATTTGGTAATGGATATAATTTAAAGCCTCATATTGAACATTCAAAATGTTATATTGACGATGTTGAAGTAGTAGATGCAAGAATTGGCTATATTCATGCTATTTGGTATGTTTCTGAGATTTTTATTAATGAACAAGATTATCGATATAATTCAATCGGAGAAAAACTCCGTTATGTGATAATTAAATACTTTGGAGATGAATTTGAGGGATTACTATCTGCAGAATTTGAGCCTGAATTTGGATTGGGGGAGAGTGATCCAGATAAAGCAAGGGAGCGGTTAGAAGAGAGTAAAGAACGATATCCCGATACTCTCTACAAAATACATCCTACAACGGGAGAATATTTAGCACCGACAGCAAAAGTTGTTGATCATAATCCAGTTTTAGACATTATGTCAGAAGATAACATAACAGATCAGATATCATTAGGGGCATTTCCTAATTTAGCTTCTATAGCAGGTGCAGCTGGAGATGTAATAAATATAATTCTACAAGTAATAGGAGTAGAAATACCTGATGGATTAATTACACTTGGGAAGGAATATGCAGATGAAATATTAATGATTATTCAAGAAATACCTAAAATAATAGGTTTGATTAAAGATCCAAGTGCAGAGGGAGCGTTGGAAATCTTTTCTAGTGTCATGAGTAACTTATTCCCGTCATTAGAAGAATATAAACCCTTTTTTGATTTAGCAATTAAAACGATATTTGCCATACGGGAAGGACCAGACGCGCTATTAAATCTCGTAGATGATTTTTTGGCTTTTCTTGTTCCAGAAAGTGTGAGCAATATTACCACACCAATTATACAAGCCTTAAATCTTTCAACTGAATTCTTTCAAAAATTAGGTGATGCTGATAACTGGGGCAGTTATTTAATGAGTTATTTGAATAAACAACTAGTGTATCAGATCATGTACAAAGTATGTAATGCAACAGGTTTAACAGGGGAAGAATCAGCAGAATCAGCAGACTTATTATCAGAACTATTTCAAATGGGAGTAAGTATAGTTTCAACAAAAAATGTGTCAATAGTTGTACATGAAGTATTACCATACATAGGTAATTATCTGCTGAAAGCTTTCACAACGGAAGAAGAAGAAAGAACATTAAGAGTAGTCGGAAGAGCACTTGAAGTAGGGTTAGGCGTAGCAGGCGTAATTGAGATAAATTTCGAAGAAAGTCTAAAAGATTTCTTTATATCTTTGTTTCCTGACCTTGAAGAAGAACAAAATGAGCTGACAAATACTTTACAACAATTGATGGATATAACAAAAGAGGTTGTAGAAGGAAGATCAGATAGTTTTAATGAACTATTTAGTAATATTACAAATGTAATTGATATAATAGACGATCTTTCAAGCGAAATAGATCTAACATCTGGACAGAAAAATGTTATAGCAGAACTAATAGGTTTGGGCTTAAAAATACTCAATGATGATTTTGATTTTTCTGATAAAAAAACTATCCTTTATATTGCAGAAAACATTATGACTAATTTCACTTCTGTATCAAATGACGACATTTCAACAATAAAAGCTGGCTTTGAACTGGGTAGTTCGCTTATTGCATTTATCACTAAAAATGATCAAATGAAAAAACTAGCAAAAGGGTCAGTCGCAGAATTTGATAGTACATACAATTCTCCTGCTAAGTTGATTCAAATAGTTGTACAAGATATATTAAAAGAACATTCTACAAACACAACTCTATTTCAACTCGTAGGACAGATAGGATCAGTAATTGTAGATTTGTTATCTGGGGGGTTTGAATTTAGCGTACAAAACATTATTCAAACGATAGTAGCTATGACAGGAACAGTACTCAATTTAATTGATCCAGATATACCTATTGAAGCACTCGCGAAAACATTTGATTTATTGTGGAATAAAGATCTGAACCTAGAGAATCTTGATGAAATTGTATTGGAAATAATGAGTTACTATGAAACGATTTTACCTTCTTGGACAGTAGACATAGTAAAAACAGTAATGAAATTTCTAGGAGGAGCAAGGGATTTATTCACAGATGGGGTAAAATGGATTATAAACCAATTAGTAGGATGGGCTGTAGGAAAAGTTGCTGATTTAATCAACATGTTGTCAGCAAAATTAAATGAGCTCTTTGCATCAATTGGGGATTTTGTTTCATATGAAAGCAATTTCACTGTAGGATTTGGCTCTTTCTCGGCTTTTATGATGAGTGTGTTTTTCAAGTTAACTCCAGGTTTCGAGATAGATACAGATGGAATACAAGAATTGATAATGGATTTAATATTCGGGGGGTCAAAACTTCTAGAATCAGCTAATGTGGGACGTATTTTTAAAACAATTTTAAAATCAATATCAATTATACCGCTATTTGAAGCGGGGTTATCAGTAAGTTCTGGTACATCGGGTAAAAATGATTTAATGCAAACATTACTAGAGTCACTAGGGTTAGAATTGTCATTTACTGGATCAGCAGGACTGAAAATGCAATTAATGAAAATTCAAAATGGTAAGATAAATTGGAGTGATTTCTTTAAGATAATAGAGTTTTTCTTCAAGTTCCAGATAACAGTCACAAAAACCATTCCTCTACTAGAATTTCTAGGACCAGGAGGATCTGCATTAGCGAAAGTAGCAGAATATATGGGGTTAACCGTAGCACTTCAAATAGGCTTTTTCTTAGCGATAGAGATAGTGAAAAGATGTGAAACACCAACACAAGCCGCTGCGGATATTCTTACAATAATAATAGGAATAAGTTTGAGTATAATAATAGATGTAGACTTGGTAATAGTGGGAATAAATATAGTGCTAGGGTTTACGGTGACACTGTCGTTTATACAAGATTTCAAAGCAGGAACGGCATTACAAGTGATACTCGATATATTGTTTACAGTAAAAGTGAAATTAACATTCTTATTGTGGAATTGGTCAAAAACAGTAAACTGGAAACCAAGCAATTTCCCAATATATCTAGCAGGAGATCCGAAAGATGAAGATGCAAAAGAAGAGATGCTAGGAGTAGACATGGATGAAGATGGTCTACCAGATCAATATGAAGCAATGATACCGGGATTGGATCCTAATAGCAATGATACCGATGGGGATGGATTAAGCGACCAGTTTGAAATAAAAATAAGTAAAACTGATCCATGTAATCCTGATACGGACGGCGATGGCTTGAATGACTATTGGGAGTATGCCATACTAAGGACAAATCCAAACCAAAAAGATACAGATTTTGATGGTCTTACTGATTATGAAGAAGTAATGATTTATGGTACAGATCCGAAAAGAGTAGACACAGATGGGGATGGTTTGGATGATTATTATGAAATACATACTGCGTTAAATATGACAGATTGTACACCTTCTGTTCCCTATGTGATGATAGGCGGAGTAGCATATACAGACCGCACAGATCCATTAAACCCAGATACCGATGGCGATGGTTTACTTGATGGGCAAGAAGGACGTTTTGGAGCATATTATGGTCAAAGTTCATTATATAATGAATCCACACCAGGAATAGATACTCCACCAATCATACGAAATTATGGATATACGCATCCATTAGACAACGATACGGACGATGATAGTTATAAGCTGCTTGCTAATGGTACAATAGCTCCTGATCGCCAATTTTTAATTGATATGACTGATAAAGTGGAAATTGAGGGGCAATGGGTTATTTTCTTAGAAGATGATGAACTGATTCCACGTTTAGTGCGGACAAATCCTTGTAATCCAGATACAGATGGAGACTCGGGAATTGATCCTGCTTGGAGAGATGAAGCTCCCATGGATTTCTTCCTGAAGAGTGATGGATATGAATTGTGGCTAGATCCACCAACGGATCCCACTGATGGTGATATGGATGATGACGGGCTTATTGATGGATTAGAGGGATGGGGGTCAAAAACAGGATATCATACAGACCCACGTAATCCTGATACAGATGGCGATGGCTTGGGGGATTTACAAGAGATTTTGTTAGGGACTGATCCGCTTAACCCTGACACAGATGGGGATGGTATTCTCGACGGTGTTGAATATTTTGTTTTTGGGACCAATCCTCTTTGGGCTGATACGGATAATGATGGTCTCTCTGATGGCGAAGAGGTTTATTTTTATCATACTGATCCTTTATCTGCTGATTCTGATGGGGATGGTATTCCTGATGGGATGGAGGTACTAGTGTATGATACTGATCCAATGGATGAAGATGTGGACAACGACGGCCTTACAGATTGGGAGGAAATATTCTATTATGGAACTAATCCTAAAGTCTATGATAGTGACGGCGACGGTCTATCTGATTATGAAGAAGTGATGATATATCTTACTAACCCGCTTAATCCTGATACGGATAATGACACTATCTGGTATCCTAATGAACATGGTGAGGTTACTTTTTCACTTAATGATGGTGAAGAAGTAGCTCTGGGTACTAATCCTCTATCATCGGACACAGACGGCGACGGTATATCTGATAGTTTAGAATTGTATTTAGGTTCTGGATTGATTCCTGATTTTGAGCCTATTCTTCTTAATCCTCTTTCAAATGATACTGATGGTGATGGTCTTACTGATCTTCAAGAATGTAGCATTGCTAATATTAGTGATATTGTGTTTCCATATCGTAGTTTTATAATTACAGCTCCATTTAACACTAGCGCTACCAATCCCGATTCTGATGGTGATGGCCTCTTGGATGGTGAGGAAGTCAATATTTATGGTACCTTACCTGATAATCCTGATACGGACGGAGATGGTATCAGTGATTTCCTTGAGATCCATGTATATGGAACGGATCCTGGTACTAGCGATACTGATGGCGATGGACTTACTGATTTACAAGAAATTGATGATAGTAGCTTTCCAGGTTCAGATTATGATCTTGACCCCCTTAATCCTGATGTAGATGGGGATTTACTTCCTGATGGTGCTGAAATTTATTTCTATGAAACTGATCCAAATAATCCCGATGAAGATGGTTCTGGTGTTATCGATGGTCTAGAAATAGATTACGACAATGATGGTCTTGCGGATGGATTAGAATTCTTTGTTTACCATACTCCTGAGGTGGCAGGTGGTGGGGTTACCAATCCTGATTCAGATCGTGACGGGCTCTTAGATGGCGATGAAGTGTATATTTATGGGACCAATGTCTCTCTTTGGGATACTGATGGCGATGGTTATGGAGATGGTTTAGAAGTTATGCTTGGTTTAGATCCTCTTACTTTTACTACTAAAGAAGAATTTGATGCTGCAGTTATGGGTAATTTAGAAATACTTGAAAGTGGTATAGTGGTCATCTCTCCTGTGGATAAGGGGTATTATCCCGCTACAAATTATACCTTTTTAGTTTATAACATCACTGAAGTAGATTGGGTACGATATACCCTTCAGAAAAATGATAGATCTCCAAGTAGTAACAGTACAATGCTTTATAGCAATGAATCTCGTACTTGGATGGGTGAAGGCGGTGTTCTCACTAAAGGTACCTATTATGTTAATTTCTATGTGAATCATACTGATGGAGTAATAAAGAAAGTCTCGAGGACATTTTATGTTGAGGGTTCAATTCAAGTTGGGCTCCCTTGGGTTTTTATAGGTTCGGGAATTGGTGCTGCTACGGGTTTGGGTGGTGGCACTTTATTCTATCTACTCAAAACGGGCAAGATAAAATTACCTAAATTGAAATTACCCAAGTTAAAAGGTAAAGGAGGAGGTGGTTCAACATGATTAAACGATTCAAAGGAGATAATGAAAAAATGAAAAAACAAGTTGTAGGTCTAATTGCTCTTGTATTATTTATTGTTTCTATGTTCTCTTCATTACCCTCTTTGCAGGTATATGCGGGAACAACAAACGCCCCTGAACAATTATCTATAGACGAATTAAATCAATTAATTAACATTGCTGATTCTCAAAGGGGAAATATGCTTCAAGCGTTAGGTGATAGTACGGGATATATATCTGATACTTTAGATTTAGGGGAAATACTCATTAACAATCAAATTGGATATGAACAAATCTATCAACCATGGAAAAGCAAAGCAGCTGTAAGAGTGGTAACTGTTTCTGATGATAAAGAATATGTTGCAGTAGGTGGCGGATATCTTTATGATAACGAAGTCCATCTTTATAGATGGAATCCTGATATTGGACAGTATTCCAAGGTTTGGGACTGTGGAGATAGCATCATCAAAAAAGATGTTGTTGATATTGACTTTGGAGATACAGATAATAATGATTTCATGGAAATAGTAGCCGCTTCATTAGATGGGCATTTTTATGTCTTTGAACAGAAGCACATCTATGACCCCGATACTAATACTGAAAATATGTTTGGACATGTTTATACGAGTCCTTATTTGGGTCCAGTATACGCAGTTGAAGTGAATGATACTGATTATGATCACTTACAAGATATTATTGTTGCTAGTTGGGATCAACGAGTACATATCTTTGAATATTATGAACACTCTTCCTATCCTTTTGCTACCTCTCATTGGATTACGTACAAAGAGAAGTGGCAATCTGAAATTCTAGGACAGCTTCCTACCTCCCTTGTAGTGGGAGATACAAATTATAACGGATTGCTTGATATTATCATAGGAACACGTGAAGGAGGTCTCTTTGTCTATGAAAATAATGGTACGGTTTTAGATATTCACGGTGCTCCTTACCCACTTCCTCAAGATAATTCCTATAAGCGCATTTTCGCTGATAGCAGTTATATGACTAAACCTATCTACTCCATGGCTATCTCTAATTTAGATGGTGTGCCTGGTGATGAAGTGGTTATCGCAGAGTTTGCTCATAATGCACATATCCTCAGGTATGATTTCACGTCTAAAGAATATTATTTTGAAAAATTAATAAAAGATTTTGAAGATTGGACGCTTAAAGATTTTTACCCCGCGGATTATTATATTGATAATGCAACTGCTGGTCAGAATGTCTATCTAGGCTCGAGAGGTACTCACGTTCCCGAACCTGTAACAGAAGATTATTGGATGTATATGGAAATCTATCCGTATTTTACGGGAACAGCACAAAATGGTACAGACGCTTCAACTCTCTTTTTGGCTAACCAAACTCACTCTGCATGGGAGGTGTTTGATTTTGGTGTTGACGAAGAAGCTACAGGAAATGGTAACTCGAAGAAAGATTTTGCAATTGTATGTAATATGACAAGTATTACCAAGGATTTGTTGAATAATATTACAATACAAATTAGTCCAGATCATAAACGATGGGCTGAAGTTGAACTTTCTTACTCTGACAATGTAGATTCATATATGGGGTATCCTAGTTTGTTAATAGATGTTGACCCATATTTGATTAAGAATAAATGGGATTACTTTAGATATGTTAATGTTACTGTAGATGCTGATTCAATACCCTTTTACACGTTCTATATGGAAATGTTTTATCCTTTCAAGACTGTTTCTTCAGCTACTTGTGCAAGCATTGGATTATTAAATGATAAGTCGACTACTAGTGTCCATGCGTTAATAGGAACAGTAGAAGGATCCATTAATGCTTTCAAATATGATAGTGATCAAGATGAATTTGTATTGGTGTGGGATTCGTGGGTCGATGACCGATTTTCAATGGGAAGTAATATATGGGATATAGAACAAATAGGCCAAAATACAGGAAACATGCCCGTCCTTGTAGGTCTTACAGATCTCGGTACTAATTATATGTCTACTTCCGAACCGTCTATTCATTTACCTCCTGGGGCTGAAGTCTTTGATTATGACTTTTGGGATATAGATTTAGATCCTTATCAATATGGAGACTATATTATAAGTACAAATGAGGGTAAAGTATATTTCTTCCAGCAAAGTTTATCGAGTTACAATGCTACTTTAACAGCTCAGATGTTTGATGAAATAAATCTACCCAGCAACCCGTGGAGCGGATTAAATATATCAGTCAGTTTAGTTGAATTAAAAACTTCCTGGATTGGTCCGGAAATTATTATTGGGTGGTATAACGAAACTGCAATTGATTTATATGATGACTACTTACAAGAAGGAACAACTGAACCTCCCGGTGGCTTTGCAGTTTTTGGAAGGTCAGGTAGTGGCAAGGAATATATTGAACAAACTCCGTTATCCTATTCTGATTTTAATCCAGATTTAAAAATGCATCAATTACTTATGAGCCTTTCAAGTACTCCCTCAGTAGATGGGGTGGATGTAGATAGTGACGGCGATACAGATTTGGTGGTAGAAATTAATGGCGACTTGTATATGTTTTGGAATACAGGGGATCCAGATGTCTGTACATTAATATTAGAGGAAGGATATTTTGATGATATAAACAATGCCCGTGGATCAAGATCTTATTTCAGCCCACAGTTTGTGGATTTTGATTTAGATGGAGATATAGATGTAGTTACTGGATATAGTAACAGAGTAGGAGCAACTTACTTTGAAAATTATGGCACATTGACAAATGCCAAATGGGAAGAGAAAAAAGAACTTCTCAATAATTTGGATGAAGAAGCAACAATTAATGTCTATAACTTAACTAGACCACTATTTATCTCAGCATTAGATAATGGTGAGTATTTTACTTTGCTTTTATCTAAAGTATTAGGCCAAGATATGTATGATAAATATATATACTATCATATGTTAAATGTCTTCACGAATGAAGTATACACATTTGCCATCGATTATCAAGTCCAAGACTCTTTCATCGTTGCCACCAATCCTGTAATTTCAAAGGTTGAGATTAATTCTTTTAAGAGTAAACTCGTAAACGAGGTGTACAAGTATAGAAATTTTGGTTTTAGAGCTATAGAGAGTTGGTCAACTCGATATGAACTTCAAAATTGGACGATGACTGTAAAAGCAGGTGATCTAGATGGTGATGGAAATGGCGAGTTTATAGTTGGCGATTTTGATAATAACCTCTATATCTTTGAACATATGACAAATAATACCTATAAAAGAGCTTATCGTTCGCCCGATATGAAACAATATGTACCAACTAATAGTACACCTTATGCCCATGAACAGCTTGGTGGAATTAAAGGACAATTTAATCAAACTATTTGGAACCATGTGAGTCATATAGTTGTTCATACTGATGTAAACAATAATGGGTATCCAGAGATAATTGCACTGGCAGGAACTGTATTTTACGTTTTTGAGGTAACAGATATTGATGATACTTACGAACTAATCTATCGGTATGATGTTTTACGAAGTTCCGCTGGGGCATATTTAATGCAACATGAATATCTTGATCCTACTGCTTTGGCATACGCTAAAGATTTGGACCATGACGGATATTCTGAAATTATTGTGGGATTTGAGAAACAATTATTTGTTTATGAACCATATACTGCCGATTTCTATGAATTATTTGGAGTAGTGGGTATATCAACTGGTCATTATAATCTCCCTGGAAACAGTCAAATTTATAGTAATTTAACAATAAGTGGAGTAACAGTAGGTGACACGAATAAAAATGGTGTAGAAGAAATTATCATCTATGGTCATACTGGAATGGATTATTGGTACCCGCGAGGATTCCTAGCTATAATCGAAAGTAATAATGGTTTAGGTTATAAAGTGATATGGGAAGCACCAACTGACATTCTAAAAGATAATCATATTTATACAGTTGAAATAGATGATCAAGATTATGATGGAAACTTAGAATTGATTATTGGAGGAGAAAAAGGTGTTTCTATCTTTGAATTTAATGGAACAACTGATCTTACGACCTACAAAAATGTAGGAACTATAACTGGCCATATGAATTATCCGTTCATGCCCTCTAATCCAGTACTAGGTAAATCATCTCTATATACATCCGATGGGCAAATTAGATTTAGAGATCATGATATAATCCAACTAACAAATAATCCGGAAAACAATCATTCTTACTTGAGTGTTTGGACAGAGTATGATAGTGGAGATGGCAAATACCGGCTGTTTCAAGCATCAAGTCACGATGGTGAAAACTGGAATTCAAAAGTAAAATTGCCTGCTTTACCTTCTGGTTATGATCATGACATGCTTTCTCCTTCTATGGTACAGATTGAGCAGACAAGTCCGTCAGCACCAGGTAGGATATATGTTGCATGGACACAATTTTACGATGACACACCAACAGCTATGGGTACTTCTTATATTTTCATGGTTTTCTGCATGTATTCTGACGATCTTGGAGAAACGTGGACCTTAGGAAACAGTTTAGGATTGCATGCTGTGTATACAGGCTCAAATTATTTGAACAACCCAATTAGGTCTCCAACAATTTTAGCTGATGGCTATACGGGTATTCATTATGCTTATATTTTGCAAAACACGACTGTGCATAATACCACTATTTTCTATGGTTCTTATACTGGTAGTGGAAGTGCAGATGGACCCTATTATCTTGAAGGATTAGAAGATTACTATATCAATGGGATAGATGGTTGTGCAAAACCTGATGGAAGTGACACATATGCTTTTGCAATGAGTGCAAAAAGAACAGTAGAAGAAGCCACAGATTATGATATCTGGTTCTTTGAGCTTAACTCGACAATGCAGTTTTCAATAGATCCAAGGAAGGTAGTAAAAAGTGCAACAGTAGAACATACTCCGAGTATAGCCTATCTAATAAATGATAAATACCCGCTATTAATTACATATGATGCGGCAGCGGTAGATGTTCCGTATACTAGCAGTTATGGTATAGTATCTGAAGATTATCAGTATTGGTCCGAACCAGATTTGATAGGTGTTTTTCCAAGCTATGTTCAAAAACACCCATATTATGATGCTTTATACTTGCTAGATGGATCGGATCCAAGTAAATGGCGATTTCATGATATACAGCTAAGAGGTCCAAAGGTAACAGCTACCTATGATGGAAAATTCGCGTTATTGACTAAATTAGATATGCGAGGTTTCTATTTCTCAATGTCGAGTTGGGTTACTAGGTTTTTGGAAGATTTACTTTGTCAAATATACGAATACAATTCAACCTCATTTACAGCTCTTTCAAGTGCAAAACATATTGCTGTAGGAGATTCAGATCAAGATGGGTTAAGGGAAATATATGTGGGTGATGGACATTATACTCGCTTATATGAACTTTATTCATCTAGTCCTGATGCATTACTGTATCAAACTGCTTGGACAAGTAAAAAATATGAAAACAAAGTGTCAGGAGTGGCAATTTATGATACTAATGGAAATGGTTTCCCTGAATTATTAACCAGCGTACAAGGTGAAGATGTCTATTTATATGAAATAAACGATATAGACGTACCACGAGCTGATCTCGAAGTGGAGATAGAATATGCTAGTCCGATGGTTTTGCCTAATTATGATTACCAAAAAATAGTGGGCAGAAACACAAAAGTAATAGCAAAAACAGTAGTAATGAACGATTTCTTAGACTTAGGGTATGAACAATTATTCTTTATAGAAAATAAGACTCTTGCATATCTGTATGATCCACAAACTCAAAATATTCTGTATAATTACATTATACCCACAAATGGAACAAAAGTGTTAGGAGCTGTGGGGGCAGATGTACTGGGATCAGGATATAAACAATCAATTTACTATATTACTGATAATCATGAGTATGGGCTATTAAATATAGAACAAGGAATCAATCAAACATATGTAAAAGAGGATCTCTCATCAACAGCGTATGAAATATTAGATTTAGCTGCAACTAAATATGATGGAAGTAATAAAGAAGAATTAGTACTCCTTTTTAAGAATATTAATGGGTATATCGTGAGTACATATGGTCCAGATGATGGAACAGAAAGATGGCGGGTTATATACAATGCAACACATAGACCTCACACACTCTTGCATGGGGAGTTCTTAAATAGTCATCAGTTGATCGCAGTTGTGGGTGATGATTTATTCAAGTTCTTCTTTGCAAATAATGGAACAGTAAAAAGTGAAGTAGATACTGGCGCTTTCCTATATGCAAAAGTAGGTAGATATCAAAAGACAGACGCATATGATCAGCTTTACATACAGCATAATTCTATAGTGAAAATATTTGATTTAGAGCTTGATATGTGGCTTAGTACTTGGGAAGTGAATACAGAAAGAATAGAAAGAATTTTGGATATGGCTATAGCAGATACGGATAACGATGGCTATTCTGACGTATTTTTCTCTCAAAATGGGTCATATCTATACTATTATATGGGGAATAAATCATTGATTTGGAAGCATAAACATAATTCCTTCTTAGCAAACAAAGTGTTCATTTACAATGACAGTGATCTGGGCATAACGTTTTTGGTAAAAGATTATCATAGAATATTCGCATTGCAACCCATAGATGGAACAATTCTGGCTGCAACTAGGTCACAATTTAACTTAGTTGAATGGATGCATTTAACCTATGAAGACCTATCAGTAGCTACAGATCTATTTTTACTCGCTGGGAACGCATTTTATGCGCATAACTTCAATTCCCTATCATTTTGGATGGTAATGGGAACTAATGCTGAACAAACAGTAATTGATATAAGTAGAGTAATAAAAATAATCATTCCTGCACTCGGAATGATGGGATTTGTTCTATATGCAATAGTT
>CAZHRF010000036.1:0-32795 GCA_964534625.1 uncultured archaeon | reverse complement strand
CAGGAGATTTTGCTTCTATCATATTCAAAGATTTTCAATATGTCTCTCTTATTGAGCATGTTGAACCTTTAGAACCCGAATCAGATACACGTCAAACTCCCATAGCTATTGGGTTTATACTGGAGAAAACAGATAATCCCGTTCCTTATTATGAAATACTTGGTTTGATTGTTTCTTCATGTAAAAAAGCTGACAAGTTTAATTTAAAGACGCTTATTGCCTTACTGAAATACATTTACAAGAATAAAGAACACAAAAAGGTTACTTTTAAACTAACTGAAAAACAATTAATAAAAATTGATCTTCCACAAAAAGCAGATGAAAAAAAGGGATTTGACCGTTTAAGTGAAGTCCTTTGGAGTAACTGAAATGACATATTTTGCATATCTGCTGTTTTTTATGGGGTCATTGATCATTCTAACTCATTTTTCTTTTTGTTTTAAACCAAAATTAGCTAGGCGTTTCACCTCTCTTATAGGTTATTTATCTATCATTAGTTTAGTTTTACCTATTTCAGCAGTTTTATTAGATATTGAGTTAATGCTATCTTTTTGGTATCTAAGTTATTTGTTCTGGTTTTTTTTCTTTAGTATAACGGTCTTAGAAGGTTATGCTCCTTTATTTAAACGACATTTGTTGTTTTCTTACTCTTTATTCTTTGGGATATTAATCATTTTTCTTGTTGATATCAATACACAGATTGAAACATTAACGCTATTTATTTTCACTCCCGTTATAATCGTTTGTACCATTATCTTTTGCTATATGATCCTATCTTCATACCTGTGTAATAATAGACCAATCAAAAACATTCTTTTCCTATTAGTATTCTTTAATTTATTCAATATTGGATATGCTCTTCTCCTTTTTTCTATTTTCCATTCAATTCAAGTTCTCTCATATCTTGCTCATCTTATTCTTATCATCTCTTATCTTTTCTATTCTCATAATATCTTTTTATGCATAAAAATCAGGTGGAAATCATGACAGTTACTTTGGGTGTGGTCTTAATAGAAGGATTTTTCGTTATTAACCTTATTTTTATCTTAGTTGCAAGTATCCGTAAATATGCTAAAAAAAGAGTAACTCTTATTCGAAAACTGATAATGTTCTACCTTTTGAATTTTTTAGGGTTCCTCTCGTCATTTATTGGAAGATTTATTGTCTATACTTTTTCCGTTGACCCGTTTTATACTCATCCTTTTGCTAAAATTACGTGGATTTTGGCTACTATAGGTATTCTTTATATAATTAGTTTCATCGAAAGACTGTTCATAGGAGAACAAGATGTTTTAACTCTTATTAGTTCTGTTTTGATAGGGTTTAATTCAGGTATATTTCTCTATCATCTTTCTCTCTATCCCATTATTGAATACGGAACTTTTGAATCATCTCTTCTTCTTTATTGCCAAATGTACCACTTGTTCACCATTCTGATCTGTTATGGATTCTTTGTTAATATTATACTTCGAGCACTAAAAGTTACTAAGGCTCGAGTTAATCGAATTACAGCCTTTGTTATGCTAGCTCATGTGTTTTTTATGCTAACAGGAGTGATTTTTCTTATTCTAGATGTTCTATACAATCCCGATGTTAGAGGGTATATCATTCATCATTATCTTTCATTTGGTTCATTTATTGTGAGTGCAAATCTCTCCTATATGGGGTATTTCCAACCTAAGTGGTTTAAGAAGTTAATAGATAGATTATTCGTGAAAGATAGGAAGAATTTCAATAGAGTTCAAGAACATACGAATGATACCAGCTGACCCTTCTTATACATTATCAGTTACCAAACTAGTTGAGGTCTTGGTGTTTTAGATAAGTAATGTTTAATTAGTGGTAATTTTATTTGTACTCTATGGTTAACAAAGATAAGATTAATGAGATCATAGTTGAAGAAAAACTTCCTTACATTATTGTAAAAGCTGTTGTTTTTCTTGCTTTTTTTACGTTTCTACACTTTCTTTATGATTGGTATCCCGTTCTAATTGTAAAGATCTTTAGCGGAATTGATGAGTCGATGTTTCAGCACATGAAAATTGGTTTTTTTACATATTTCTTTATATTTCTAGTAGAACTAATCCTAAAATACAAACTTGTAGAAAATAAATCATCTCTGATATATTCAAGGATATTATCCGCAATTGTTCTGCCCTGGGTAATGGCACTACTATACTATACTATTCCTGGTTTGTTTTACCCCTTCGCTTACGTAGTTGAAATTATCTATGCGATCACTATTACATTTATTTTGGGTATAATGCTAGCTATATTTGATTCGGAGATGAAAGAGGTTGAATTTACCTTACGACTTAAAATTATTCTCTTATTCTTGTTAGTTGTATCTACATTTATCTTCATCTATTTTACGTTCTTTGAACCACCCTTTGATGTTTTTCAAGAAGTTGAAATCTAAGAAGATAGTAAAAACATCATTCCTTTTCTTTTTTGATATATTTTATTAATTCCTACTGATCTTTCATATTGTTGTTTTATGGTATATTATTCAATGTGCAGTTCAAACTAGCTTTATTGTTGGACTTATTTAGAGTTTTATTACTTTAGTACTTCCGAATTAAGGAAAAAGTTGAAGATCATCTCTCTTTAGAATATATTACTACCGATTTAATCACAAAGCATAGTATTTAAGCGCTATTTCACAAGTACTATCCTTTAACGAACATTTTTATATCTCGATTGCTCTTCCACTTTGTGTCTAGTGATTTTAATTCAGAAAAATCTGCTATTATTGAAACCCCGTCTTCTGATCTAATAAATGATGATTATGAACACTTTTTACAAAAAGAGGGAAGATTTGCTCGTAAGATTATCATTTTTTATGTCATATGGTTAATAATCTCTCAAACATTACTTTGGATTTTTATTCTCGAAACTGGAGAACGTAAAGATATTGCCCTTCTTTCTATGTCTCTTGGTCTAATAGTGTTGTGGATATTCATAGGAGGGAGTATTATGCGTTTAATACGTGAACCATTACGATTAAAGATGCAAAGAAAGCCTGATAAGCGGGTCCTAAGGTTTTTCCTGTTTGCCATCTTGTTAGCTTGTTTAGAAGAAGTTATCACTACTGGTATGACCAATACAGCTCCTTTATGGGGTTTTTCTCCCTATAAAGTGTTTATCACCGGGTCTCCCAATTATTTCGAGGTTATTTTTGTTCATAGTGTGATAGTTTTTCTCCCTAGTTTCCTTGTTTGGGCAGTCTTATTAGAAAAATACACCTTTCATCCTAATTGGGTGCTAATCTTGTATGGTTTTACTGGTTTGATTTTTGAAGGAATAGCTTTTGGTTTTCAATATATCTTATTTAGTTTCAGTTTTTGGGGGCTGGTTTATGGTCTAATAGTGTATCTTCCTGCTTATTGTGTTCCTAAAAGTCGACAAAGAAAAAAACCAACCATTTTGATTTACCTTCTAGCTATCATTCTACCAGTATTGGTTACTATACCAATGGCGTTAGTAGTATTAATAGTGCGTAAGGTGGTTTTTAATATCTAAGAAAAAACACGAAGTTCAAAGTTCATCTCAGTAAACATTTTTTACGATGGTTTAAACATACTTGCTGTCCATATCTCTCTCAAGTGAAATGACCTCTAAGGTCTATGAAAAAAATCAAAACAAAAAATAAAAGATAAGAACAGCGGTAACAAATTAAGACATAAAAATGGTTAATTACACATTCATAGACTATATAGCTGATAGGAACAGCTAGTTGACTTTTTTTTACTCATTTACTAGTGTCATCATTCAATCACATAAGTTTTATAAATAACCTTCATATTACTCTAGGCACTATGACTTCTAAAGAACTCATTAAATGGGGAAGAATTTTGTCATTAATAGGTGGCGTTCTTCTCATTGTACAAGGTATATTACAAGCTATAGGCCAAAATTTAGGTCCTAGTGTATTTGGAACATTAAATAATGTCATCATAGGCATTATAGCTATCGTGCTGGGCGCTCTTATTTTAGCTCTAGCGTATAAGGAATTTGGACTGTCCGATATAATTATAGGAATACTCATTTTAGTCCTAGGTATCATTGCTGGTGGTTGGGGTGCCCTTCTAGCCATAATTGGCGGTATCTTATACATACTAGGAGCTATTTTATAATTTAATTCTTTTTTTTTGGACTGTTATCAACTAAAAAATGAACCGTTGCTCAATTATGCTTGTTTTGTTGTTTTAAATTGTTACCGCTGTTAGTTTAGTGATCAAGATTTGGTTTTTTCATAAACTTTATTAATAATAATTATAGTTATCTAAGTGTTATGAAATCTATAGAATTAGATAAATGGGCAAGAATCATATCATTGGTTGGTGGTGTTTTTCTCGTATTTCAAGGATTACTTCCTCTTATGGGCGTGGGTATATACTTTGGCCCCACTCTTCTGAGTTTGCAAGATAGTGATACAGCCCAACATCTTCTCACAATTTTATTGGGTATTACCATCCTAGCCTTGTCCTATAAGAAAATTAAACTGTCAGATATTATGATAGGAATAGTTATATTCGCTGCTGGTATAGTTGCTGGTGGTTGGGGTGCCCTTCTGGCTATATTAGGCGGTATCCTATATATTCTATCAGCTGTTCTATAATACCTTTTTTTCTTTTTTTCTTGAAGATTACTTTATGCCTTATGCAAATTCTGAACATAAATATTTGAGGGGTGATATCTTTATTTATCTTCGATCGATTGTATATTTTGTGAAAATATCATACTTTGATTAGTTAAACCATCGCAAAAATAAAAAAAGGATAAATAGAAGATTTTTATGTATTAAGTGATTGATACTTACTGGGAGCTATTTCTTATGTTCTCTGAGCAAACTATCTAATTTGTCCATTGCAATTTCTATTTGTTCTTCTGGTGGTAGATACACCATTCTAAAGTGATTCTTTCCATATGGTCCAAATCCGCTACCAAACACTGTTAATACATGTTTTTCTCTTAAGAATGAATACACAAATTCTTGATCTGTTTTCCAGTCGAATAGTTCCAGATCTATTTTAGGAAATATATAGAAAGCTGCTTTTGGTTTGTAAACTGATATTCCTTCCATTTCGTGCAATCTTTTGTACATTACATCTCTTCTTTCTTTTAGGGTTGTTATAACTCCAGCAAGATACTTGTCTAAATCTTGTTTTAATGCTTCTGTTCCTGCTTTTTGAAGCGGTGTAGATGCACATAACCTCAATCTAGTTAATTTCATCATTCCGTTCCATGGATCTAGTATTTTATCTTCAGGATCATGTTTATATGCATAGCCCAGTCGCCAACCAGGTGCTAGAAACACTTTGCTAAACCCGTTGTAAGCTATAACAGGTACATCTTTAGCTAGTTTAGCTGTAGCTATATGTTTTTCTCCTTCATCTAATACAAGATAGTCATATGTTTCGTCAGAGACAATACACGCATCATATTCTCCTACAATATTAATTACTTCTTTTAGTGCTTTTTCTGAATATACACTACCTGTGGGATTGTTTGGAGTATTAATAAAAACGAGTTTAGTTTTATCAGTCATAAGTTTTCTAATACCATCAGGGTCGGGGTAAAAGTCCTTTTCTATGGGGGTGTTATAATATTGGGTATCGCAGTCAAAAATGGCGGAATTACCCGAATAACTAGGATAATGAATACCAGGTAATAACACTCTATCTCCTGCATTGGTAAATGCCATGAATGTCATCTGTATCCCCTCACTTACTCCCATTGTTGCCACTATATCTTTACTTGTGATGTTTACATCATGTTTTCTATTTTCGTATTTTGCTAATTCTTCTCTAAATTCTAATAATCCCTGAGAATCGGCATAATAATTATAATTCTCTTCTCTTGAATAACGCAATGGTTTAGTTAAAAGGTCAGGCGTTTTAAAATCGTATTTTATGGGGTCCCCTATGTTAAGTTTAATGAGTTCATGTCCTTGTTTTTCAACTTCATTAGCAACTTTAAGGACATCTCTTATTGCATAACTGAAACTAGCAGTACGGTTAGATATTTTCATATTAATCACTTACATGAATGATGTTTACTCACTAGAATATTAAAAAAATAAACATATTGGTAGCACCTTACTAATATTCAAGAAATTCTAATAGCTTTTTATTATGGGTTGTATTATTTAAGCGTAAAAGGGGTGTATTAACCCTTTTTACTTGCTTCAATATTGGAGTCTATTTTTAGTCCTTTGCCTATCACCGAATAGTTTGTAATATTTATTTTTGGTTCAATTATTACGTTATCACACAATGTAGCCTTGTGTATATAAGCTCCCTCTTGTACTTGTACATTTTCCCATAAGACTGCATGGTCTACTTTTACCCCTTGTTCAATATGAGAGTCTGCACCTATAACTGTAAACGGTCCAATTTCTGTTTTTTCTTCTATTATTACGTTATCTCCTATTACAACAGGAGGGATGATTTGCGCGTTAGGACTTAGATCTACTTCTTTTCCTATCCATTTACCATCATAGTTATTTCCTGGAGGTGTCACTCCATCAACGAAACCACGTAATAGATCCCAGTTTGCCCAAAGATAGTTCTTAGGGTTTCCACAATCCATCCAATAATAGTCGCTAACAAACCCGTTAAGTTTGAATTTTTCGTAAAGAAGATAAGGAAAAACATCTTTTCCAAAATCAACTATATCGCTAAAACTATCAAAAATCTCTAATATTTTATGATTGAATATATATATGCCTGTATTGACCAGATTTTGATGAAATTCTGCCACAGGTCTATGAGCATAGGCTAAAGTTGTGAATAACAAATCTTGAGGTAAAGGTTTTTCGAGAAATATTTCTATATTTTGTTGGTGATCCAACATTATAACTCCAAATTTTTTAGTTGGAAAGTTTATATTTTTAAGGCTAATAGTTGAATATGATTGAGTCGAAGAATAAAAATTAATCATTTTGTTTAAATCTAAATTGCAGACAATATCTGCCATGGAAACGATAAAATCACCGTTAATAAGATCGGATACTTTCCTTACTGCATCAGCTGTTCCAACAGGGTCAATATCTGGAATGAAAATTTCTAAGTCGGAATACTCTTCTTTCTCTTTGAGATATTGGCGAATTTGTTCACCCAAGTATTTTACCGCCACAATGACTTTCTTGATTTTTGCTTTGACTAAAGCATCAATTGCAAAGTCAATCATAGGGGTTAGACATACGGGGACTAATGGTTTGGGTTTATCAGTAGTTAATGGACGCAATCTAGTTCCTTTTCCTCCCGCCAAGACTACTGCACAATCTATATCTGCCATTCAGATAATCTACTGATATTATATTTAATAAATCTTCACCTCATTTAATATAAGAAAGTAAGCAGTTGGGAGATAGATTCTTGTTACCAACCTTTAAAAAGGTGCATAGACATTGTTGAGTTGTAATGAAAATCAAAGAAGGCTTCAATTTTACCGAATTTAAACGAAAAAACCGTTTAGCTGGAAAGGCTACAGAACTTTCCCCTGAAATTGCCTCGTCGCTTGGTGCTATATTAGGGAACTATATGGGCGGTGAAGAAGCTGTTGTTGTTACTGCACGTGATTATCGTAGAGACACAAGAATGGTGAGTCGAGCATTTAACTCTGGATTAATAAGTACTGGAACAACAGTATTTGAACTACATGCCTGTTCTCTTCCTGTACTACAATTTGCATTAAGAAGATTTGGTGCCCATGCTGCGGTTCATTTTGCTGCTGCCCACAGATCACCAGAGAAAATTAATATAAGGATTTTTGACCAAATGGGGGTTGAACACGCATTTGATGATATTTTTTCTCATAAAAGAACAAATGAGTTTGAAATTCAGCGTGCTAGTGCTGATAATATCGCTGATATTTTGTCTGTAAATCAAGCAAATGATATTTATCGTTCAGCTGTTAAATCGGCCTTAAATTTGGAAGGATTAAGAGAAAGAAACTTTTCTGTTGTTATAGACTGTGCTCTAGGTCCCGTAGCTGAGATCTTCCCCAATTTATTAGCTGGTTTGGGGTGTAAAGTACTGACTTTGAATGCTTTTAAACCGGAAGGAATCCCTGAATCCCTTCCTAGTCCCACATCGTTAACCATTCTATCTAGAACCGTATTGGCAGCCAAAGCTGATTTGGGTATATGCTTTTCTCCATCGGGTTCAAGAGTGTTGTTTTTTGATGAAAATGGGTATATTATTGATCCCCATACTGTAATCACCATATTACTCAAAAACAAAATGGTCGGAAGAGAAAAAGCTCACATCGTATTATCCAAAACTCTATGGACGTTAGAAGAGTGGTTGAAAAAGCAGAATATAACGGTACATTATTCAGACGAATCACCAGGTGATATGTCTCGTGCGATACAGTTCAATAGAGGAATATTCGGAGCAAATGAGCAAGGTAATTATATTCATCCTACATTCTCTAATGAATCAGAACCATTCATTACTGCTTTATCTTTATTGTCAATATTTGCACAGAATAAAGAGTGTAAATATATATCTACATTTATAGAAGCTCATGACTATTTTAATAAACTGTATTTAACTGAAGAAAATTATACATTGAATGTTAATCCTGAAGTTTTCTTCAGATCTTTATATGAAATGGATACAGAAAATAAAATCGTTAATACATTGAATGGAGTTAAACTAATTTTCGAACCAAGAGCTTGGGTACATGTTTTCTCTACCATTGTAGCATCAAAAATTGTTATTAGAGCTTGTGCTGAAGATCAGGAAGAACGGAAAAGAATGCTCGAAGAGGTTATTAAAACAATAGAAGAAATAGAAACATCTTTTGCTACAGAATAGGTGGAAAGGTAAATGTACATTCGAAGAGAGTTTTACCAAATTGAGGGAATAAATGAATCTTTTTTGTCTAAAGGTAAAGGGTTAGATTTGTCTACTATCTACCAAGCAAGAATATTTGCAAAAATAATTAATGAGAGACTGGATAAGGAAAAAAGTCAAGATCAACAAAAGATGGTGAGGGCTGGAGAATTGAACGGTGTCTCTCTTATAGATCAAGCATTTAGGGAAGTGATACATACATACGAAAAAGAAGTGGGGAACAATCCATTTGAGGGGATAATTAACAAATTAGATTCTGTTTATACAAAAGAAGAGTTACGAGAGGTAATAAAAGTACATGCCTTTAATTTTCCTATTTTCGATGTTTTATTAGAAAAAAAAACTAT
Source organism: uncultured archaeon (assembly GCA_964534625.1). Lineage (GTDB taxonomy): Archaea > Asgardarchaeota > Heimdallarchaeia > Heimdallarchaeales > Heimdallarchaeaceae > CAZHRF01. The sequence goes on along the minus strand of CAZHRF010000036.1, from coordinate 23,581 downwards.
TGATGAACACGTTGAAGAAATTCTTGCTGATGAAACTGAATTAATAAAAACACTAACAGAAATAGCGCTACTAGATATTCACAATAGTAATTTGGCAATAGAAGGTTCTCGTTATTTAATTTCGGATGAAGACATAAAAAAAATAACCGAATATAAAGATTTTACCCATCGTATAAAGGAAGAATTGCAAACAAAATCTTTCAAAAATGAAACTCTTGTTGATTTTATATTTAAACCTATTGTACATTCCTCTGATCTGAAAGATCAATTGGATTATATACAGAAAAATTGGGATTTCCTGCCAGAACATATGATAAGTAGAATACTTACAAGTATAGGTGTAATCGAGGAAGAACAAGTTTTTAGAGGAGGAGGGCCGGGTGAAGCTCACATTTTGTATTATGAAGGAATAGAAGGACAAGAGAGATATAGCCCGGATGAAAATTGGATGCCCAAAGTAGTTCTTGTAGCAAAGAATACTTATGTCTGGTTGAATCAATTATCGAAAAAATATAAGCGTCCAATATCCCGATTGGATGAAATACCAGACGAGGAACTAGATCAATTGGCCAAATGGGGATTTAATGCCTTATGGTTAATTGGACTTTGGGAAAGAAGCAAAATATCTAAAAAAATTAAACGAAAAATGGGCAATCCGGAAGCAGAAGCTTCTGCGTATTCATTATATGATTATCAAATAGCCACAGATCTAGGTGGATATGAATCTTACGTATATTTAAAGGATCAAACAAAAAAACGTGGAATAAGGTTATCTGGTGATATGGTACCTAATCATACTGGCTTAGATTCCAAGTGGTTAATTGAACATCCAGATTGGTTTATATCAGTATTAGAAAGTCCCTTTCCTTCATATATCTTTGAAGGAGAAAACTTGTCTTCAGATCCTAGGATGGGACTATACTTGGAAGACCACTATTATACTAGAACTGATGCTGCTGTAGTCTTTAAAAGAGTAGATTTCCAGAATGGCGCTGTTAATTATATTTATCATGGAAATGACGGTACGGATATGCCTTGGAATGACACAGCACAATTAGACTTTTTAAAAGAAAGAGTGAGAGAGGCAGTAATAAATAAAATAATTCATGTAGCAAAACTCTTTCCTATAATTAGGTTTGATGCCGCCATGGTCCTAACAAAACAACATTTTCAACGGTTATGGTATCCTGAACCGGGAAAAGGGGGTGGAATACCCTCTCGTGCAGAACATGGTTTATCAAAAGAAGAATTTGATAAGTTAATGCCTAAAGAGTTCTGGAGAGAAGTTGTAGATAGAATAGCTCAAGAAGCACCAAATACGCTTCTATTAGCTGAAGCATTTTGGTTATTAGAAGGGTATTTTGTAAGAAGTTTGGGGATGCACAGAGTCTATAATAGTGCATTCATGAACATGTTGAAAAATGAGGAAAATCAAAAATATCGAGAGACAATAAAAAACACATTAGAGTTTGATCCAGAAATTTTGAAGCGTTTTGTTAATTTTATGAATAATCCAGATGAAGAACCGGCTGTTATACAATTTGGGAAAGGAGATAAATACTTCGGGGTTTGTGTTTTATTGGCAACTTTACCTGGCCTTCCAATGTTTGGACATGGACAGTTTCAAGGTTTCTCAGAAAAATATGGGATGGAATATAGACAGGCGTATTGGGATGAAAGAGAAGATATTGAACTGGTAAATAAACATGAAAATATAATTGTCCCATTGCTTAGAAAAAGGTATTTATTTGCTGAAAGTAAAAATTTCCGGTTATATAATGTAAAAGACGGAACTGGAAACGTACAAGAAAATATATTTGCATATTCAAATGGCATAGAAAATGAGCAGTCATTGGTTTTATATCACAATAAATATGCAGAAGCCAGAGGTTGGATAAAAGATTCAGAAGCATATGTGGTGAAGACAGCTGAAGAAAAGATAAAGAAAACAACAACTTTAGCTAACGTTCTCAATTTAACCAATAAAAGAGGATATTTTTGTTGTTTTAAAGATAGTATAAGTGGATTGAAATATATCAGAAAGAGTAAAGAAATACACAGTAAGGGCTTGTATATTGAGCTAAATGCGTATCAATATCATGTATTCGTTAATTTTTATGAGATAAAAGATACAAGAAATGAGTTATACGCAGAAGTATACAAAGAGCTAAAGGGGAGAGGAACAAAAAGTATACGTAATGAAATAAGATTAATTAATTTCAAGCACGTTCATAGTGCATTTAAACAAAGTGTAGAAAGGTGCACAAAAGGTATTAAAGAAGGAAAAATAGATACAGCACTTACAAGTTATAAGGTGTTTATTGAAGAAGTGATTAGAAAAGTAGAGACAAAAAATCAAGAAATAGTAGAAGAAATGCTCACTCACTTCAAGAACCAATTACTGAATTTAATTTATCTAAAAAACAATTTAGAACAAGCAAAGGAAAGTAAGATTTTATGTGAAGAATATGTGGGTCATCTTCTGTCGGAAAACAAGAAAGAAGGACTCTATCTTATAATAATACTGAATTTATTGTTAAAGGATATAGGGAAGCTTATTGATACAAAAAATGTAAATACAATTACTTTGGGAATGATGGATGAGTTATTCTTAAAACACGTAATTGAACAAATTGTCAAAGAAAAAACAGAATTTAATCCTGAGACGATATTGAATTTACTCCCTTTGCTTATAGTTACTAGAAAAATGCCAGTAGAGAGAGCGGACTATAAAACTCTATTTGATACCTTGTTTAATGATGTCAAAGGGACATCTTATCTTGAAGTAAACGATTTTAAAGGTGTCTTATGGTTCAATAAAGAAAAATATGAGACATTTATAGAATGGTTATATCTGTTATCACTTCTTGAATATAAAAACAAAATCATTAGAGGAGAAGAAGATCAAAAACCGATATTTGCTTTACAAGAATCCATGAAAAATTTGAAGAGGAAAGCAGAAGATTCGGAATATAAAGTAAAAAACATATTACACAAAGAATGAACTTTACATATTACACAAAGAATGAACTTTTTTGTATATTCTCTCCCATTCTTTTGCAACTTTTTTCCATGCAAAATCAATTTGCATTACTTTTTTGACAAGAGATTTCCACAACTTAGGTCTGTTTTTATAAAGCTGGACAGCTCGTTTAATTGCATCCAAAAATTCATCGGGATCATAATTTTCAAATATAAAACCATTTCCTGTTTGCTTTTTCAAATTGTACTCTTGAACTGTATCCGCCAAACCACCAGTCTTTCTGACAATAGGGATAGTACCATAAATCATTGAATACATTTGGTTTAATCCACATGGTTCATAACGTGAGGGCATTAAAAATAGATCTACTCCTGCTTCAATTTTGTGAGCTAGTTCGTTGTTGAAAGTGATGTTTATAGAACAGTTATGTGGATATTCTTTTTGTTTTTCTTTAAATTGTTTTTCAAGTTGCTTATCTCCTGTCCCTAATAAGACTAGTTGGACACCTAATCCAAGTATTTCATCAAATTTTTCGAGTACCAAATCTAGACCTTTCTGATAAGCGAGACGAGAAACAATGCCTAATAGTGGCTTATCTGTTTGTTCAAGGCCCAATTCTTGTTGTAACGCCCTCTTACATTCCTTTTTGCCTTTTAATTCTGTATGATCATAATTAGTTTCAATATATGGATCTGTTTTAGGATCCCATTGTGAGTAATCAATACCATGTACAATGCCATATAAATCGTTCTTACGTTTTTGAATTGAACCTTCCAATCCATGTCCATATTCTTTAGTGCCTATCTCTATACTATATTGTTGACTAACTGTTGTAACTATATCTGCAAAGACTATGCCTGTCTTCATAAAATTGGCTAAATCATAATGAACAATAAAGTCTTCAGTAAAATATTTGTCCGGAATATCAGCACGACTGATTTTATCAAAAGCATAACTCCCTTGATACCCTATGTTATGAATAGTGAAAACTGTTTTTGTGTCTTTAAAATAATACTTTTTTATAAACTCCGTTTTATGAAAAAAGGGAACAAGACCAGTATGCCAATCATTAACGTGGATTATATCTGGTGAAAAAGAGAGATACTCTAAAACAGCAAATATAACTTTGCTAAAAAATAAAAATCTCATTGCATTGTCGGGATACTCTTCATCATCATTATCTGTGTAAATTCCGTCTCTGTATAAATATGGATGTCTAACAAAGTAAACTCTTACATCACTATCAGGTAAAATAGATTCATATAAAGCAAATGTTTCTCTGAAGTCTCCGATAAATGTATACAAGTGTTCATTTTTTAACTCAATGGAGTAATCTTCTAGGTTAATAAATTTGTATAATGGAGTAATAATAACTACATCATGTCCTAACTTGCTTATTTCTTTTGGGATAGAATTGGATACATCTGCTAATCCCCCAGTTTTTGAAAACGGGAAGACCTCAGCAGAACAAAATACAACCTTCATAATCTCTCACTTCTTAATATCTAATATTCTGTCAATACGTCTAATAATATTTTCAGATTGCTTTATAACTGCTTGCTTTGTATTTGAGGGCAAGTGAGGGGAAATCAAGCTTAAAACATCTTTTTGGTAGTCTAAACCTAACCTAATTAGTTTTTTACTCCACCAATGTCCTGACGCCCACCAATATTGACATGAATATTTTGATGCTTGATACTTGTCATATGTGCTCTCATCAACAGAAACGTGTTCAATACAATAATCTAAGAGTGAAGTATGTAAGTGTTGTAATTGATGTATGCTATTATCTGGATGATCCCACAAGGGAAAGTATATCCCCTGCTTCAAATCATCTACTGAAGTCGACCAAGAAGAAGGGATCAAATTGTTGATGGTTTTTTTAACTGAAAATTGCTCTAATAATTCTTTGTGTGTGATGGTTAAAAGTTTTGAAGCTAATCTATAAAAAAATTGATAATAATTGGGGATGTGTTCTCCATATGTTTCCAAGTCCATGGCTATGATGACTGGGTATTGGTGTTGCTCAAAAGAACTTCTAATATCATAAATAACAGATTCAATTTGACCCTTGTATCCGTTAAAAGAAATACCATTGCTGATATTTTTTTCCCTATTTAAAATAATGATGTTTTTTTCTAATGTTTCATATAAGCCTCTGAATGTAAATTGGTGACTATTGGTTGGACCAATAATTGCTTTGAATCCTTCATCTATTATTGATTCAATAATGTCCGGGCTAATTGCTAATTCAGGCGGAAAGAATATTTGAGGGTCATAATTGAATTCTTTACGTATTATATTTGTCTGTTTTTGTATCTGATATTGGATTTCTTTGGGGGATAGGAAGGGTAAAATAGGATGATAAAAAGCTGACCCCATCAAGTCAATTTGTCCACTTTGAATATTGGCTTGTATTAATTCAATAACCTTCGCATTCTCTTTGACTAGTCGTTCAATTAAACAACCAGTAATATTTAAAACAATTTTTGCGTTTTTATTTTCTCTTAACCTTTTAAAGAAAGGTACATAACAATTTTCAATTATACGTTGGAATACCTTTTTTTCTTGTGTAACTGGTTGATAAGCATGAAGAATGAACATAGTTGGAGTAGGTTTTTTTTCAATCATCTATTTACCTCTTACAAGGGTTTTTAATTATCTTTTTCATCTCTCTGTTATAACTTCTAAGGTTAGACTATGAATAGAAAAATAAATAAATTTCACCCCCCTTATTATAAATAGTCACAGATTGGGCTCTTCTCTAATTTAGATATCATTAAACTCTTTTTGTGTTTTTATTGATTAGTTTTTAGATTATATCCTCTATACTACTCCACTCTTATTCTCATTTTATTTGCCTTTCATTGAAGCTACTTAAAGCTACTTTTACTATAATATAGCTAGAATGCTCACTCCTTGAGGGGTGGGATGAATGGCGAAAAAAAAGCAATGCGCTTTTAGAATACAAAGTTTTTTTGAATAAAAAAGAACTAAGAAAGGAGGGGAAAATCCTTTAGGGTGAGGTAGTTCATTATATCTTCTCTCAATCATCTTCTGGATATTACATTTTATTAAAAAGAATCTCACCAAATTTTCTTATTGGTGGTTCTCATGCCCATGGTTGTTAACTGTAATTATTGTTCTCTACAAGCTAAATATTATTGTACATCTTGTAAAAACATTCTCTGTAAAGAACATGTTTATACACGGAGTGTTAATTATTATTGCTATAACTGCAAAAGAGAGTCTAATGAACCTATATGTAATAAATGTAAAACCAATATACACCACACCAAATATATGGCACTAAAGTTTTGTAAGATGTGTGGTAGTCCTACCGTTGAAGATGGCGAATCATATCATGAGAGTCTTCCAAGTAGGATTTACAAAAGTTATGACCGCTTATATGAGTATTATGGGCCGATCAGGAATCTAACTGACAGATTCAATAACCTAGTTAAAATTGTTCATCTAGGACGACAAGCCAAACTCAAACTATTTCCTGAGATAGAGCAAGAATTGACTATTTTACAGGTAAAAATTAGTGAATTCATTGACCACTTACGAAAATTTGATTCAGAAGCTTTTTCTATGATCAAGAAGCGACTGGAATCTGTGAACTATTTGCGATTTGTCAGTCTTAAACATATAGAGATTACAGAAGAATTACTTTCTGCTCTTGATACTCGGTTTGACAATTTAAAACAAAATATCAATAAATCAATTAATAATCTTGAACTTGAATTCAAAAAGGTTGAAAAAAAGACTGATTATATTATCTATCATTGGTCTTTACTAAAAAAGATACATAGAGTATTACCTTCAACCCAAGAAGAACTGATTGCTATCATTCCTAGAATTAATGTGAGGATTAATAATGGTTTAATTAAAAAGTATACCTTAGTTTTTACCACCAATAATCTGTATTTCTTAAGGGAGAAAGGACTTTTCAATGTTAGAATCAAACTAGACCGTGTTGTTAGTTTGTTCTCTTTCACTTCTCCAACAAAGGAAGAGTCTTTCTTTTTTGGTGAAATGTTACAATTCCGTACAAATACTGATATATACAAGTTGATTGGAAGAAAAAAAGTAATTAATGAACTTCCTACGTATTTTGAAATTAAAAATAATTATATCGACTATAATATAAGTAACATAAAGATTATAGAAAAAATACGGGATCAAACTGTACCAATTAATCTTTTGAAACGTAACAATGAAGAACATATGGAGTTCTTAAAAGGTTATTTGTTAAACAAACGAGAAGTGAGAACTGAAATTAGAAGAAAAGACAGTAAACGAGTAATTATCGATAATTTAAGAGCTAAACTTTTAGAAAATAGACGGAGAATAATGTCCTTAATTCAAAGAAGAAAAACAATAGGGAATACTAGAAAAATGAATGAACTATTACGTAGTTTGATGATGGAACAGAGTAGATTAGATACTGAATTGAATAGAATATTGAGTAATCAAGAATTTGAATCATATTTTAATAACAATTTATGAGTTTATACTACATTTTGGATTTAATATGCTTGTAACGTGTTTTTTTCTTTTTTATTATCAATTACATTAAAATGAGGAAAATAAATTTATATGATGGAGTAAATATTTATCTGTGCCATCTCAAATTGATAAAATAACGTGGATTGTAACAGAATTGTTGTTTGGTATAGCTGGACTCATTTATGGTAGCTATGGACTGATTTCAAATCTAATAGATAATAAAAAGCTATTGGTTCAACCTGGTGATATAGTATTTGTTGTCATAGCATCAGTTGGTTTTATTTTGTTGGTGATGGTTTTGATACAGATTCGATTGTTAAAGAGTAGAAAACCACAAAGAAAGCAACAAGTGGTAAAAAGTATTAAATATTGTGCGAGTTGTGGAAATAAACTTAAAAAAGAAGAAGAGTTTTGCTCAAAGTGCGGAGAAGAATTATCCAAGATTAAAAAAATTGCGTTTTGTCCTAGCTGTGGCGTAAAGAAAAGCAAAAAAGATGAATTTTGCTCTAAATGTGGTTATGCATTGAGTTTTTCTTCTTAAAAAATAAATCGTTTTTTCTTGAAGTGGAAATAGTCGTGCTTTAACTCTGTCTAACACAATTTTAAAAAAGAAAACATTTAATAATTGTCTATGAAAGATTAAATATGAACCCAGAAGAATCTAAAACAGTAAATTATAAAGATGTAAATCCCCCTCATATTCATATTGGATTTACCAAAGATGAATTAATGCTGAAGACATTTTTAATGTTGTCCATAATTGCAGTAGTTTCAATTATAATTATGGGTGTCGATGCATTTGTTCATATAATCATCGCTTTAGGAACGGTATTGATTGTTCATAGTCTAATCTATTCATACCAGAAAATGAAAAACATTTCTCCCACCTATGAAACCCCAATGTCCCCTCTTGTGGCAGGAATGATAGTTGGTTTATGTATGCCAATCGCTTCCCCTTTTTACACTACAGCTGGTGTTGCCTTATTAACTATTCTCTTGTTCAAATATGGACAAGGTAAGTATTTTGAAAGAAAATATCTGAATCCTGCTGCAGCTGCCAAAGTGTTAGCTCTGGTTGTCTTATCGATACTATTCTTTTTGGATGAGCCTCTAAAACTTGGTATGATATTTCATCCCCATCATTTAGATCTAAACCTATGGACTTCAGAAGGATTTAATGCTTCAATGTGGATATTCCAACGTGAAAGTCTATTTGGACAAGATTTGTCCGCTGCCCAGAGTCTTTTCTTTTGGCAAACTCACGGGTGGATAGGTGGAGCTTGTGGTATCTTAGTACTTATTGTAGGATCAATCGCAGCATATTGGTTAAGGTACAAATGGAGAATCATAGTAAGTTCTCTATTGACAATGACTGGTTTAGCTCTTATTATGGGTTTATTCCAAGGAGATATCATTTTAAGAATTGCATTTCATGTCTTTACTGGCAGTGTTATCTTCATGGTCTTTTTTATGGCTACTGAACCCCAATCGACACCTATGCCTGAACTATCACAATATATATTCGGTATATCCCTTGCAATTTTGACTTTCTTTTTACAACTTCTAAATGTACTTGGAGGATCAATTATTGCACTTGTGGCGTTAAATGCACTAACCCCATATCTGGATAAAATTATTATGAAAAGACCTTACGGACATGTAATATCAAAAGGAGGTGCTTAGTATGCAACATTTCAAGGAAAAAGGTCGTTTTGAGATGAACATCGATATGAAAAAAACGGCCGTCGATGACCCATTTACGGAAGTACCTCCTGCTGAACACATGATTGTGTTCTTAAGTCAGCATATCGGAAAAAAAGCTGAACCATTAGTAAAAGTTGGAGATCGTGTAAAGTATGGTCAAAAAATTGGTGATATTGATGATGAAAATGCACTTTGTACTCCAGTTCATAGTCCTGTTAATGGTAAAATAGTCGAAAAAAAAGAAATAAAAAATCCTATTTCTGGAAATGATGAAATTGCAATAGTGATAAAAACAGAAAATGAAGAAAAAAAGCGTGCTTTAGACCCTCTAGATCCCAAAAATGCAACAAGAGCGCAATTAATTGAGCGCGTTAAGGAAGCGGGAATAGTTGGGCTTGGTGGTGCTTCATTCCCTAGTCATGTAAAACTTGGATCAAAAGCTATTTCTTGCTTGATTATAAATGCCAAAGAAAGCGATCCAAATATTGCTTGTGACTTCCGTTTGATGGTTGAAAAATCTAAGGAACTAATAAAAGGTATAAAACTGATGGGTAAAATGCTTGACGTGGATCAAATTATTTTTGCTACACGAACAAAGGAAGGTACAACACCAGAGTTTGAAGCACTTTTGAGAGACAACGATATACTTATTGAACGTATTCGTCCCAATTATTCTGTTGGAAGTGAAAAACTCTTAATAAAAGAAATTTTAGGCATTGAAGTTCCAGCAGGTCAATATGCGCCTGATATTGGAATAATCGTACATAACATTGCAACAGCTTATGCAGTTTGGGATGCAGTATATAATGGTGAAACACTAGTCTCACGGGGTATTACCTTCTATTCTAAAGAGACAAAAGGGAAGAATTTGTGGGTACGCATGGGAACACCCGTTAATCATATCCTTGATTATCTAAAATTATCTCCGACAAAATTTAATAGAATAGTTTTAGGTTCAATTATGATGGGACCAACTATAGATGATGCCTCATATCCTGTTCTAAAAGCTACTTCTGCAGTAACAGCTTTTCAAGCAGAAGAACATGACCCCTATGAGAATTCCTTGCCATGTATACGTTGTTCATATTGTAATATCGTATGTCCAGTAGATATCTATCCTCAACTGATAATGGATGCAGCAAAAAAAGATGATGTAAATATGTTAAGAAAACTCCATGTTGAGGTCTGTATTGAATGTGGATTGTGTTCTTATGTATGTCCTTCAAGAATTAATTTCACACAATTTTTACGTGATGGAAAAAAGGCTATAAGAGATTAAATTAATTCTATTTTATTTCTTTATTTTTTCTTTACTCTCCTTAAACTTCCTTAAACGTTGTTTTATTTCGTAATTAATTATCAAAAGGAATTGTTTTATTAATACATTTAAAAAAACAAAAAGGTTGAAAATTGTTTCCTTAGGTAGGTTCTTTATGATAACTGAAATTAGATTAAAGCGGTGTTAAATGAGATGGTTAACTTTCAACTCTCTACTGGTCTTACTCGAACACTTTGAATTCTTCTGGAATTTCTTCATATTCTACTAAGGGTAGAGTTGCCCACTTTGGATCAGAACCATCTGTGGCAAACACCAATTCTTCTTTTGGTGATGTTCTATATCTCAAAAATCCACCTGTTGGAGGTTTTTCTTCCTCAGTCCAAAGAATTATTGGCAAAGAACGAAGATTATAGTACCCCATTCCCATATGCATTGTGAAATATATAGTTTTATTCTCAAGCACGATATAATTTAGATATCCTGCTCCTCTCTGCGGATTGGCTCCAGATAGGATAACTTTTGCTAATTCTTTCAAGCTCTTTGTCTTCATAGATAATGGTGGATGAATAATTGGTTTGTCTTCTGTCATTTTTATTACCTCTTTTTAAAGAAACATAAAGAACCACAATCGGATTAAAGTGGTCTTTTCTTTTCTTATCTTTACTTCGTTGAAATGATTCCGCCTTAATTATTAAGTTTATTTGTGTTTATCTTTTGTTAAAGATTCACAAGCATTTCCTACTCTCTACTAACAAAGGATATTTTTACTCTATGTGTCAGTAAACGAGCCAATTAAAGTGAAAATAATAAAGTAATCCAGAAAACCTTCAAAAAAGAGAAACGGAATAGATAGGTATAAAAGACTCCAAAAGATTAAATAATATAAGCGATAAAGACAAGTGAGAAAAAATGTTTAGTTCATTCTTTGGCTGGTTATTTGGGTCAGGTAGTAGTTCACCTAGAGAACATATTGTGAATCTTAAGCTTACTATCCGACGACTTGAACGCGCACAACGTAAAATCGATTCTGATGAAAGAAAGATGGAACAAAAAATGCGTAAAGCTATTGAACGAGGTGATATGGAAGCCGCAAGGTTATATAGTACAGATATCGTTCGCAGCCGCAAGTGGTCACTAGGATATCAAAAATTGGTTTCTAGAATTAATGGTCTCATATTCAAGTTAGAGCGTGCTGATTCAGCCGCTTCAATGGCTGAAGAAATGCACGGTGTTGCTGACGCCCTAAGAATGGCTAATGCACAACTGCAAATACCTGATTTGGATCGCGTTATTCAAGACATGGAAATGTCTATCGACAATATAGAAACAAGTACGGAAACAATAGAGGATGGTATTGATGATATGCTTGTGAGTGATACTGATGAGTCAGAAGTCGATAGGTTAATTGAACAAACTGCAGTTGAGATGGGTATAACAACAGGTACCACATTACCCACAGTAGGTGCAGAAGTTGATGATTTAGAAGCTGAAATACAAAAACTTCGTGATAAAGAAGAGTAAGATGGTGATATATTATGGTCAAAAAATGGTTATTTGGTGACAAAAGGCGAGATGACGCTCAAGCCCTTTCCGTGTTAAAAGCTCAAATAAATAAGCTTGAACGTAATATTCGTAATTATGAGCGACTTTCTGATGAGCAAAAAGTACTCGCTGCAAAGATGCTTAAAAGTGGAAATAAAAATGGCGCACGCTCTGCAATGCAAAGAAGAAGAATTTATCTAAAAAAAATCAATCAAGCTCAAAATATGATAATGAATCTCCAAACACAAATGGAGAGCATAGATACTGCTAAATCAACCTCAGAAACGGTTAAGGCGATGGAGACGGGGACAAACGTTGTAGAGCAACAAATGGGAAAAATTGATGAAAAACGTGTTGCAGAAGTTATGGATAAAGCAGCTATGCAACAAGATAGATTATCTATGTCCCAAGAGATCTTAGGTGATACGAGTTTCTCAGAGGGTGCTTTCGAAGATGATTTTGATATATCTATTGACGATGAATTAGATCAACTTCAAGCAGAGTTGGATATGGAAACAACTGGGGATCTTCCATCTATAGATATAGATGATGAATTACCCTCTGTTTCAACAGGTAAATCAAGAAGTTCTCAAGTTGAAGATACATCGGATCTAGAGGCGGAATTAGAAGCTTTGAAAGAAGAAATATCGGATGATTAGTTACTATTAAACATATAACTCTCTTTTTCTTTTTATTTTCTCTTATTCTGACATATGTTGTTAGGTTGTTTACTCCTTACGTTAGATAATATGCTATACTTTATTAATAAGAACGTTTAACCTTTATTGGGAAACTATTTAATACAATAGACGAAATCGTCTTGTTAATATCGTTTCAACTATAATCATCCCTTGTAACTTTCAAGATAAAGATGAGGTGTGTACGTGTCTGCTAGAGGTATAATAGAGCAAGCAACAAAGAAAGCTAAAAAAGCATACAATTTAGATAAAGATCAACAATATAGTGAGGCTGTAGCTTATTATCTAGAAGCAGCTGAAGCCTTAACACAAGCTATCCGTTTTGAACGTAATATCCAGGTAGCAAAGCAGCTTCGTAAAAAAGCTGAAATGTACGTTGATCGTGCAAAAGAATTGAGAGAAAAAATCAAAGAGCGTTCAAGGAACAAAGCACGAGCAACGGATTCTGATAACGATAAATTAGCAAGTGCAATTGATGACCTTATTGTAACAGAAAAACCAAATGTTAAAATGAATGACATTGCTGGCTTAAGTGTTGCAAAACAAACCTTACGTGAAGCCATAGTACTTCCATTGATGCGACCCGATTTGTTTAGGGGAGCACGCAGACCTTGGAAAGGGATTCTATTATTTGGTCCGCCTGGTTGTGGTAAAACTTTACTAGCCCGTGCAACAGCCTCTGAGATAGAAGCCTCATTTTTCAATGTTTCAGCATCTTCCTTGATGTCAAAATGGTTGGGTGAATCAGAAAAGTTAGTAAAAACGCTTTTCGAGATAGCAAGAGAAAGACAACCTTCCATTGTATTTGTTGATGAAGTTGATGCTATGACGGGTTCTAGGGGTAGCGAACATGATGCTTTACGACGTGTAAAAAACGAATTATTAACTTCAATGGATGGTTTAAGTAGTAAAGACGAAGACCGTATAGTTGTTCTTGGCGCCACTAACTTTCCCGAAGGTATTGATGCTGCATTTAGAAGACGATTTGAAAGACGTATTTATATTGGTTTACCTGATCTGGAGGCTAGAGAAGGTATTTTCAAGTATAATACCCGTGAAGTTAACATGGAATCTGATGTTGATTATGGTAAGCTCGCAGAGATTACTGAAGGCTACTCTGGTGCCGATATAGCTATGATATGTAGAGAGGCTATTATGAAACCAATCCGTGATTTGGACAGTATTGGTGCATTAGGTGATGAAACTGTACAAGCCCGTGATGTAAACATGAGTGATTTTATTGGAGCAATACAGGATATTAATCCTTCCGTTAATGAGCGAGAAGTTAATAAATATCTAGATTGGGCTGCCGAATTTGGTTCAGCATAATATATGAGGTAATTGGATGGCAACGTTAGAAAAAGAATCAATAGATGTGAATCTTGAAGAATTGAAGAAAGAAAAAAAGATTTCAGAGGAGAAACTTAAATTAATTGAGGCCAGTTTGAAAGGAATTGAAATATCGGAAGAAGAATTACAAACTACTAAAGCTATAGATAGGTCTCAAACTGGACTTTTAACTAAGAAGGATCAACAAGTTAAATTAGAAAAAGAGTTCGAGGACATGTTACCTAAATGGGTGAACAAACCGTGGATGTATATTTCCCCCAAAAGTACAGATAAAATAGGTTCATGGTCTGATAAATGGTCAAAGGTTCTTCTTGATTATACTAAATTATATGTGATTCATATTATTAGTATCAATAAAATACGTACTGTTTACCCATTTAAGAATGAAGAAATAGGAAAAGAGTTATCCATTGAACAGCTGAGGAACTTAGTTGGTTACTTAGGTGAGAAAGACTACGCAACCTGGTTGGATGAAGAACAAAAACGAGGGTTTTTTGCGTGGTTAGCTAAGATTTTTGGGCTAAAAAAGGAAGAAACAACTAAACTTAGAGCCCGAATCAAGTGGAAAACAAACGCTGAATTTGCTGAAGATTTGCTTAATTTCATGTTGGAAACTGGTCGAGTAGTGGAAGTCCACTCACTTTTTGATTTATCACAATTTGATGAAGAATGGGCAACTTTACCTCCTGAGGATTTGATTGATGTTGTCGATATTTTAGTGAATAAAGGGGTAGCTCACTGGTTGAATAGGGAAAAGACTATCATGCGTTTTGATGATGAAAAAGTCTTCTAATCTTTTTATTTTTCTATGCGAAAAAAACGATAAGAAAGTTATTGTCCCAGTCCCGGGAACCAATACTTTGTTCCTTCTTCATAATCGTCGTCTTTAATCGCTATATTATTTTCTTCAAAGAAAACAAGGCAACGATTAATTCTTTCCTCTGTCCAATTTGTTTGCATAAGTAATTCTTCTCTTGTTATATATCCCGTTTTGGATGCATAACTTAAAACAAGACTATGATCTTGAGAGAATTCAACCGGTGTGAATTCAACAATTTTTACTCCTGATTCCAATATTTTGAAAGGTGCGATTAACGAGGCATTTATTAACTTCTCTAACCCTTTATACAGGTCATCAATTGAAACTACGTTTCCTGGTCTTGCTTTATTAACTTGTGTGAACAGTTCACTTATCGCCATAATCCCTCCATTTTGTTTCGTTAACTCTTTACCCAAATCAATAATTTCATTAGCCAATCTATCATAGTATCCGCCACCAGTTAATTTGTCTTTCATAGATGGAGCGTCTCTCCAATCGTATCTCCCAATCTCTTTTGGTAATCCTAACTCTTCTCTGAGCCCCTCTAATTTTTCATAATAATCTTTGTTCTGTTTTATTTTATCGCTATATTTCTTTTCAAATTTTTGCAGTTGTTTTTTCGTTTCTTTAGTGTTTTCTATCATTTGCTCTAATTCTTTAATCATTAATTCTGCTTCTTTCACCTGAAAAGCTGATTTGATTTTTAATTTTTTTTCTATTTCTCTTAATCCCAATGTTATGACCCCATTATATTTTAGATTTATGCACTTTTTATCTGTAAGTACATTGTCAAAAGCATTATAAAAACAATTGTTTTTAAACGAGCTGCCTTTATTAGAACATTGAACCCGCTTTTATTAGCCATTCTTTTAGATTTTCGATAAGTTTTCTTTTATCTCTTGATGAGAGTGGAGCTGACATTTTATTTTTGTATTTGTCATATAGCTTATTAAACACCTGATTTATTTCTTCTGGTACGGATCCGTTTTTTACATTAATCTTTCTGATTTTGAATCTTATTTCTTCCAATTCTTCTAATACGTATGATACATCAATATCAATTTCAATCAGATTGATCAATTCAAGGATAGCTTCTCTTATCTCTTGATAGATTGCTTCTGATGAAACATTGTGTGCCATAATACATTCTCCCAATTAGTGGTGATTTTTCATTAAAAAATATGTGGTGGTGATAACCATTTATGTATATCACCAAACATCTATTAAAGATCCTTAAGTAATCTTCTGAATTCATTTAGCCATCTAGAGGTTTGAAATTCTAGTTTCTCACAATCCTCTCCCTTCAATACTTCTTGTGTATCATAATTTGAAACTATTTTTCTCCAATCCTTCATGTCATCGATTATCCAGAAGTCATCCGGAATACTTGGAAACGTCTCTGTAATATGTATCAACTCATCTAGATCTGCTAATATTAAATCTGCCCTAGCAACGGATTTTAATCTCGTTAAGTCTATTAATTCAATTGCTGATGAAACAAAGTCTGCTGTTTGTCTTGGCATTCTTTTCAAGGAATCAAATGGTAAAGCTACATTGGAAATAGAATCTGGTGTTTCAACTCCTTCTGCTACGCGTAACTGTCTAACTCCTAATGAATATTTCTGATCCATTTGTTCTCTTTCAATAAACTCGTCTAGTTTGAAGCCGCCTATTTGTTCTAGTCTCATTCTCGATTTGAATATGTTTTTGATTAGTGCTCTAAGTTGTTTTTTATAAGCAATTTGTTCAATCTCGTGTTGTTGGTATCCTTTAGTTATCTTTTCTAAAGTTACAATTGCTGCAAAAAGGTCTGCTTCTAGATCTAATCTTCTTTCATCTCTATTATCCATTTTATCACCAGCATTTTCCATAAATTGTAGTTGTTTTTTTGTTTTGAAGACTCTTGCAGTATACTTTCTATGCAATTTAAGATAATCAACATCAGAAAGGTCACCATCTTCAAATTTTTCCCCTAAGATCTCGATGAGATCGCTAGTGGCATTCACGTCTGCTTGATATAAATCATTGAGTGATGCTTCTATCTCTTGATCTTTGTTCACTTGCACACCTGCATTTTCAAGTAAAGTTGCTCTCTCTCTTTCAATTTCTTTATTTATTTGTTCTATCCTTGTTTGGTATGCTTGGATTTTTTTTCTGATTCTCGTCACTTGCGGATCAGTTTTGACTTCTTGTTCAAATAGTACCTCTTGGCTTCTAGATTTAAATTTTTGCGGAATATCCTTAGACTGTTCTGTTCTAGGTAATTTTGATGGTTCTTTATACGGACTATCTTTTAGCTTGAATTTTAGAGGTTTAGCGGGTACTGTAGAAAATAAAGCCTTAATCTCATTAATAACCTCGTATATGTGTGTTCTAGGATTCCAATTAGATAGCACCCTCATCTTAAGAACATCATATTCATTAACATTAGGATGTGTTAACTTGGGTTGAATATTAACAACCGGTGGGCTATGAGGAAAATTTGGTTGAATTTTAATTTCAGCATAAATGGGAATAGATGTACCCTGTATTGTACCTACCTGACCTTTCCAACGTTTTAAATTGCCTTGTACGGGTTCAAATCCTCCCGCATTATTATAAATTAGTTGCATCTCAGTAGCAAGAATGTAATCATGAGAAATTGTAATCACCCATTTATCTTCTATATGATTATAGTACCATCGCTGTTTAAAAATAATTGCATTTAATTATGTTTTTTAATATGTCATTGGTCTACTATTTCTAACACTACTTTGATTGGTTTTGCTAAAGAAGTATCTAATACAAAGGCAAGTTTCTCATTAGAAAGATTATATGACGAGATCTTTTTTTCTTGTTCTAATATCATTCCATCTATCATAATCTCGGGTTTTTCTAGACCATAAGACAAGCTTAAACGTACTAGTAAATCTCTTGTAGTTTCATTATTGGATGTGATAAATTTTATTTGTTCAAGATTGTATAATTCACCACACGCTGGACAATTTTTGTTTCTTGCTAGGGGGACAATTGTATAGGCATTATTTAAGCCATCATAAAACAAATAATTATTGATTGGATTTCCAATTTCCAAAAGTATTTTTATTGTTTCTTGTGCCATCCATCCCCCAATAATGGACGATAGGGTAGCTACTGCCGGTAATTTGGCTTCTTCCTCCTCTTCTTCACGTTCATCTTTTCTCACATCACCAAAGGGAGTACAAGCTTGAGCTAATTCTTCATCTGGAACCAAAGGTTGGCATTCAAAACAAGGGGTGTCATAAGGAAAAATAACTTGAACATCACCTAAAAAGGAGAACATACCACCTAAAATGAGTGGTTTTTTTAGTCTAACAGCCATTGAATTAATCCATCTCCTTCCAATGAATGTGTCTAGACATCCAATTATCACATCAGCTTCTTCATAAACTCTAAGAGGAACTTTTTCCATTTTTTTATTATAATGAATTATTTCAACATCTTGATTTAAATTTTTCAATCTTTTTGCTGCAATTTCCGCTTTAAAACTCTTAAGATCTGATTCTCGAAATAAAAGTTGTCTGTTCAGATTGGATAGTTCAATCTTATCCATATCAATGAGGATAAGTTTTCCAATACCAGAAGAAGCCAGTATGGTAGCTACATAACTCCCTATTGCCCCAACTCCAGCAATAATTACATTTGCATTTATTAAAGCAGATTGATCCCAACCTGGTATTAATTCTTGTCTAGAATATTTATCATGAGATTTATCATCAGACATTTTTCACTCTAAAAATAGTTAAGGAGAAATAATAAATACTTTATCCTCCCTTCGTTCTAGCAATAATATAGAGTTTGTCTCCATCCATAATGCCTGCTTCTTTAAGGATTTGACTGTCGTCTAATTGATGTCCTTGAAAAACTAAAATGACCGTGTTAGCTGGAATTTTCTTGATTCTTGCTACTTCGCGTTTTAATTGAGCTACAGTTGAATGAGGATCAGCATCTAGTTCTATTAGTCCTCCACCGATAGCAGTTACAATTGATATCTTCACTTTTAATCACCGGTACATAATATTACTGATTACTTACTACTAATGTATTCACCTACTTAAATGTTAGCAAATTATCATCGCTTAGAAAAGTTCCATAATTAAGCAAGGCTCTAAATTCTCTAATCCAAAATACTCATTAGGTTGTATTGATTTATATTTCTGAGACTACTTCTATGAACCAGGAATCCATTTGCATATGGGCAATGATGGTTCATAGGTATTAACACCAATTAGAAGCTTTAAAAAGAGCTTTATTTAATGAGTTAAATAGAGTTGAATATTCATGACATCTGATGAATTAGAAGCAATAAGAAAGAAAAAAGCTCAAAAATTAATGGAAATGGCAGACAAAAGAAAGAAGCGAATGGAGGACTTAAAAGAAGCTGAACAAGCGCCTAGAAGTGTTACGGTAGATGATAAATTTCAATTAATGCAATACTTTTTGGCACCCGATGCCTTTGAATACTGGAAACAACTCTATGAAAATGAAAATAAAAATGAAACAGCTGAGACCATATTCTTAAATGTATTATATTTGATTAAAATCGGCTATTTAGAGGGAAGACAAGTCTCTCGTCTCGGTATTAAAAAATTAGAAAGAAAAATAGAAGGCATTCCTTCATCTATTACAATTAAACGGAAAGGAGACGAGAAGAAGCGTGTTCTCTAATTTGAAGTAACTTTACTCATAACTTTCTTCTTATTTTTCATTTGAATATTTCTCGTAAGGTATAAATCCACTTTTTGATAGAAATTAATCTTTTTATTTCAAAGAATTCAATGGTGTTGCTATTTAATTCTATCTTTGCCCAGTTACCCGAGACCATTGGTCCGGGATTTAACCATACTGCTGAATTTTTTTTAATCAATCCTGGGGATTCATGGATATGGCCAACAAAAACATAATCATACTTGATCTGTGAGATGTGTTCAAGGTGTATTTGACTTCCTCCATGTAGATCTTCTTTTTCAATATAGTCAAGATTAGTACCCTTAGGCGGTTCGTGAAACAATCCTATGAGTCTCTTTTCACCTCCCTTCCTAGTTTTTCGTATCTCTTCTGATAATGTAATTAGATCAGCTTTTATTTCGGTAATTGTTTTTTCACCTGGCGTCTGTAAAGGTTCTCTGTATGTTGCGGGTGTACAATATCCATAGCCAACTATTATTAGACCATTATACTCAATAATTTTGTTTCCCAAATAATAGAAAAGTGGATGATCTACCGAATAATTTTTCAACATTTCTCTTACTTCAGGTAGTTCCACATTTCCATGAGTAACAAAAACTGGCTTTTGGATATCAATAAAAAAATCCAAGGTTTTTTTTGTTGTTTTTAATTGATAGTTGGTAAACTCCTCTCTGTACTTTGTGTATACTAGTTCTGCATATGCATTACGTGAAATCTTCTTAGAATGAATAATTGATTTAATTATATGCTTAAGTGAGATTGTTCCAGCTATATCTCCAGTAACAAATATAGCATCAACTAGTTTTAATTCGTCTCTTATCTTTTTCAGATTCTTCAAATTCCCATGAATATCTCCTAATACTGCGAATTTCATTTTTATTCACTAAATAGGGATTTTAATTTTTCTTTTACCATGGTTGTAAATCTTCTCTCTTTGAGTTTTTCGATAATCCAATAAACCTCGGTATCATACTTTCTATCTTGTCGTAATGGAGTAACAACCTCTCTTATGGTATCGTAGATGTCTTTAAGTATCGGCGAGGGGTTATTTTCGATGAATGTTAAGGCTTGACAAGCTGTATATATCTCAATCCCTATCATTTGTTCAAGATTCTTTACAATTTTATACGCCTTCTTACAGGCTGTCATACCCATAGATACATGGTCCTCTTGATCTGCTGAGACCGGTGTATTGTCTATTGATGCGGGAGAAGCTAGAACTTTGTTTTCAGAAGAAATGGCAGCGTCAGCGTATTGAAGTATCATTAAACCTGAATTTAAACCAGGTTTGTCTGTTAAAAATGGCGGTAAGTCAGAAAGAACGGTGTTTAGTAATTGATTGACTCTTCGTTCTGATATTGTACCTAGTTCTGTGAGGGCTATTGCTAAATAATCCATACTTAAGCCTACAGGTTCTCCATGAAAATTACCACCTGATAGTACTTCAGATTTGTTTTTATTAATTAATGGATTATCTGTTGAAGAATTCATTTCTATTTCGATTATATTTTTAGAATATGTTATGGTCTCTAAAACAGCCCCATGTACTTGTGGAGAACAACGGAATGAATAAGGATCTTGTACTCTCTTTCTTTTACCTGATAGAATCTCACTACCTTTTGTTAATTCTCTAATGGTTTTTGCAAATATAATCTGACCTTTATGGGGTCGCATTCTCATGATAAAATCTGAAAAAGCTGCTAAATTTCCACTATATGCTTCTAGTGATAGTGCTACTGCAATAGCTGAATTTTTTATGATATTCATAGCATCAAATGTTGAATGTGCACTATATGATGTTAAGACATGTGTTCCATTTACTAGTGCTAATCCTTCTTTAGCTTCTAATTCTAGAGGGGTGATATTGAATTTAGAG
The DNA here is from genome assembly GCA_964534625.1 of uncultured archaeon. Classification (GTDB taxonomy): domain Archaea; phylum Asgardarchaeota; class Heimdallarchaeia; order Heimdallarchaeales; family Heimdallarchaeaceae; genus CAZHRF01. The sequence continues at coordinate 2,110 of CAZHRF010000036.1, read as the reverse complement.
GGAAGATCAGTACTAGGAAAAATTGTATCATTGTATTTTACGTACCCTTCGCCTAAAAAAACACAAGCAATATATGCTAGCGGAGCTAGGTCTCCACTCGCGCCTAATGAACCTGTTTCTGGAACTTGGGGGATAATTCTTCTATTAATTAGTTCTACTAAAATGTTTACAGTTTCTAATCTAATACCACTATTACCTTTACAAAAAGAGTTTACTGCAATAACCATCGCTCCTAATACAATTTCATCGGGTATTGAACTGCCAAAACCGATACTATGCGATTTAATTATGTTTGCTTGGAGTTTCTTTAGATCAGATTTTTCAATTGCTGTATTTGCTAGTTTTCCAAAACCCGTTGTAACACCATAAATAGTTTCGTTTTGTTTGACTTTGTTTTCAATAATCTGTCTTGATTCACAAATCCTTTTTATAGCCTCATCAGCAATTTTAATTTTTTTACTTTCTCTAGTAATAGAAATTAAGGTAGATAGGGTTAAGTTTTCTCCGGTTAAAGAAATTAAAGCGTTCTCCATCAGTACTCAAACCAAATTTGACTTGTTCTTTTTATTATTTTTGTTCACTACTGGACTTTTATTGTGTTCGAGAAGTCTTTATACTTTTTGATATTTTCATACCAAAAAAAATTAAATAAAGTGATAGATACTTTTCCACATGGATAACTCTGAAAGTGAGGGCATTATCATTGCCAATATTGCAGAACTATTGCTTGGACCTGCGTCTGCAATTACCAAATATGAACCAGTGTATAATAAAGAAAATCCTGATTGCCTAGTTATTAAAAATGGTCAAATAATAGCAATAGGAGAAACTACAAGAATATTTTCTGATTTTATGAGAAAAGATTATGAAATTATTGATTGCAAAAATAAGAAAATTGTTTGTCCTAGTTTTGTAGATTCGCACACCCATCTAGTGTTTGGTGGCGATAGGAGTCATGAATTAACTATGAAACTTAAAGGAGATTCTTACCAAAAAATAGCTGAATCGGGTGGAGGAATCAATTATACCGTAAGACAAACTAGAAGTGCAAAAAGAGAAGAATTGCAAGAACTAGCACTAGAACGGTTGGATATCATGTTAAAACATGGTACAACCATGATCGAAGCTAAATCTGGTTATGGTCTGAATCAAGAAAAAGAGCTAGACTTACTTGAAATAACCAATGAAGTAAACGAAATGCATCCTGTTGATATCATTCCAACTTTTTTGGGATGTCATGTAATGCCGGAGGATTTTATCGGTAATTCATTTGAGTATGTAGAATCAATGATAGAACTTTTACCAGAGATTAAACGAAAAAATCTTGCTGAATATGTAGACATATGGACGGATTTTAATGCATTTTCAGTTGAAGAATCAAAGGTTTTTCTTAGTGCTGCGAAAGATTACAAGTTCAAAATAAGAATGCATGCTGACGAAATGGAAAATGTAGGCGCTGCACTATTAGCTTCTGAAATGAAAGCTGATTCAGCTGATCATTTATTAAAAGCAGAAGCAATATCTGCTAGTTCAATGGCGGATGCTGGAGTAGTAGCTAATTTGTTACCAGGAACGCCCTTTGTTTTAATGTCAAAAAAATATGCCAACTATAGAATGTTTAAAGATGCTGGGGCCACAGTTGCTTTGTCAACAGATTTTAATCCAAATTGTTATCTAATTAATATGCAAACGGTAATAGAACTTGGGTGTTATATGATGCATATGACTCCTAAGGAGGCGTTGGAGGCAGCAACTTATGGTGGTGCAAAATCATTAAAAAGAGAAAATCAAGTGGGAACATTGGATCTAGAAATGCGTGCTAATCTGCTGATTATGGACATACCATCAATTGCCAGTTTACCCTATCAATTTGGCAGAAATCACGTAAATACTGTGATAAAGAATGGAAAAATACTTGTAAAAGATGGCTTAATACAAAAAGATTAGACGATCTTTCCTTTCGTTGAAAGTTTAAGTTAGAGAATAAATTATAAAATGAAAAAAGAGTTGGCGTTAACATCCCATTAGTAAAAATTGGACTGATACCGCTAATTGCTTTTTCCTTGAATTTTTTTCAATGAGTTCTTTTGGGTACAACTGGGTACGTAAC
>CAZHRF010000035.1:13577-34108 GCA_964534625.1 uncultured archaeon | reverse complement strand
TAAAAAAAAAGAAAAAAATGGTCAGGTTTAAACTACATAAAAGTAGCTACCCGTATTTCCATCAAATTGTTGAGGTTCGTCTCCGCCACCATAAGGATAAACGGAGTGGGCATAAGCAAATACATCTTCCATCGATACAGTAGCTGATCCACCATAATATTGCTGCCAAGCAACTTCTAGGAAGTAATGTGTCCATGCGCCATTTTCTGCTGAAGGGTAATCATAGCCATAACCATTATCGGTACAAGTTGTGGCCATGTAAATGAGATGACTATTAGCAACATTCATAACTTCATTCATACCACCAGCGTAGCAGTGATCTATGAATATGAATGTTCTACTAACTATGCTAGCGAACATATTTTGGAATTCAGTATCGGTAATAATACCATCCTCACCATCTTCTCCGCTATTTGTATCCCACATGCATAAGTATTGATATCGGCTATGAGGTGGTCCATTCGTATATGCTCCACCATGACCAGAAGTAATGAATACTATTATATCATCTTCATCAGCTTTATTGATCATATTGGCTACAGCAGATTTAACATTAGCTTCCGTTGCCAAACCGGTATAGTGTGTATATGAATTTGTATGATCCCCATAAACTTCTACTTCATAACCAAGGGAGTTAAAATGAGCATACATATCATTAGCATCTTCATCGCAGTAAGATAGATCACTTATTGCTTCATAATCGGAAATACCCACTATAACAGCATATTTGTTAACTATCCCATCGCCACCTGAAGGGGGTTCTTCTCCCGAACCAGAATTATCAACAGTTACAGATATCTCATCAGAACCAGTTTGACTAGCACTATCTGTAGCTTCAGCGTAAATAGAATATACACCATCAGCATAAGCGGTTGTATCCCAACTATAACTGTTAGCGCTAATCACATATGAACCATCAATGTATATATCAGCAGTTAAAGAATCTTCATCAGTCACAGAAACTTGAATAGAAACAGTATCACTTACTGTGGCTCCACTTGCTGGACTTTCGATTAGTACTACCGGAGGATTGTCTTCAGGAGTACTTCCACCGTTATTAACAGTCACAGATATTTGATCTGCATCGTAACCTCTGCTCCCTTGAGCTTGGATTACATGAGATCCATCAGCATAAGCGGTTGTATCCCAATTGTATGAGGAAACACCACTTGCTACTTTTACTTCATCAATGTAGATATCTGCAGACTTAGATAGTTCGATTGTTACTGTACCACTTACAGTAGCCCCGTTAGTAGGCGAGGTTATTTGTACAATAGATGCGCCAGGAGGTGCCCTGTGCATTCCATTAGATGGTACAATCCCAATTAATATGGCTGTTAAGACCATTAAACCAATTATTGCTCTTTTTTTCATCTTTATCACTTCAAATCAGGTTGATGTGCAACCAAGATTTGTTATATGAAATAAAATAAAGCAAATATTTAAATATTATGTTTTTTTGTTTCAATTTCAGAAATCGCCTCAGAACAAATCTAAATACATGCATTTTTTCAAAAAAAAGACACTTTTTTTTTATTGTATTGTAAGTAATTTTCCATCTCCCCCAGATAATGGGACTATATGTAGTAAAAGAAAGGGATGTGTAATGCAGCACACAGATGTAATGCAATATTTATCAACTAAAATTTCAACCAAGTACATTAATATATTTCAACCAAGTACATTAATATATTTCAACCAAGTACATTAATATAATGAATTATAATAAAGAAAAAATTCCTGCAGATTATCAATATTTAATCAATCTGTTATCTGTAAATACACGAAAATTGTTACTAAAAGAGATAAATAACAGTATCACACACACACACACAACAACACACACTTTTCAAGAATTTCAGTACAAATTAGGAGATGCTGTTCTTTCACTTTTAGATAGTAGTTCACCTCTAATTAGCACAGATTTTTCTTTCTTATTTCAACTTTTCTTAGGACTTAGTAAAAACATCCCAGAGTACCAATCAAAAATAGCAGACATTAAGAAAAAATTTTCTAATGAGGCCATTGTAAAAATAGTTTCTGCAAAAGATTTTCTTTATAGTAAGCAATTTGAAAAAGGGGAAAAAACCGTATTTGAAGTACTCAATATTTCTAGCTCAAAAGAGTTTTTACCTTCATTTACTGCAATAAATATATCAGTTCATTCTTTTCTAATATATGGCGAAGCATTAGAGGTTCTTTGTCTTTCCAGTGATTTTGGAATTAAGACAAAAGAATTGGCCTTTCGGTTATCTATCTATCAAAAGTTTTTATCTAAATTTTCTGAATATTTAAAAACCAATGAACTCACAAATCTTAAAGCATGTACTACCCTACTTAATAAATATAAAGTGTCATACTTGATCAATAAAGGATGGTATTTTCACCGCCTTCAACACTTAGACAAAGCTTTAGCATTATGGGACGAAAACAAAGATCTTTTCATATCCCTTCCTATCAGGTCTATTTTAGCAGCTGTTTACAATCTCTTTGGCACAGTGGCCACCGATTATGGTAATCTTGATCTATCTATAGATTTTTTTGATAAAAGTATTCACCTAGCTAAAGAAATTGCCGACAAAGATGCAGAAATGGCAGCTTTAAGTAACCAAACACTTAATTATCGAAAACAAGGTCAAGTTGACAAAGCAATCGCTGCTTTACATCAAGTATATCTACACTATTTAGCCAAACAACAATTTTACAAGGTTATAGTTACTGGCATGCAACTACTTGAGCTTGTGGTCAATAAGAGTGAATGGAAAGAAGAAACTATAGTTATATACAATAAATTGAAAGATATCCTCGTCCAAGACGAAAAAACACTCCCAAACAGATTGGCGTTTTTGGCCTTAATAGCAACACATTTAGATAAGTATGATGAATCTAACTATATTTTAGATCTAGCAAAAAAACGTGCAGAAGATATAGAAGACAAATCGTTCCAATTTTGGCTAACACTTTATGAAGGATTAATTGAATTAAAAATACTTAATTTATCAACAGCATGTTCGTTGTTAAATAGTAGTTTAATGGAAGCCAATCAACACGAAATGTACAGTTTAAGTTATAGTATTTTTACAACTTATTTGAGGGCACTGCTTCTTAGAGCCCATTTGGGTCATTATTCAACCTTAAAAAAGGAGATCAAGAAACACGCTAAAATGTTTAGTCTTTTAGCTGAGAACCTAACGAGCAAATATTATAAGTTTATCACAGAAGTTTATATTGCCTTTTGTAACTTATTCTTGAAGAATTTCGAACTTGAACCTAGCTATTTTGAATCTAAACTCAAAAAGATTAGAGAGAAAACTGAACTTACAAATAAGTCAATTGAAATAAGTCACTATCTAATTAAAAAGTATAAAGAATTGTATATTGATCTCAAAAAACTTGATAAAAAGAGCACAAGACCCGCTTTTTTACATAAAATTATAAACTATTTTAGAAAAACGCAACAAAAAGAGGTACTTATCCAATCGCTTCCCGAACGTGTACTGCGCGAGAAGATCTTATCTTGTCTGAGTCTTGTGGAACAAACTCTTTCTACTGCTGATATTAAACTTGATATACAAAAGACTAATGTATATATGGTTATGTTGCTTTCGAATGCGGGCATACCATACTTCAGTAAAAAAATTTTAGAAAGCAATCTTGATGATATTTTAATTTCAGGATTATTAAGTGCAATCAAGTCTTTTTCAAAACAAATGTTTGGTTCAACAGGGATCTTTAGCATTACACAAGATAAGTATACACTTGCTCTTTATTCACTTAAAGCCAACCTAACCTTAATGATTGTCACAGATGAATATAGTTATCAGATTTCAAGTCAACTCGAGCAATTGGCCAAATGGTTGAATCAGTCAGAAATAATAGAACATATTAAAAAATATCCTGATGAATCATTAAGTAATTTTGAAGAATATGAGAATCTTCTCAATAATAAAATTACAGCGATATTCGAAATAAAATAAGACAACAAAGGGTTTCACAACTCGTACTTCCAAATTAAGAAAAAAATTAAAGGGTTTATCCATCTAGACTGTATTTTTGCTTATGTGATCACGAAAACTTAGCAGTTGAACACTATTTCGGAAAACTCAAAAAGATTTTTAATTTATTGATGATATACCAGAATCTGAGAGAAAATGGAGAAAGAAAAAATACATCGTATTTCAATGAAAAATGTTGTATACAGCGCAGATAAACAAAATGATTATGTTCTCAAAATTAAATCTGGAGACAAAGTCATTTTTGAATGCAAAGATGCTTTTAACCAAGCAATACAGAAACCCACAGATCTTCCTGTAGATTTAGATATGGAACATGTCAATCCAGCTACTGGGCCAGTTTATATTGAAGGAGCCGAACCAGGCGATACTTTGGAAGTACATATACTAGATATTGAGCTTGCCTCCCAAGGGGCTTGTTGTATAATTCCTGAGTTTGGTTTTTTAGCACCAGAATTTCCCGAACCTTGGACAAGAATTATCCCAATTAAGGACGATTATGCTCTGTTCAGTAAAAATATTAAAATTCCTATTGATCCATTTCCTGGAACGCTAATAGTTGCCCCTACTGAAGTAAAACATGATCATGGTACGTTAATTCCTAAAGAATACGGAGGAAATATGGATTCTAGAGCTTGTACTGTTGGCACTACAGTCTACCTCCCCGTTTTTGTTGAAGGAGCCCTTTTTGCTGTTGGGGATGTTCATGCGGTGCAAGGCGATGGTGAGGTATGCGGGACAGCTGTCGAAATCGATGCTGATGTGACTATTAAATTAGTTGTCAATAAAGAAAAGAAGATTGAAAGACCACATTATGAGAACAAAGACTATTATATGACTACAGCTTGGGGAGAAAATACAGATGAAGCATGTAAAATAGCTTTGCGTGACATGATTAACTGGTTGGTACAAGAAAAGGGATTAACGCGTGAAGAAGCATATGGACTCTGTAGTTGTACTGTAGATATGCGAATTAGTCAATTGGTTGATATAACACCAGGTGTTCGCGCAGTCTTACCTAAAAAAATATTCGAGGATAACTCATAATAGCATTTTAAAGACCAACATAAAAAACAGCAAAGGATAATAATACGATATAATTAGATTTATACTATGAAATGAAATGAAATGGCACGAATCGAATAGTTGCGATTAATTGTCCACACAGGTCCTTTACCAAAGAGAATCTCTAAGCACCTTACTAGCACTACTTTCTGCTGTTTTATCGTCCCATCTTTCAATTATCGAGAGAATAATAAATTCTATTGTATCCTTTTGAATGGGGTTGATTCCGGCAAATTGTTCATTTATTTGTGGGAATTGTTCATTAATTTTTTTACTTATTTCAGCGATTATTTCATATATCTGTTCCTGAGAGTATTGGTCTTCTTTATCTTTTATCAGCGCTAAAGCATAATTTTTTGAAGCATCAAGGAAAACCTCATTATCAGAGGATGTAAAATAAGTAGGATCACCTACTGCCATCGTTTCTAAAGCTGCTTGAATAGCAGCTATTACTCCAGTGAATAAAGTAGCCTCTGTTACGTCATTTTCTATCTTTGATTTACAATCTAAGAACACTAATGGTACGCCAGATTTGGACATAAGGTAGATAGCTTGAATCATTACAGTAAACTATTTGTAGGCGAGTATTAAAAACTATACGAATGTACTAACATATATGAAGATACAATCTCTTTGGAAGGTTAAAATAAACTAAATTACTTTTAAAACACCCACAAATCAAACGAGCAGATATACATTTAATACGCATTCTCCCACTTTCAAGTCTGTTAAGGTGTATTATAAGATTTTTTCTATACTATTTCTTAGTTTTTTTATGGTAATTGGTTTTTTAAGATATCCCACAATACACTCTTGGCCCACAATACCCTGTTGGGATAGTTTTGACTCATTATACGCTGAGATGAGCATTATTTTTGCATTGGGATCTATTTTGATGAGCTCTTTTGCTGTTTCGAAACCATCCATATCAGGCATTCGCAAATCTAGTAAAGTCAAATCTGGTCTATTACTAATGTAAGCACCAATAGCTGCCTTACCGTCTTTTGCTGTGAATACTTTGTATTTCTCTAATGCGATTCTAAAAATTTCTCGGATATCACTTTCATCATCGACAATTAATATTTTCTTCTCTAGATTTGAGCTCATTATCTTCATGATAGCTTATTCCATACTAAAATAAAAAGTATAGTTTAGTCCCAAAAAGATAGAAGTAATAAAAAGAAAACATGCTACATACACTTTTTGTTACCTAAGTATAACTTCATATGATAAATTTTAATTACAAGTTTAGATGATAATCAGTTATTGATTTAAGGATATGAACAAAATGGGAAAAAAAAGTTCAAAAATGAGTAGAAATATTGCATTCATAATCTGTTTTTTTTCTTATGTTATAGCACTTATTGTAGCAATCTTAATTACTATTATTTTGCCTAAAACTATTCATCCTATCTTTATTGCTCTTATAGCTGATATTGGAGCCACATTGACTATTTATCTATTTAATGTCGTTTTCAATAATGCGAGCCTCTACGACCCATATTGGTCTGTGGCCCCAATTCCTATAGCCTTCTACTGGTTATCAACAACAAATAGTACAGTATTTGATTTGACTATTAGACAGATCTTGGTTTTATTTCTTGTTATTTTCTGGGGTGGTAGATTAACCTATAATTGGGCAAGAGGATGGGGAGGAATGAGCCATGTTGATTGGAGGTATGAAAAACTTAGAAAAGAAAATCCCAAATATTTTTGGTTAATCAACCTCACTGGAATCGAGCTTATGCCCACCATACTTGTGTTTCTTGGCTGTTTATCCCTTTACCCTGTGTTGACACATGTGACAACACCATTTAATATCTTGGATGTTACAGCTACAATTGTTACGTTTACTGCTATAATGGTAGAAGCAATTAGTGACCAACAGTTAATTAGATTTTCTAAGAATAAAAAACAAGGGGAAATAATAAATGAAGGACTATGGAAGCACAGCAGACATCCCAACTACTTTGGCGAAGTAAGTTTTTGGTGGGGTTTGTATCTTTTCTGTTTGGCTACTGATCCACAATATTGGTGGACAATAATTGGACCGGTAAGCATCACATTACTTTTTATTTTTATTAGCATTCCAATGATCGAAGAGAGATTACAAGAACGATATGAAGAATATGAAAAATATAAAAGGAGCGTTCCAATGTTTTTACCTATAAGAATAAGATGAAAGTCCTGCTAGAAATCTGTATAGTAGGTATAAACACAGTATTTATTAGCTATAAAAGTAAATTAACAATCAAGAATATGGATATGGATAATTTCCCTAAAACCAACCCCCTTTACCTTTGCTATAAGCCCATATAGTTGCAAACGAATATAAAATAGAGCATTCGAAAAATTAAGCTGCCGAACGAAGCTTTATCGTTATTTTCGTTCCATTTTCATTTATAATAGATATTTCGCCTTTGTATGTATAAATTAATTTGCGAACCAATCTTAGTCCTAAACAGCCAGCACAAGAATCAGTTCCATCGCCATTCCCATTATCAAATATGTTATTAATCAAGTCACTATCAATACCTTTTCCATCATCAATAATTTTGACTAATACAAATTTGTCATGTTTTTCTACTTCAACAATAATGTTTGAACATTCTGAGTGCTTTATTGCATTTTCTATGAGATTATAAAACGCTTCTTGTAATAAGATACCTGCTTTAACTTGTGCAGCTTGATTTGTATAGTTTATACTAATATTTGCTTCTTTAGCTGCTACTTTATTTTGGTTTATAACAGAAGTCAGTATTTTATCCAAATTGATTATTCTATCACTTTGCTCTTCTAATCCTCGCAACATATGGATCTTTTCTAATTGAGTGGCAGTTTGGTTCACTGTCTCTAATGTTCGCTGGATAATCTCATTTGCTTTTTTATTGAGTTCAATTTCACCTAATAAGTCCAAATATCCTTTAATGACCATATTTTTGTTTTTTAAATCATGATTAAGTAAATCAAACAAAAAACTTTCTCTTTCTCTTTGTCGTTTTTCTTCATCAATATCAATATGGGTGCCAACAGCTCTAATTGGTTCCCCATCATTGTTCCATTCAAATACTTTCCCTCTATCAAGGATCCATTTGTATGCTCCATCACGTGTTTGTATCCTGTGTTCAACTTCATAATATGGCGTTTCACCAGCCAGATGAGCATTGAGCACTTCGTAAACCATTTCTCTATCCTCTGGATGTATGCGTTTGTCCCATTCTTCTAAATCATTCTGTATTTCAGATTCATTAAAACCTAGCATCTTTTTCCAAATAGCTGAAAAATAGACTTGCCCAGAGGAAATAGTCCAATCCCAAACTCCTGTTTTAGATCCCTCTAAAGCATATTTCCAGCGTTCTTCATTTTTTTTAGTTTTAGATATATCTAACATTTGAGCTAAACTTTTTACTTCACCTCCAATCTTAAAAATAGAAACATGCATCTCTGCTGGAATCTCTTTATTTTCTTTGCTCAAGAGATTAAATTCATAAACAGAAGCAAGTTTCTTTCCTTCACGACGGTCTAAATATTTTTTAGCTACAAACTCTTTGCTTTTCTCACTTAGAAATAAACGAAAATCCTTTCCCACCAATTCTTCATTGTTATACCCTGTAAGTTCTGTTAGTTGGTTATTCACAAAATCAATTTTATAATCTCGCCCTATAATAGCAATCCCTGCTGGATGGTTTTGTACCATCGTTTCATAGAGTACATTTTTTTCTCTTAACTCGATTTCTGTCTGTTTTCTTTTCGTAATATCCCGCAAGTGTTCGATTATATTTTTTATTTCCCCCATCTCGTCAAAGAGTGGATATGCCCTTACATTAAACCATTTGTCAACCTCTTCCACATACTTTTCAACTTCAGCTGGTTGTTTTGTTTTGTATACTTCTTTCGTTGCACAGATTTCACAATTGGTTTTCCTTCCTATCAATTCATAACATTTCTTACCACGAACTTCATCTTGGATCATACCAAGAAATCTATAACCTGCCTCATTATATCGGATAATATTGTAATTATTATCTTGAATTCCTATTATATCAGGTATAGCGTTCCAGCTTGTCTGCAAAATTTTTAATGTTTGGACGTTTTCCTTAATATGTTGAAGGTTTTCCTTTTTGATACGCCAATAATTAGCTTCTTGAATAATGGCTTGTGCTAAAACCCCATATTGTGATTGAATGTCAGACCCTTTTTGTATATATCGATTAGCACCAAGATTTAACGCTTTGATGGCAACTTCTTCTCGTCCCTTGCCAGTAAAAATGATAAAAGGGATATCAGATTGCTTTTCTTTTCTCAAAACTTCTAGAAAGTCTGTGCCATTCATATTAGGCATTTGATAATCAGATACGATAACATTGATAGAATCGCTATATCTCTCCCAATTTTCAATAATCTCTTCTGGGGAATCAGACGTTATTACCTCCAATGTATCATGCTCTTTTTCCAAAAAAAGTTTAGTAATTTCTAACAGCGCCTTTTCATCATCTAAATAGAGCACTTTAATCCTATGAACAGTCATCTAATACACCAATACCCTAATATTCTATATAAGGAGTTATGCTTTATAAAAATTAGCTATAATATTGATATTATATGAAAAACTACTTTGCATGCGAACCATTGGGAAGTGAATGTACAAATTTATCTGTCTTCTTGCCTGTAAACAATTCAACAATTTTGGGGATAGTCCATTCAAGACTGCCTTTAAAATTAATACTTTGCCAAAGTTTTGCTATAACAATCCAGAACATCACACTAATAAAACCAAAGATAGCTATAGACCACATTTCTTTTGCCCATAAAGGCCAGATAAAGTATAGAAGCCTACCAAAAAGAGCTTTTACTAATGCTTCATAAAGAAATATAGTAAGGGAAACCAACCCCGATCTATTTAGCCAAGAAAGTTTTTTGATATACTTCTCTCGTATTTCATCTGGTCTATAGTCTAATACTCTCAGTAAAAACACAATAAGTAAAAGACTCAAGCCAATTTGGCTATATTGTAAGAAAGATCGAAAGACCATCCCCCGATGAGAAAGCTCTTCATATAGCCCCGTATAAATTGAGCCAAATCTAATTTTTAATCCAAGAGAGCCTATTAAAAGCCAAACAAGACCTACAGAAAAAAGTACTAAAGAGGATTTATTGTACGACTCTTTTTTAGCCAAAGCAAGACCTAAAATTAAACCATAAAAAGCATAACCAAGATATGGAAAGAGTGGAAACCAATCACCACATAGACTATTGATCATCATCGCAAATAGATATTTTTCATTGTCTATTGCAGCTTGAACTATAGGAAAAAGAATCGATCTAACAAAAGGGGTTAACGCCAGAATAACTGTTCCCACTATACCGAGTATAACATAGTTTCGGGTAGATCGTGTATATCCTTCATTTCTGAAAAGCAGATTTAGAACAAGTGAAACAACAATTAAATTTAAACCAATAATTGCCAAAGCGTCTTGATGAATTAATGCTTGTAACATCTGGGACAAAGAGAGTATGGGTTGTTCAGGATCATTCAAAATCCACAAATAAAGATAGCCTGATTCAGGTTTTACTACCAGAATAAAAAAGAAGTGCACAAAATAAATAACAATACCGGTTATTATCCCGCTCCAAGTGAGTTGCTTAAGTGTATTTTTCTTTGAGACTAACCTATTATAGGCTTTATAACTCGTTAAAGCACTTGAAATGATAAAAAACAGACCAGCCATCGAGATAATATAAAAAAGTACTTGTACAATAACATCAGGAGGAGGATCACCAGGTAGTATCCTTGCGTCTTCCGCTCCTTCCCAATTATATAAAAATGAGTGAAGAAAAACCATGCCAAGAATGGCAACAGATTTAACAAGATCAAATGTAATAAGACGTTTTGAAGAACGTTTTGAAGCTATAACCATTATTTTTCCAAATTATCAGTTATTATTAAATCTTCTCACCCCTAGATGTAGAGTGTACACAAAAAATGTTAGCAAATCAAAATAGAAAGAGTTGGAATAAGAAAACATGAAATGACAGTTGATACTAAAGTTGTTATTTGATAAAATTTTTAAATTTCATAAGAAGTTAAACTGAGGAGATTAAAATGGAATTGAATATTGAAAAATTAAATAAAGAACTGCAAGAAACAGGCCTAGAAGATTTAATTATAAAACTTGATCACTTGGCATATAGAGTTAAAATGGGTGAGAGAGAAAAACTGATGGCTGAATTAATGAACGTTTTACCTTATAAAAAGTATAAATCGTTTAAGGTTGCGCATGCTAATGCCATCACTACATGTATCAAATTACACGATACTCTGCCAGTTATAGTAATTAGCGAAGGACTATCAGAAGATTCTATCGTAGAAAAATATTGCCAGAAATATGGGGGAAGAGTACACCATTTGGCTTACTTAGTAAAAGACATCGAAAAAGTAGTACAAATACAAAAAAAGCGTGGAATAAAGTTTACTTCAGAAGAAGTCATGGGGAGTGAAGAAGAAGGGATTAAGCAAATATTTTCCTTACCTACCGAATCTAGCAATCATATTATTGAATATATTCAGCGATTTGGCGATTTTGATGGTTTCTTTACCCCGAAGAATATAGCTGGATTAATGCAATCTACAGAGAAACTTAACGAGAAAGTAGGCGAAGCATAATAAAATTAAAGATAAGAAGTTTTATCGAATAAGACTGTCGAATGTCAAAGCCACTATAAGTGCTCATCTTGATTCTAATGAAGTCTACAGATGTAAACAATATACTAACTAGTTTCTATTTCAAAAAAGAAAGAAAAAGAATAATGGAAAACTTTGCAAAATTGTACAAATTCTCACAATTACTTACTGGAAAAACATTATTTACAATGTTCAATCCACGCTTTCATTAATTGTTTAACAGCATATTGAGATTCTTCACTGAGATCATCAAATCCTTTCTCACAATGTGGACATTCTTCAAAACCTTCTGTTTTTGTTTTAGTGAATTTTTCTCCGCAATGAAAGCAGTAAATATCTTTAGGTATATCAGCCATTTTAATCAATTATCTAATTATTGATTAAACTACTAAAACGTTTCGGACAATCGATTTGTAAAAAGAGATAATTTATAAAATAACTAAAATATTTATGTTAGTGAATAGTATGGTACAAGTCTCTTTAGTCTCAACTAATGACAGAAAGAAAGGGGTTGAAAAAGCCATTAATCTTTTAGGGATTAATCCTGTAGAAGATAAAAAAGTCATTCTTAAACCTAATTTCAATACAGCAGATCCACCTCCTGCGAGTACATCAATGGAAACACTATATGCGCTTGTTGAAAAACTCAAATATTTAGGAGCAAAGTCTATTACCTTAGCGGAGCGTAGTGGTCCCGCGGATACTGAAGAAACATTCAGAAAAAAAGAATTGTACAAATTAGCAAAAGAATTGAATGTTGATATAGTGAATCTTGCCGAATTACCTTTAGAAGGATATGTGCATGTTAAACCAGAAAAAAGCCATTGGAAAAATGGTTTCCTTTTTGCAAAGATATTTCACAACGCTGAATGTATTGTTGAAACAATGTGTTTAAAGACTCATAAATTTGGCGGTCATTTCACTCTTTCTCTTAAAAATGCAGTGGGTTTAGTTCCTCGCCGTAATTTAGATGGTAACTCATATATGAATGAACTTCATAGCTCAAAAGATCAACGTAAAATGATAGCAGAGATTAATGCTGTTTATAAACCAGACCTGCTAATAATGGACGGTGTTAAAACATTTGTTGATGGTGGGCCAATGGAAGGTACCATGAAAGAAGCCAATGTTATTCTTGCTAGTACAGATAAAGTTGCTATGGACGCTGTAGGAGTTGCTATTTTACGTATATTGGGAACCACAGTTGAGGTGGAAAAAGGGAATATTTTTGATCAAGAGCAGATTAAAAGAGCAGTAGAGCTTGGAATAGGGGAGGTTACCAAACCAGAAGATATTGAACTAATTTTCGACCAAGAAGAAACTGATAGTTTTAAGTTAGCTGAAAAGATTCGTCAAAAATTATTGGAATAATTATTAGCATTCATTCTGCGTTCTATTACTAATGTTTCTTTTTTATTTCTTTAATCTCAAATAATTCTTCTTTTAACGCTAAAATTTCAAAAGCAGCATTGGTAGATTTTTTTCTCATCTCTTCCCTTTCTTCTTCTGTTTCAGGTTTTATTCTATTCTTAATAAAATCATAAACATCAGGTAACTTGGTTTCAACTAGTTCAAGATATTTTTCTTTTAAGACGGCTCTCAATTGGATGTTTGTTTCTGATTGAACTAATGTACAAGCCATATTGTTAAACTTGTCTTCTATCTTTAAATTGTTCTTGCCAACCGTACAGCTTGTAACATACTGGATCCCATCGACAAAACAGTTCTTTACTTCTACTATAGCTGTAAGATTATCTGTTTCTCGTGTTATTTTTGTCATCTGCATCATTAGTTTCTGTCCTGCGATTACTCCTAATGCCAACCCTACACAATAATGCCCATGTAATTCGCCTATCTTTAACAGTAATTCTTCTAAATTTTCTGTTCGAATTAGCTTTGTCATTTCCCATCGGGGGCTTTGTTTCATCTTTTGCCTATCTACCTTAGCTATTTCCTTTTCATCCATGGAGCGCGCATAAGGTTTGATATCCAAAACAGGTGATCCATCTATTGCATCAAGTCCTTTCACTTTTAAAACGTTATCATTAATTTCTAGCACTTTAACAGTTGTAACACCAATAGAACTAGGTCTATGAGGGCTCCTTGAAGCAAAAACACCCTTGATTTTTGAACTATATGTACGTGTCTGAAGAGAATAATCGTTGTTCAAGTGAAAATTAAAAACAACCTGAATATATTCGCTATCATCTAGTTTGTATAATCCTTCTTTATACCGAGCGTCGATGATTATCTCACTTTCATACTCACGCATTATAAAAGGATCAGCAGGTTCTGCAAATTGACTTCTAACCGTACCTATTTTCTTAATATTAAAAACACACATAATGACCAAACGATATATTTGTTAATGGTTTTTATACTTTTCATTTTAGAACCAGTTTAATGTCAATTTGCTTTCTCAAAAAACAAAAAAAAGAAACGACTAATCTCGTCTTCACCAATATTTTTTTCTAATTATAACCATACAAATCGGAGGAACAAATATTCCTGCTATTATTCCAATTAAACCTAAATTTGTTTCACTGGGTATCGTTTCAGTATCTGTTTTTGGGTTACTAGAGGTTGTATTTGTCGTTGTAGCTGTGTCTTCAGTTCCTGGAATATCCCCATCTGTATTTATCGGTAATATTATGTGTGATGGATGCTCACTGTCATGATATATGGTATTATTGGCTATATATGTATCGTTATTAGAAAAGATAGACGCGCCAGTGTTAGTATTAACACTAAATCGTGGATAGTTTGAGCTTGAGATAGCTATTCGTATTTTATGTCCAGGATTAAAGATATAAGACGTACTCCAGAGATCTATTTCTACAGGCACTATTTCATCTGGTGTGAGTAAAACGGGTTCAGATTTATGATTACGATTCTTTGCCCTAATTATTCCATCTTGTATAAGCATTGATCTTCCATCAGGGTAAACATCAGTTATTTTTACGGTGAAATCAGTATCTGTGCAATTTGATGAAATCCAAAGTTTTGCTTTTATTCTTCCTGTAACTTCCACATAGTCTTCTAATTCGCTTGAAGTGAAAATAAGCACATCAGATCTGCTTTCTATGTTTTTTTGATCATACGGTCCAGATGGAATATTAAGATTGCTTCCTCCTCGAGTATTAACAGGATTTTTAGGGTCATAAATGTAAGATGTATAACTTTCTGGTTCTGATGGAACGGTTGTTGAAATAGTGTAATCTGAATGTAGATAATAAGAAGTATTTTCCGCAGGAATCGGCCAAATTTCAGATGTTCGCCAGAAATTTCCAATTTTATTACTCCCTTCAGGTCCCATACAATAATATCTCACTTTTGGATGATTGACTAGCTGTTCATTATTTAGATAGTGACCAAAGAAATCCTCATAAAGAGCCATCGTGTACACATCTATAGCATTAGAAGGGAAGTTAATCTCACCCAGTTGAGTTTCATAATTTGTACCATGCCCCCACGGTCCCATAATCAAATGGGATTTATTAGTTAACTCAGTTGGCGAATCATATTGGTACCCCATAAAACTATCGAGTGTTCCTTGACTAAAACAGTCGTACCACCCTCCTTGGAACACAGCGGGACTAACAACTTTATTATATTTGCCTGTTAAAGTAACGTTTTTCCAAAAATCTGAGTACGTTTCATGTTGATAAATGGTAGGCAACCAAAATGTACTGCCTTGAGATTGTAGCCAACCTTGAATTAATGATTGTCTAAAAGCCCCACCTTGATATACAGTCGTATAAAAATCGGGTGTAGCAACTTGAATGAACTGGGCTTCAAGTCCTTCTGGCTGGGAAAGTTGTAAAAACAATTGAACAATACCCAAAGCTGAGGGTCCAAAAGTGCCTATTTTTCCATTTGACCATGGCTGATTCTTAATCCATTCAATCGTATCATACCCATCTATTGAAGCATTCATAAAGATCGTATCAATTCCTTCAGAAGAAAATCTACCCCGAGTATCTTGTACAACAACTATATAACTTGTTCCCGTCAAATAAGGTGTGTAAGTACTTAAATGATTCTTGTTATATGGTGTTCGAATTAAAATAGTTGAGAATGTTGAACCTTCTTTGTAAGTAATTGGAAAATAGACATCCGTAGCTAGATTTATGCCATCTCGCATAGGAACCATAAAAGATTCTTCATTAGTATCTGTTGATTGATAGAATAATCCTTCTATAATAGTTAAATTAAATAAAACAAGGGCTAAAATTAGTAGCACACATAAAATGCTTTTCTTAGTTCTTTTCATTTCGTTTTTTTTAGACATATACTTCACAAAATAAGTACCAATGTTTGTTTATATATTTATTTATGAAAAAATCAACTTCGATCTCCGATTAGATATACCATAAAAGATTCGATCGTCCAATTTACGTTCTATCTACCATATTCTTTATTTGTTTGTCTTATCCATTCTAACTACCAGAGTACTTATAAAGCCCCTCTAGACAACTATCTTGAATCAAACTAAATGAGTTGCTCATTTTAGCGATTTAACTGGTAGATTTATTCTTACCTCAAGGAGTATCACGCCTTGAAAAACTAAACTGTGAAAAACTTAAATGGAGGTAAGCTCATGCAAGGAAAAATCAAAAAACTCATTACCCATCGCGGTTATGGTTTTATCAATGCTGACGATGAAGAAGAAGAAGATATTTTCTTCCACCTTAGTCAACTTGATGCTGTCAAATTCAATGAATTGCGCGAAGGCGATATCGTTGAGTTCGAAATCGAAGAGACAGAAAAAGGACCACAAGCTGTTGGCGTTGAGATTATTGAAAAAGTAGAAGCTGAACCTAGTGAGTTAGGCTTTGGAATATAATATTTTTTATATCTTAATAAAACAAAAAGTTTCAAATTTATAAAAGGGAAATTTCCCTTACTATTTTTTAATTTTACGAATAAACCTTTAGAGGTTAAATACTATGCTGTATGTGCAGATGGTTTGTTGCTTCATAAATGTAAAAAATCATCAAATGGATAAATTTAAAGTATAAAAAGAGAAGTATTCTATGGTTAAGGTTTATGACATTAATGAACGATTTAAGAGATGTTGACCCAGCTATTGCTGATGCTATTTTAAGAGAATTGAAACGACAACAAGAAGGAATTGAATTAATTCCCAGTGAGAACTATACGACCAAAGCGATATTACAAGGTGTTGGAAGTGTTTTTACCAACAAATATAGTGAAGGATACCCTGAAAAACGTTATTATGGGGGTAATGATATAGTTGATGAAATAGAACTAATAGCCATTGACCGTGCAAAAAGGCTTTTTGGTTGTGAGCATGTCAATGTTCAACCTTATTCTGGTTCCCCTGCTAACCAAGCGGTCTTTTTTGCTCTTTTAGACTTAAAAGATAAATTCCTTGGATTTGATTTAAATGCAGGGGGTCATCTTACACATGGCTCCCATGTAAACTTTAGTGGAAAAAACTATACCTGTATTAGTTATAACGTCGATAAAGAAACTGAAAGGCTAGATATGGGTGTTATTCACGATTTAGCCAAAAAAGAAAAACCAAAGATGATCATCTCAGGTTTAACTGCTTATTCACGTATAATTGATTTTAAAGCCTTTCAAGATATAGCTGAAGATGTTGATGCGTATCATCTCGCTGATATTTCCCACATCGCAGGATTGGTAGTGGGAGGAGTTCATCCATCACCTGTTACTTATGCAGATGTTGTTATGACTACAACCCATAAAAGTCTTAGAGGACCAAGAGGAGCTATTATAATGTGCAAAGAAGAAGATCGTTTACATGATCTTTATCATCCTAATACAAAAAAGAATCTTGCGAAATTGATAGATTCAGCCGTATTCCCAGGGTTACAAGGTGGCCCCCATGATCATATGACAGCTGCAAAAGCTACTGCTTTTCAACTTGCCATGCAACCTGAGTTCAAAGAATATGCCAAACAGATAGTTAAGAATGCCAAAGCATTATCTGAAGCACTTATGGATCGTGATATAAAAATAGTATCAAATGGAACAGATAATCATCTCATGATCATTGATTTAAGACCCGAAAATCTAGCGGGTAAAGGAAAAATGATACAAAATGCCTTAGATGAAGCAAATATAACAACAAACAAAAATACAGTTCCTTATGAACCAGTAAGTCCATTTAATCCATCAGGAATAAGAATAGGCACACCAGCTGTAACTACCAGAGGCATGAAAGAAAATGAGATGGCCATAATAGCTGAAGGAATAACTAAAATAATAAAAGCGAAAGGCGATTCAAAGGCAATACAAGAAGTAAAAAGAGATATAGCAGAATTAACTAAAGAATTTCCACTTTATCAACATTTAGAAATATTGAGGTAGAATATTCCTTTTCGATCTCTTTTTTTCGATTTTTCCTTGTTTTTTTGTAATAAACCTAGCTTTATTTTATATGATATCTTTTATTTACATGTATGAAAGAAAATGAGCAATCAAATAGCAAATATCAACGTTCGGAAAAAGAATGGAAAGATATTCTTAGTGAAGAACAGTTTAGAGTTTTAAGATTAAAAGGAACAGAAGGACCTTTTAGTGGAAATTATTATCTTCATAAAGAAGAAGGAGTGTACAAATGTGCAGGTTGTGATACACCTCTATTCGATTCTGATGCCAAATTTGATTCAGGATGTGGCTGGCCTAGCTTTGATCAACCTATTGATGAAAAAAATATCGTAAAAAAAGTAGATAAATCACATGGTATGATTAGGGAGGAAATTATTTGCAAAAACTGTGGAGGTCATTTAGGTCATGTGTTCAACGATGGTCCTAAAGAAACGACTGGGTTAAGATATTGTATAAATTCTATTTCACTAAAATTTGATTCAGAGAAAGATTAATGAAAAGGAAAAATAATAAACCCTAAGTGAATAAAATATGCCACATGTAGTACTTCAAGGGCAAATAGATGCAAAAAAGGCATTCGAAGAATTAGAACCTGTTTTTGTAAAATTTGATGACGGTATAGTAAAAACATCAATAACATATATTTCAGAGAGCAACGATTCACTACTAGTAGAATCACTAGCTATTCAAAAAAAAGAAAAACAATCTTTTTTCACCATAATCAATAATCGAGACGACGGAATTGTAATTAGAATTCATCCTTTAACTGACATAGAAAAGACTTCGAGAGTAAAACAAGTTTTAGTAAATATAGCCAAACAGCTACTCATGAAGTTTGAAGCAACAAGAATTGGTCCTACAAATCTTCAAGAATATTTCGACTAAAGTTTCCACAATTAAGTAAAAACATTAATAATAGGTATCACATTATTATGTCTGATATTCAATGGGCAACTCTAAATATGAAAAATTTTGGGGCACTCTCACTTGGCAAATTGCCATAGATACTTTTCCAGATCTATCAAAATTTGAAACTAGTTTCCGTAACACTCGTTCTGGCCTTGAAAATTCTTTTGAAGTTAATAATCTCTGTGAATGTACCAGAATCATTAAACGTGTTGCAGAAGGATTTGAGATTTCTGTTTTTGATCGCAGGTTAGCAAACTGGATGCAAGAATATTTTGAAGACACACAATTTGATAAAAAAATTACTGCAAAAAAGGTTTTGAAATGTTTACGTGGCGAAACTCAAGATAAAATTAAAGTAAAAGTTAAAAAAATGGGTATTGCTGATAAAGCCTTTACAGATGCTATAGAATTTGATGAAGAGGATCTTCAATTAGATTATGATACAATATACAAGGAAAATCAACAGATTATAGGCACTCCGTACGAAGAAGAATATATTATAGAAGAAACCGCCTCTATTTTACCCGATAAAGTGGTAGAAAGAAAGCCACTAGAATCAACAATTAATTATGAAATAAATGGTGTAAAACAGAATTTTAATCAGACACCAAAAGTTGAACATAATATAGAAGAACCCGGACTGTATGGTGTTAAATCTGAGTTTAAAAATGAAACAACCATTGAATTAACTGAAGTGAAAATTGTTGATACAATTTCTCTTCAGTACAAACCTTGTTTTATAGTAGGAAAACTATATGATGAAGAAAATAATTTAATCTCATTCTTTCAACCCTCAAGTTTCGATTTTGAACAAAACAAGCTAGATGTTATCTGGACTTTGGAACAACTATTTCCTAATCATAGACTTGAGTTTACTTATAAACTACAGAAAGTTGATTTTGCTATAAAAGCTGAGTTTGATCAAGCAGAAACAACTGTTACAAAATATCTTTTTCCATTATTTCTCGAAAAAATTGATGACAATCTGTTTAGAACAGTATTTGATCTAGCAGGTAAAGTTTGTTCTACTTGTTCAAATAATGAACTACTTGGAATGAGTGAAAATATTTGTGATGATTGTCAAATTAAACTGTCTATTGCTCTCCCCCAAAAATTCTCTATTAAGGAAGGCTTAGACCAAAAATATTTGAATAAAGAGTATTATTATGGAGAGTACAAATATATCTTCTTGAGTCAGAATATTAATGAATTAATTGACAAACAAACGATAGATTTAATATTACTATATGACCCTAATCGAGTTATTTCTTCATCGGAAATATTAGATGTACAAGACATTATAGATAAGCAGTCTAAAGAAGAAACTGAAGTACCTGTAGATTTAGATCCCTCAAAGGAATCTGTTATAGAAATTGAACCAGAAGAAATATTTGCTGAAGAAGAACAAGAGCAAACAGCTATAGTAGAAGAAGAACAAGAGCAAACAGCTATAGTAGAAGAAGAACAAGAGCAAACAGCTA
>CAZHRF010000035.1:0-13477 GCA_964534625.1 uncultured archaeon | reverse complement strand
TAGTAGAAGAAGAAAGAGAGGAGCAAGCACCAATACCCTACGAAGAACAAGTTTACAAAGAACCTAATGAAACAACTTTTACCCAAGAAGAACCAGAGGAAGCAGTTGTTGAAGACAAGTCCCCTGCTTATGAATTTATCAATTCTAAAATAATATATGGTGAAGGTCCAAAGGAGTCTTCCCTCAATATTAAGATATCTGAGAGTCTCAAAGGCATTTATGATGAGGGTACATTAATACTAGAAGAGAGCAAGGGTACATTGGAAATCGAAAATCCAGGTAAAGAATCAAATATTTTTGACATTGGTCTTAAACTTGATAATTATGAGAATCTTGATCTTAAAGAAGACTTTCATATTCATAATTTAAGCCCTCAAAAACTCTGGATAAAAGAATATTTAATTAAAGATAGAGAACAGAGTGATCTCCCATTTGATTTTGAACAAAAAATTGACACTTTTACTGATAATGATGAATCTCTATCCCATGTACTCTTTAAAGACAAAGAAACAGAAGTAGAATTGATTTACAGTATCAACCCCAAACGCAATCTAGATGAGGTTGTTTTAAAGAGTAATCTACCGAAAGAATTTGAGCAAATCGACATTAACTCATACAAGGGGGAAGCTAAAATTGAAGATAATGCACTGATTTGGAGAATAGAAGATTTAGTGCAAGAAGAAGAGGCTATACATCTCAGTATTGTTGGTAGAATCTTGCCTACAACAGTTGATCCAATCTCAACAGGTCCTACACTATTCAAATACACCGAGAGAAATGAAGAATCTTGCCAGTTAGTAATTAGAATGGCTAATGCCCACATTAAGAAAAGATTGACACTTGAAGTAGAAGAAGTAGAAGAAAGACCCAATCTATGGAGAGCAAAACTTCTCTTAAATAACAAATCAGAATTTCCAATTGAAGTTTATTCACTACTTGTTCAAAAAGATGAAAATATCTATCTAGATGTAAAGCATAATACGCCAGAAATTTTACCCGAATATGAACAATTGACAACAGAAAGTTGGGAAGTAGAGTCTGAAGACATCCCACAATTTAGAGCTAATGTAAAAAGTACACTTAATATTACAGTAAATGCTCAAGTAGGAGCATCAATGGAATTTAGAGAAAAAGAGTTAGTAGTAGCAGGAGGTGAAGGACAAAAAACATATACCAAAACTATTGTGCCTTCGTTTAGTCGCTCTCTCATTGGATCAATACTTGATGTCACCAATACTGGTGCTGTCACCTATGAGAAAATCCTCATTCGCGACGAGCTTCCAAATTATTTTCTGTCACCTAAAGAAGAAGAAATACAGGTGTTCTTAATAAAAAATGGTGATGAAACGAAATTAACCAGAGAGGACTATGCTTTACAAGAAGAGACAGAGAACGAAAAAGATAGTGAGATAGTGAGAGAACTAAACTTCATAATCAACACGCCACTTGAACCCAATGCAATACTTAGGCTCAAATATGATACCACAGTAAATAAACCACCTAAAGATATCCAATTTCAAGCTAATCCCCTAGCAACTGTTTCTCTCGTCGAACCCGCTCCTGATTTTACTATACCAATTTCTGATACAGTTAATACCATCCGCATTTCTCACGTTAGGCGGAGAATTACTTCTGCTAAAGACATTTTACCCAGAAGGACGGAAGGAACCTACGAAATCACATTGTTTTTCAAGAATAGAGGAGAAGAACCCATTGAATATATCAAACTCAGAGACTTAATCCCAGAAGGTTTTAAGCTTGAAAAAGAAGACGAACAAATAAAGTCAGAACTTGTAAAAGAAATAGATCAAGGAGAAATAAGACAGTGGATAATAGATAAAATTGAAGCAAATCAAGAAATAGAAATAATCTATATCTTAAAAGGAGAAGGAAGATATTCGGGTGAGGACCTACTGGTTTCCTATTAAAGATCAATCTAGAATTATTCGTTTTTTTCTTTACCATCAATTTTTTTCTTAAATTGTTTTTAGCTTTAAGTCTTTTATCTGTAATCCAATTTATTGTTCTGAAGAGATTATTTTTCTTCGTCCATGTATTTCTTTTTTTGTTGAGCAATATTTTTAGCAATAAAACTGACAGAGGTTTGGGCTGCAGAAAATTCAGCTGTAGAAGTAGAATCTAACTTCTGTTTAATATCATCAGGAGCTTGATCATAGACTTCTTTTTCTATATTCGTTCCAGCTACAACCTTATCCTTCTTGTCACGTGTTTCGGTTCGTTGTAAATAAAAATGGCTTATCATGTGCACGACTTTACCTTTACCTTCTTCGAACTCTATTATAACTGGGCTTTCCCCATACTTTTCTTTCAACTCATTGGAATAAATTAATATCGTCACATTTTCTTTATCAAGTACTTGAATAGGATAACTTGATCCCTCTAGCCACCATAAAGGCTCGGTTTTACTATCTAGAAAATCAGATACAATTGGATTCTTTTTATCCGCAACTATAATACGGACAACCTCATCGCCAGTAGGATTCTGATTATATCTTACTTTCTCTGGAAAAGCCTTCTCTAATACATTAGACAAAGCCCAGTCTGTGGTAACTAATAATCCTCCTGCCTTGACAAAAGTGGCCAATTTTCTAACAGCTTGATCAGACACTCTTCCTGGACAATTTATAAAAACTGTCTGTTCAGGGTTCAATTCAATCTTATCCAAAATATGGATTGGAATCAATTTATGAGGGATGCCTGTAAGTTCTAAAACCAACTGGCAACGATCATAACTTCCTTCAACTACAATAACATTACTTTCTTGAATGTCTTCTAATGCTTTAGCAAGATCAGGATTCTCTTTTTCTAATTTTTTTCTTGAGTAAAAAGAAGCGACTTCATAGGATTGTTTCATACGATCATATTTATCACTCTTCTGACCTTTACTAAACTGTTGAAAAGATTGTTCATCTGCTACATTTTGTACAGATTGAAAATCAACATCAATCTTTTTTTGTTCTTTATTTTTCTCTTGGTTTTTATTCATGTATATCTAGTTCCTATCTATCGATGGTCTACAATAGTACATTGATATGCCTCCCTATATCTTTTTCTCATAAAGCAGAATTCTAGTTTAAATGAGAAGTTGATATCCTTAGTTTTATTAGTACCGCTTTTAATGAATATTCAGATAAGGAGATTATATGAATAATCCAGACAAACAGGTGCATGAAAAAAAAGAAGACAATGAAGAAAAAATCACGTTCAAATGCCATCTATGTGACAAAGAATATACAAGCGTCATGTCATTAAATTTCCACATCAGGGAAGCACATAGAGACAAATAAGCAAGGCAAATCTAAACACTAATTAGCTAAATTAAGAAACTTCAAGGTGAAATTTTGTAGCATTGTTCATTATTTTAACTATAAGAGGGAATTTTCCGTTCTTTAAAAGAAAAAAGATCAAATGGATATACTTAGTTTTTACGCATATTTCTCATTAAACTCAGCTTTAAGTATGTCCATCAAAATGAAATCATAATAGCACCCTTCTAAATAGTGTGCTTCTCTCTTTCGTCCTACCTCTGTAAACCCTACTTTTTCATATACGTATTTAGCCCTTTGATTGTAGTCTAAAACAATTAATTCAATCCTATGCAAATTTATGTGCCAAAAACCAATCTTTAGCATGAGAATCATGGCTTCTGTACCATACCCCTTTCCTTGATCATTGGAGTCATGGATAGCTATACCTAGGGTTGCACTTCTAGAAATAAAATCAACTGACTCAAATCCTACTGTTCCTAAAAATTTCCTTGTCTCTTTTTCCTCTATTACAAAAACAAATTTCTTCCCTTTCTTTACTGCGTCCAAAGTTGTTTCAATCCAGTCAATCTCATGACTTCTGGACATGGGAAATGTGTTCATTAAGTTACGCCTAGTTTCATAAGTATTCCAGTTTTTCATTACATTATCAATGTCTGATGTTTCTAAAGCTCTTAAACAAACTTTTTCTCCTTCATAAGGAGACCCTTCTTTGCTCTTAGCCATAATTTATAGGGGTATCCATAGTTTAATTATTTTTTCTTCTTGGATAGTACTTCTGAATTAAGCTGGTAATAACCTCTTCGACATACTTAAAACGAAACTAAATCGTATTCATTTGTGAGTTTCTTGCTTTTTCATACTATTTCGGAAGTACTATTTGATGACAAAAGCATTTAAAGCAATTTTAAGGAATTGTACCTTATTACAATTTCATCGATAATCAAAACGAGAATAATTGTAAGAACAAGAGCAAGACTATTCTTTCATCAGTTCTTTTTTGAGTTCTTCTACATAGTTTGGGGATGTTGAGTCATATTTTGCTGATCCTTTTTTATCACAAAGAGCATCCCAATATTCCTTATATTTTTCAGGTATATCATTTATTCTATTATGATTTTCTATGTAATTGGTGGGCATTGGATGTGTACCTACTACAACTTCAAGTCCAATGTTTTTTTCAATAAAAGCCTTAAAAATATCAATCCGTGGACAAGGGGGATAACCTGCGAGAAAACCAGTTGCAAAGTGGATTACGTTAGCCCCATATTTTTTCATGTTAGTTGCAACATATTCAATATTTCCACCTGGACAGCCTCCACAAGAACTATATCCTATAAGTTCAAGCTTTTTGCCAGCATATCGTTCGAAAGAACCCTCTCGCTCTCTTACAGAACGAAAACATTTTCCTCCATCACAACTTTTGTATCTATCACAAATAATTATTCCAACACGGTCCATTAGTATCGGGTAATAATTCAATATGTCCTTCTTAAAGTTTTCTGGGAGACTCAAAAGACTGTTGAACTAACAGGTTACGAGAAAGAAAGACTAATTGGTTTTTTAATAATTAAAGGAAAGATATACTACTTTTTCATCCTCGTTTTCGCTTTTTTTAGTAGGTCTAATGCATCATCCAAAGATATATCCTTTGGATTGGTTATTAACGACCCGTCATTTATTGCTTTTTGAGCTATTTCATCAAAATCCTTTGTTGATACTTTTGCCTCTTCTAATGTTCTGGGTAATTCAACTAAGTCATGCAATTGATCTTGAAGTTTTCTTATCTGGTTAATCGTTTCTTTTGCCCTTTCACTCTCTTTTGTATGAGTATATACTTCAACTCCCGCTATGGGTAATAAAAGTTCATCTAAATGCTCTTTGATACATTCATAATTATACTCTAACACAATAGGCAAGAATATATTCATAGCTACACCATGAGGTATACTACAAACACCACCCAAAGCATGACCCAAACTATGGACAGCACCCACCATCGAGTTAGAAAAAGCTATTCCAGCCATCATAGCGGCGTTTGCTAATATTAATCTTTTTTGTATGTCTTTTGGATTGTGAATTACATCTTTAATAGTTCTACAAATTAATTCAATGGCCTTCCATGCATACGCATCACTTAGAGGATTTTTTTGTAGACACACATATGCTTCAATAACATGAGTTAATGCATCCATAGCTGTAAAGGCTGTAATATAAGCTGGTAGAGTCAAAGTCATGCGAGGATCTAGGATAGCCAGATGAGGAAGGAAAAATCGAGAGGTGAAAGAAAGTTTAACATTTTTTTCATGATCTTTTATAACAGCTGCATTGGTGACTTCAGATCCCGTACCTGCCGTTGTAGGTATTACAACTAAAGGCTTTAATGGTTTATCTAAAATATCTGCCCCCATATACTCTTTGAGATTATAGCCCCCTCTAGATACAAGTATATTTACACCTTTAGCTGTATAAATTACTGACCCGCCTCCTATAGCTACAATAGCGTCTGAATGCGTTTGTTTTTATATTTTGGCTATTTTATTAATGATCTCCGTTGAAGAGTCAGTAGGTATCTCATCATACACTTGCTTGTTTTATTCCTTTATCTGTAAGAAACATAGGTCGTTTTGAGCCTAATTTTTCTAATTCAAAAGCAAGATTCTCTAAAGCTTTATTTCCTGACAATTTGTAAGGCAAGAGAAAGAAGAAAAAAGCGGATTTTAGAAAATACGTGACTTGGCTTTATTTTCTCAATTCTAAGTGTATTTTGACACCCATTAAACCCAATAAAAGTGCTATAAGAACACTTATAGTTGCTATTATACCAGAGTAAACCGGTGTTTCCATAGCTCTTTTGATTATTATTCCAATGAAAGCCCATAAGACAACTGCTGTATAAGCATAATCTTTTCGTATCCAGATCATTAATCCTGTGATAATCGCAGCTATACTTATCATTGTTATTGTCCAAACTTGGTCAGAAAGTCCAAAACCATTCCAATTAACATCAACCAAGAAAACTGTTACATTCGCAACTGTGGCGATAGTTATCCACCCTAGATAAACAGAAATTGGTACATGAATAAACCATTTTTCATTTCTATCGGCGTCTCGTAGTCCTATTTGTAAGCGTAAATAACTGCTAAGTAATGCTCCTAATAGAACTAACATAACTAATACAGATAAGAAAAAGAATCCATAATGCCAGAGAAAAAGCCAAGTCATATTAGCGACTGAGGCTACAATAAACTCTATACCCATTTTAGATAAAAATTCTGGAGGTTCCTCGGTAGTAAAAAGGGATTTCACACTATATATAGTTAAGACACCAAGGAGAACATATATTACGCCCCAAATAGAAAAAGTTAACCCAGCTGGACCAAATAGATTAGGAAGGGAATCTGACACCTCACCTGTGCCAACATTGTTAATTGGTAAAATATTAGCCAATGCATTAACTATTATTGTGCCAATATAACCAAGAATCATCGCTATTTGTATTAACAAAACTTTGAATCTGTCCATATTCATCATACTTTATTATATGCTTAAATTTTTATACATTTAACAAATATTGTTTTTCATAGATTTTAAGGACTAAACATGTAAGAGGGAAAAGAACATAAAAACACCAAATAATAATTATTTAACGCTAGCTCGGTAACAATTTTTTTCTGTTGCTCTATCCAAAAATTAAAAAGAAAAAAGTTCTACACTCAAAGCGGATAAAAAAATTCCTTTAACGGTGAAAATATGTTTAGTTACGTTAAGAAGCACATGGATAAGTTTTTTCTCGAAATGAATCAAAAATATAGGGGACCAAAGTTTGATGCTCACGTCCACCTTAGAAATAAAGAGGATATTGAGTCAATGATTGGATACTCCGAAGAGTTTAATGTTAAAAAAATGCTTGGGATTATGCATGAAGACAATAGAAAAGAACTTGATGATGCCTTCCCAGATAAATTTGTTTATGCAAAGTTTCTCGCTTTTGCAGACTATTTTAAAGGAGAAAAGAAGAAAGGGCTAGAAGATCTTGAGCAAGCATATGCAGACGGATATTCTGTCATAAAAATTTGGTTCGCCCCTCGTTGGAAAGACTATGCCATTGACAGATATGGCTTAAAACGTGACACTAATCACAACTATTCATTAAACTCACCGCTTCTAGAACCTTTTTTTGAAAGGTTAGACGATCTAAATTTAACCTTATTACTGCATGTGAGTGATCCTGATTTAATGTATGGAGATCGGTATCAACCAGAATCGAAATATGGTACAAAAAAAGAACATTTAGAAGAGTTTAAGTCTATCCTATCTGAGTATCCTAAGTTAAAAATAATAGGAGCACATATGGCTGGACAACCAGAACATTTGGAGAACCTTTCTACTTGGTTAAAGAATTATCCTAATCTTTATGTAGATCTTGCTTCAGCTAAATGGATGGTCAGGGAGTTTGGCGAAAATATTGATTTAACAAGAGCATTTTTCGATCGCCATGCAGATAGAATCTTATTTGGTACAGATATTGTTTCTGGCAGGACAGATCGCGAACCTTTGCCTGGGTACTATATTCATCGCTATGTGGCTTTTCAAGCATTATTGGAAACCGATGTAAGAAAGCACCCATTACCTATACCAGACCCCGATAATGATAATCATACAGTGATAAATGGCTTAAATTTATCTAAAGATGTCCTAGAAAAAGTATACTGGAAAAATAGTTTTAGATTGTTTCAATGAACAAATATACTGAATTGATAAAGAGAACAATACGGAGGATAAATAAAGCAAACAAACCACAATTATAAAAATTAAACAGAAGTATTGCTTTTCTAAAATCAAAAAAAGATGAAAAATAAGAAACGCTTTGTTTTAGCCATCTTTTTCAGCATTCATCTCCTTAATCTTTACTTTAATTTCATTTGACTTAAACATCAATCAGATTGTTGTTAAGAAATTCTTCATATCCGGTTAAATCAAGCAATCCATGCCCACTATAACTAACAACAATATTGGCTTTTTCACCAGTTTTCTTTACCGCCCTAGCAATATCTATAGCTGCTTTAATGGCATGGTTAGTTTCGGGGGCAGCAATTAATCCTTCAGTCTGAGCAAGAATCTTTCCAGCTTCATAAATCTCGGTCTGTGGATATGCATACGGGGTAACCTCACCAGCATCTAAGAGATTACTGACCATGGGTGCAGTTGAATGATATCTTAGACCACCAGCATGTATAGGTGGTGGGGTATAATCGTGACCTACAGTATGCCCTTTAATCATTGGGCAAATTCTTAACGTGTCAGCAAAATCATATTTGTATAACCCCGTGGTTAAAGCAGGACAAGCAGTTGATTCAGCTGCAATAATTTTGGCTTCAGGAAAAGCTTTTCGAAGAGGAAAAACTAATCCAGAGAAGTTAGAACCACCGCCAACACAACCTATCAAATAATCTGGTTTTTGATCCATCGCTTTGAATTGTTGTTCTACTTCTAGACCAATAACAGATTGATTGATAAGAACCCCATTTAATACACTGCCTAATGAATACTTAGTATTTTCTTCTTCCATAGCTCTTTCTACAGCTTCAGAAATGGCTATGCCGAGAGTACCGGGATGATCCGGATTTTCTTTCAGTATTTTCCTACCTGATTTAGTAGTTGGACTAGGTGAGGCGTGAATAGTAGCATCATAAAGATTCATAAGTGTTTTTCGGAAGGGTTTCTGATCATAACTGCAGCGAACCATGAAAACTTCACAGTCAAGTTCAGCACCATGCGCAGTTCGAATTAGAGAAGCTGATAAACTCAATGCCGATCCCCATTGACCAGCACCTGTTTCGGTTGTAAGTTTTTTTGTGCCTTCTTGGAATGCATAATATGCTTGAGCTATCGCGGTATTGATCTTATGGCTACCGGTAGGAGAAACATCCTCACGTTTAAGGAAAATTTTAGCGGGTGTATTTAGATACATCTCCAAACGTTTTAGACGCATTAAAGGCGTTGGTCTTCCAAAACTATAATAGAACTCCCTAAGTGGCTCTGGAATGTCAATATAACGTTCATTGGAAAACTCTAGTTCAACTAGTCTTTTAGGAAATAATGGTTCAAGCTCTTCAAAAGACAGAGGTTCTTTAGTTCCTGGATTAATGATTGGAGCTAAAGGTGTCGGTAAATCTGGTCTGAGGTTATAATATTGTCTTGGAACTTCAATATTATCATCAGTTTGCTTTGTTCTGTTTTTTTCTAATGTTTTTGATACAGTTTCAATATTCATGAGTATCAAGTATATGCAATTAATACACCTTAATATACAAAACGCAATATTTCAGTACAATATATATGGTATAATAACAATTATATATATAATTGAACAGAAATGGGGTGAGTACTGATGAGTTACGAACAAGTCCTTGATGCTTTTGAACGAACACCTTCAAGATTGAAAGTTGCTTCAACACTCCTAGATTATGGTTTTAGAGTGGCAAAAGATGGTAAAATTTATGCTGGTGAAATAGAGATGACAAACACGAAAATAGCCCGAGCTATTGGAGTCGACAGAAAAGTAGTAGATATGTGTTGTGAAGTAATCTTAAATAACAAAGAACTTTTGGATGTTTTTTCTCGCCTAAAACCTGTTGCAGATATTTCAGAAGTAGCCCGAAAAACTGGAAGGAAAAAACTAGGTGTAATAGAAGTACGAGCAAAATCCTCTGAGATCGGAATAGCTGCTTTAGCAACTAAAATAATAGCAGAAGCAGGGATCTGCATACGTTATATGCTTTGCAAGGATCCTCAATTCAGCGTTGAATCTACTATGACTATAGTTACCAATAAACCACTTTCTGGAGATATAGTGGATAGATTATTAGCTGAAAAAAATATTATTAGTGTAACGATATCTTAGGTGTATTTTACTATCATCTTAATGCGTATAATTCGATTACAGTCTTTTTTACTTCAAACTAGTTTAAACTGCACCACCGGGAACTAATGATCTCAACAAGAACCCTATCAAATAAGCAGCAGTTGCAGCTAGACCACCAATCAATAACATTTCCAGACCTGCAATAAACCATTTTTTATCTACTAGGCGAGATTTTAGGGTGCCTAGAGAAAACAGAGTTATAGCAGTAAGTATGCAAGCAAGTATGAAAGACAACCATTCGGAACTCTGAATGGCAGGAATTAACTGAGCCAATATATACGACAACAAAGGAATGAAACCAAACATAACAAAAGACAAGAAGGTAGCTATTCCGTTCTTTAAGGGCGGTTCTGTTGATTCAAGAATTTCTAATTCTTCCGCAATCATAATATCAACAAAAGCATCATCATATTTGGCCATCGTTTTGACAATGAGCTCAGCATCTTCTTTTTCAATACCTTTGAGTTCATAAAGTTCAACCATTTCTCGAATTTCACCTTCACGATAATGCTCGAGCTCCCATTCTTCACGAGAACGTTCCTTGGCGTGATATTCTTGTTCAGCTTTAGCACTCAGATAATCACCTACACCCATTGATAAGCCATCAGCTATGAGGTTAGCAAAGCCTAAAATAAGAACAATAGCTGCAGCTAACTTAGCACCAGTAACACCAGCAACTACAGCAAAAGTCGTGATGATGCCATCTAAGCCGCCGTAAATAATTGATTTAATATATTTTCCCTCGTCCTGTTGATGCCAAGTTTCATCTCTACTTTCTACAGAGTGAGCCTTCTTCATTAGTTCAACATCTTTTTCAGCATAAGCATCTTTAGCCTTTTCTAAATCTCTACTAATATCTGGCATGATTAATCACAAAACGAACATTTGCTTAATATAAAAAGTTTAAGAAATGAACGTTAACTGACTTCTTCCCTATATTAATTTTATCAATAAACTATTTAAAAAGCCAAAAATAGGAAGCATAGTGTAACTTTTATGAGATTAACAAAAAAACAATTATTAATCACAATAATTTTAACAACACTCATTTTTTTTTCACAGCATGTGGTTTTTACCAATAGACAACAGATAACAACATTTCATTCTGCTTCTGCCTCAGGTTTAATCTCTTTAGATCGGGTAATAACTATAACATCTGATGCTGATTTTGAACATGAAAACTATTCTTCCTTTATTATAGGGGATGGTTCTAAAGAAAGCCCATATATTATAGAAAATTTAGAAATTATCAATGATACAGAGGATTACGGTATACTAATCCAAGACACAACCAAATATTTCATTATACAAAATTGCAAAATAACAGCTAATTATTATTCTGTGTCTATAGAAAATGTTGCTCCACAAACTGCTATAGTACAATCGAACCTTTTCATTGATTCAGACTATGGAATGCGTTTTGAGTCTACTCATGGACATATAGCATTTGAAAATAATATAACGAATTGTTATTATTATGGACTTGTCATAAAATTTTCAGAAGATTTAATTCTCAATAAAAACAACTTACAAGCAAACGGCATTTACGTTCGACAAGGTAATAATATTAGTATTATTAACAATATTGTGACAGATTCAAACTATGGTATTTATTATATGAGTAGCTCTTATAATAATAACATATCAAACAACATATTTTATTCAACAGATACTGGCATTAAAACAAGAAACCTATATGATTCAATTATTTCTAATAATCAAATTTTCAACGCGGCATCAAGTGCGATTAATGTTTATAAAACCGAGAATCTAACTTTTACTAATAATGCGTTTTTTAACTGCAGTTTCACTATTAAAGGAGAACTATCTGATCTTTCTAGCCTATCCTTTAATAATAACACCGCCAACGATAAGAATATACTATTTTTAGCTAACCAAACCAACTTACAAATCGAAGAATCAAATGATTATGGACAGATAATACTGTTAAATTCAACGAATGTCTTAATAGAGTCTATAGCATTGACAGAAGTAAATAACGCCATAACAATACATTCTTGTAATTATACTACAGTTAATAACGTTACAATTACTGCAACAGAATCAGCCATAGATATAACTAACACAGATAATAGCATTATATCCAAATCGTTTTTTGAGTATAACGAACACGCTATTAAAGCTGAAATTTCCAATAATATTACCATAAAAAATAACGTAGTTAAAGAAAGTCGTACAGCGGTTACAACTGACTATAATTCAGTAGTAAGCTCTAATTTCAA
This sequence comes from uncultured archaeon, assembly GCA_964534625.1. Classification (GTDB taxonomy): domain Archaea; phylum Asgardarchaeota; class Heimdallarchaeia; order Heimdallarchaeales; family Heimdallarchaeaceae; genus CAZHRF01. The sequence continues at coordinate 1,019 of CAZHRF010000035.1, read as the reverse complement.
AATCATTAATAATACATTTGATAATTTGGAATATGGAATAGAAGGTGCTGATCTTAATGATTCAGAGATTTCTTTTAACAAAATAAAAAATGCCGATTATGGAATATATCTTGATGAAACATCTTATTCAGATATAAACAATAATGAAATAGAAAATAGTACTTATCAAGGAATTAAAATAGAGTACAGCATATTCGTTACTATTTCTGAAAATTTTATTAATGATACGCAAAGTGATAGCATTGAACTCCTTGATAGTTCGTCTAACTATATTAAGAAAAATATAGTCGTTAATTCAAGGAATTATTATATGAACATTGCCAGTAATTCGGACAATAATATAATTTACCATAATATCTTTATTGGAACCAATGCAGAAACAATTACCAGTAAAGCCACTAATGATGGAAACAATAATCTCTTCTATAATGAAACATTACAAGAGGGAAATTATTGGTCAGAATGGACATCAGGAGCATATGACATAGAAGGTAGTGCTAGTGCTCAAGACCTTTATCCTTTCAATGATACTGATGGCGATAATCTTAACGAAACACAAGAAGTACTTTTGTATAATACTGACCCTTGGAAAAACGATACGGACGATGATGGGCTCCTTGATGGCGAAGAAAGTCATTATTCCACCAATCCAAATAATCCTGATTGTGATGATGACGGATTGTTGGATGGAGAAGAAATTGAACTTGGTCTTAATCCTTTAGATGAAGACACAGACGGAGATGGAATGGATGATTTTTGGGAAGTGGATAAAGGTACCGATCCTTTATTTAATGATACACTTGAGGATCTTGATGAGGATGGTTTAACTAACCTCCAAGAATATAACCACGGAACAGACCCACAAAATTCAGATACGGACGATGACGGTATGCCAGACGGATGGGAAGTTGAACATAATCTTAACCCACTTATAGATGATAGTCAAGACGACGCTGATGAGGATGGTTTAACTAACCTTCAAGAATATAACCACGGAACAGACCCACAGAATCCAGATA
>CAZHRF010000034.1:0-35423 GCA_964534625.1 uncultured archaeon | reverse complement strand
TGGCTACAGGTACATCATGTTCCTCTTCTTCACGTTGCCAGTTGGGTGAAGTGCTATATTTTTAGGACAGTTCCTAAAACTGCCTAAAAAAACTCATGTATTAACATAAACATTATAATTCCCAATTACTTTGAGACGAATAGGCGCATATGTTTGCATCTTAAACGCATGCAATTTTAGGACGATTAGAATGAAATTTACTGTTGAGTATAAAAAGGGCGTGTCTATTCGTAGATTTAGAGAAGATATAATGTTTCTTGCTGATCCCATCACTACTAATGTTGCAAAGCAAGCAAATAGTGTTTTCATAACGCATGCCCATACAGATCATTCTATCGCCTTCCCAAATAAAGACATCAAAGTTTTTTCTACAAAACTTACAAAAAATCTTTATGAAGCTCTAACAAAAAAAACAGCTAATAATTCGAATTTGATTATTTACAATTCAAAAACAAAAATAAATGATATAGAAGTTGAATTCGTACCAGCTGGTCATGTTTTAGGAGCTGCACAAATTATATTTTACTTTGATGATGCTACGATATGTTACACGGGAGATATAAGTACGGATGAGATGCTTACTGTTCCAAAAGCAAGAACTTTGGAAAATAAAGATATTGACATACTTATTATAGAAGCAACATATGGCAGCAATAATTTGTTTTTTGAAGCACGTAATGAAATTAAACTGAAGATAATTAGATGGATTATGAAAACAATCCAAACAAATAAAATTCCTATTGTAAATATAGGTGTTTTAGGACCAGCTCAAGAAATTACCGCATTTCTTAATGATATGCTATCTATTGATGTTTATTGTGGTAATAAAATAGCTAGAATCAATGAAGTCTATAATAAAAATAATGTAAAAATAAATTGGAAGAACTATAATTTACATGAATTAGACACAAAACAGATTGTAAATAGCGTAATATTTCTTCACAGAGGAGAAAAAAGAGTTCCTAGTTTTTTGCCAAAAACAAAAATACAAAGAGCTATTGTTACTGGACAATCCTCAAGATTTCCCTATTATAAATTCAATCAAGCTTTCGCTTTTTCAATGCATTCTACATCGCAAGAACTAATTCAATTCACTAAATTAGCAAAACCAAAAAAAGTTTATACTTTATATGGATATGATTCAGATCTTGCAGCTATTATTAGAAAAAATTTGGGTATTCCTGCAAGACCATTAAAACATGCAAAGAATCGTCAAGATCTTCTAGACTTTGTATAAACGACATAAGATCTCATTTTAAGATATAGAACGGAAGAACTAAAAATTTATCAAACAGGATCTATTTTAATTAATAAATAAAAGTTAAAGGAGATACTCTCCTTCTTCTTCTTCCTCGGGTTCTGCTTTTTCAATTACCCTAACAGAAGAACCAGCAATAGTAATAGGTATTTGTAAATCTGTACTTAATAACTCTACTGTAACTTCTTCTTTTTTACTAATATCCATCACACGAGCCTTTGAGCCTTTGAATGGACCATCAATAATCTCAACAATATCATGAACACTTACCCGCTCACTTATAGATCTTACTGTCCAGAAATGTTCAAGTTCGTCTATTGGTACTTCAGTATCTCTAGATGCACGAGGTCTTTTTCTAACATGTCTTACACCCTCTACAAGCACTTCCACATCGTCAATAGAGTTAGCCTCCACAAATATGTAACCCTTAATAGCTCCAGGTACAAGAATGGAATAAATATTTAGATGATCCCGACTTTCCGCTCTTTTTGTAAGATAGCGGCTTAATGATTGTTCCTGACCTATTGTGGTTCTTAAAGCGTATATTGGCATAAATATCCCTTATTTGGTAAATGTCTTACTAAAATTTAGTTAGTTTATCTCCGTGCTCTATTAATAGCATCAATTAATGTACTAAATATTAAATTTAACACATAACCTATTGTACCAATCAGCAGTATTCCTACACTTGTTATTTTTGCTGTTACAGATAGTTCCCTACCGCTTGGTCTTTTAGCATGTCTCATTAATCTTTTCGCCCGAGTAACGAACGAACGGATTTTTACTATAGTTGTACTCATTAATTAAACCTCATCGTGTGTTAATAAATATTTTGGGATAAAGAAGCTAATTTTTATCATGTTTTTCCAGCAAATCATCATAAGATCCTTCATCAATCTGTTTTTGAACTTTTCTTGGGTCTTTGCTGTCACAGGTTATACCCATACAAACCATCGTGCCTAAAATTTCTTTTACAGCAGTACCAAGAGACGCAGCGGTTAAATCATCCCACTTTGCTTTAGCAACATTTATTGCTTGTTCAAAAGTTATATTACCAACAATATTTGTGTTGGGTTCACCGGAGGCTTTTGTCAAACCAGCTTCTTTCAATACTAAGGCGGAAGCAGGAGGTATCCCCACACTCAATTCAAATGTACGAGACTTTTTATTTACAGTTACTTTTACTGGAACTTTCATTCCTTCGTAAGGCTTTGTTTTTTTATTTATCTCATCAACAACTTCTTTGAGATTTACACCAGTTGGTCCAAGAGCAGGACCCATAGAACCACCAGGTGTGGCACGACCACCATCAACGAGAAGATCAACTGTTACTTCATTACTACTCATTTACATATTCTCCTCTAATGAAATTAATACTTAAAGCAAAAACAAAAAGGCGTTTATTAAATATATCTATTATAAACCGAAAACCACCAAGAAGTTACTTGATTTGAATAAATAGGAGTAATGTAACAAAGTAGAATAAATTGAAACAAAATAGTAAATGAATGTCATAATTTAAAGGAACGAATCATCGGTAACAATCATCATTAACTAGCAAGAAATTACGATTTAAAGGATAAAGGAGATAAAGGAGAGAGACATTTTATATGGTTTTATGTCAAATTAAGCATTTAGAGAAAGAATTAAAAAGGACAAAATATCAAAGAAGAATAGTTTATGTTGCGCCGATAGTCTAGTGGTAGGACTTCAGCCTTCCAAGCTGGAAACCCGGGTTCGAGTCCCGGTCGGCGCACCATGAAGATAATCCGCACGCGTGGTCTAGTTTGGTATGACTCGACCCTGCCACGGTCGTAACCCGGATTCGAATTCCGGCGCGTGCACCACTTTTTTAAAAAGCAAATCAAAACGAATCATATATAAAAGAAAATACGAGTTGTAATACCCACGAGTCTTCTCCGTCTTATCTGTATTGTTATTTATCATTAATATTTGTTCGTTGAGAATTATGAAAAAGCATTTTGTAGGTAAAATTGATGACAAAATTGAAGAAACTGCGCACATTATGGCTCATGTTGATCCTTCTTGGAAATCAGAAGCTTTTGATAGTGACTCAGTCGATACTCAATTAGAGAAACTTCTCGAATCTAATGATAACGATAATCAAGACAACTATTCCAGTTCTTCCGTTAACTCCTACATTAAAAAAATTTTACGCAATAATCGTATTTTGGGCATTGGAGTTGGAGGTGCGGGTAGTAATGCAATTAACAATATTATGGAACGTGGAGGGATATTAGGGGCAACTACTGTTGCCATTAATACTGATGCACGCCATTTATTAAGAACATCAGCTGATAAAAAATTACTAATTGGTCGAGAACTCACAAGTGGTACAGGTGCAGGTAATGATCCAAATATAGGGCTTGCCGCTGCAGAAGAAAATGAACAAGACATTAGAAAACTTGTTAGTGGTATCGATTTGGTTTTTATTGCTTGTGGGCTGGGTAAAGGTACTGGGACAGGCGCAGCCCCTTTTGTAGCAAAACTTGCTCAAGAAGAAGGGTGTCTTGTTGTCAGTGTATGTATATTACCTTTTGCGGCCGAGGGACAAACAAAAATGAAAACTGCATTAGCTGGCTTAGAAAAACTAAATGAAAACTCAAATACAATAATCACCATTCCTAATGAAAAACTACTCCAATATGCCCCAGATTCAAGTATTTGGAATGCGTTCGGTATGGCAGATGAAATATTAATAAATGCTTTGACTAGTTTAACTGAATTAATAGTTTTACCCTCTAAAGTTAATGTTGATCTAGCTGACACAAAAAAGATTCTGCGGCGAAGTGGTCCCGCTGTCATTGGAATAGGAAGAGGGAAAGGAGAGGATCGAGCTATTCAAGCAATTGCCAATGCGCTTTCCAATCCCTTGATAGATGTCGATATATCTAAATCAAGTGGAGCACTTGTCAATATTAAAGCCAATCACAATATTTCAATGGCTGAAGTAGAAGATATAACAACAATGGTAACAGATCAAATTGATCCAAAAGCTGAGTTTATTTGGGGATGTAATATTGATGAAGACATGGCTGAAGATGAAGTAGCCGTTTCTGTTGTGATTGCGGATGTACAATCAAATTTCCTACTTAAACCTGATGATGAAATGTCAATAAAAGAGCTCTGGAAAGATTAATTTTTTCTTTCTTTGTGGGCTTTTTAATAGTTCATACGTTATTATTTTGTAGGTAACATGCATAAGGTAGACTTTATTGATGTTGATGATTTGTCCATTATACGTACAAAACATCAATGTATTGGCATTTTGGGTTATAAAATTAGAAATAAAATAATTGAACATATCAAGTTAGATGAATTCCCCCTATTGAATTTTTTAAATTCTTTCAACTTACCTTATTCATTAAAACTCAATAGTAATGAGATCCTTTGTTTGTTTTTGTTTAATGAAAATAAATTAGAATCACTTTTTACTACTGTTGCTCAATTTAAGGTTAAGAAAAAATCATTATTACAAAAGAGCATTCAAAGTACTATCTTAAAATATGATACAACACAACACTTGTCTGATATGCAACAGTTATATCAATCTCAAATAAAAGGAACAGAAAATCAAAGAATTTTTAAGATAAGTGCTAATTATTACTGTTTTATATCAATAAAACCAACAGCAAAAATCGACAGTGGTTTTTTGAAATTCATTCGGGAGGTTATTCAAAATCAAATTAGCACTTATCTAACCATCAATTCTTTAGTCTCTGATAATGTGTCAAAAAAAAGAGTTTATGAATTAAATCTTACTTTTAGATCAGCCACTATTGAAGAAATTAAAAGAGATTTAAAACTATTTGAGAGAAACATGAAATACTATAAGAACAACATTTCTTGTATTTTAAGGTTTCACTCCTTTAAGGACATTAAAACATCTTTACTTAATTTTATGTTTGGTATTTCTAATACTTATAGACTAAAAGAACACTACATTGAACAACTTAATCTTGGTCACTTGATATCACGTAAACAAAAAAATTATCATTTAGGGAATAATGTGGCTATTAAAACCTCCAAAAAAGCTACAGATTTTATGGTAGATAACATAAAGTCTAATTGCAGAGACAATAAGAATCTCTTGAAAAAAGGAGAAGCAAATACAGAAATGAAGTTTTTCAAAAATCAAACATCCGAAATTAATTCATCGAATCTTTTTAACAAAAAAAATGATTTGTCAAATACTTTAAACATAGAAGGAGAATTTATAAATAGAAAAGAAGAGACTAAAAAAGATAACAAAAAAATCAAAGAAAAAAAACCTTTATATAATTATGGAAAGAAAATTCCGGACAATCAAATTCGTGAATTAATTGATAATATTCCAAACCCAACAAAATAATAGTGATTCTGTTATTTCATGTTCAAGTAACATTTTGTCCATAAGTGCACCTTTGGTTAGAAACCCTCTACCTCTGTCAAAAGCGTTATCATGGCCATCTCACGCCTAGTTCCCTACCATTCTCCTGTACTTGGTCTTAATCATCCTCCCACCACGTAATACTTATTTCCCCCTGATCACGCCCCAAGGGTCCGATTTGTGGAAAATACAACTTTTCACAAGTTCATAGGGATACGTTCTACTTCGAGTAAAAAAACCATCTGGAGGTTTGTATCAAGCTGAATCAAAATACTTGTCTATACTTGCCTGTTCCATTTTATCAGTGAAATAACTGTCAACTCTTACCCCATGTAATATCCAATAGAGCAATAATATTTAGCATAAATAGTGATGTGTTTTATATTTCTTACAGATAGTATCCTTTTTTATAGCTGTTCAATTAACATCTATATGATTTGTCTTTTATAATTCTTCCTTGTCTTGTGTTAGTCTTCTCTATAATCCCATTCATAATGAACTTTAAAAAAGGGTATCAAATTTGTAATTAAACAATTCATCTCATGGCATAATTTAAATGGAACGGAAAAATATGCGAAAGAAAAACGAAATTAGGAAGACTAGTAGAAGACCATCGAAATTATCAAAAAAAGAAATACAAACATGTATAAGTAAGATATTGAAACGCGCTGAATCGGAAACAGATGCGTTCTTACGAACAAAACAAGCCTTACAAGCTAGAAAAATACAGATGAAAACAAGGTCTAAATTTCCTTCGAAATGGAAAAATAGATTTTGCAAAAACTGCAAAACATTTCTTTATCCCGGGGATAATTGTCATGTTCGATTAAATGCGTCAAAGAAGACAATAATAATTACATGCCATAATTGCAAAGCCAAATCAAGAATACCTTACTATTGAGGGGAAAAAATGAATAAAAGAGATTTAATCAATAAAATTCGTCATGGGACACCACACATTCGTATTGGAAAAAGAGGTCTATCTGAAAATCTCATTTCCGATGTTTCAGTTCTGTTAACTAAATATAGTGCTATTAAGATTAAATGTTTAAAATCTATACCTTCCAAAAGTGTGGAACCAATAGGCAACAATCTTGCAAAATTAACTAATAGTAAGGTAATAGAAACACGAGGGAAAACGATTATACTTTTCAAAGAATAGGAAGTGACTTAGATATAAACGTATATCTTTTTTGGACAGGTTAACATAAAAAAGATAATATGGCTAAGTTTTGTGCCAAATAAGAATTATCTAAGATTTCTTTAACCTCTCCATTATTTAAAATATTTGAAAGAAACTGTTGTATTTTTGATTTATTATAAAAATTGTTCCATTCAAAAATTGTTTTTTCATATTCTTTTTCATTAATACCTTCCACTAAAATATTCAAATCACTTGGTTTGATATATTCACAGAATATACAATCAGAATCTGGATACAAGTATATCTGAAAAATTAGACAATTTACAAATAAATCCACTTCATCAATAAATTTCTTTATTTTTTTATTTTCATATGATATGTTTGATAAAGAGCGGTTACTTAATATTTTAAATAATTTCTCAAATATGGCTTGTTTTTGACAAATAACAATGGGAATACTCGCAATCTGATTTGTTCTAAAATCATATAAGTTAAAGATTTTTTTATTCATAAATTTCACATAATAATGAATCAAAGCTGAATTAAGAAGGCAGGTTAAATATTCCCATGTTATTGCATTTAAGTACTTCTCCTTAATGACTAATGTGATAACGTCAGTTTCATAGATAGTATCTTCCTTATCCACTAAAAGCGCAAATCTATTTCTTTTTGCTTGATATGGTACAATGATTTTTATTTTATTAAAAATAAGATTTAATGATCTATAGGCAGCATAGTCATAATAATGATTAGAATTATACTTATTCATAGTTTGATCTAATCTTTCTTTGAATTTGAGTAAATAATCTTTGATTCTTGGATATTTGTTGATGTCTTTATCTTTCAAGAAAATCCAATAATATGGAGTTTCACAATAAAAATACTGCTTGATATCACTATTTTTAATTAGCTCTCTTAAAACCAATTTTTCCTCTCTTGATAGTAATAATTCTATCTGATCTTTTCCTACATATTTGTTTTCTGTTATTTGTTTTAATTTGAATATCCTATTATTACCTGTTGAACAACCTTTTCCTATATAACAGATACCTTTGAACGACTTGTCTTTCTTATCATCACCTAGTTTGTATTTGGCATATCGATTTATTTTATGTATCAAATTTGGTTTGTCAAGAATCCATTTTTTTTCTGTTAAATCACTTTGATTTATTTTAAAAAATTTAAAATCAGATTTATCTAATTTCGAGAGACCACCATCTGATTCCAAGATATATACCTTTATAGAAGACGAAGGGCCGGACTTGGACTTTTGGACTATTCCTACCATTGTATCAATACCTAGGGATTTTTCGGTTGGATTAAATATTGTTCTATTACTTCGAAAATCAATTAATTCATGGATTTGAGTGTTTTTTAGGAGATATAATCTCAGATTTCCACTCCCAGCACCTTCGATCCAATATCTTGGGGTTATATAACCTAACAAGCCTTCATTTCTCAATAATGTAATTCCGAGTTCCCAAAAGATATTCGATAAATCACCATTTGCATTGTATGTTTTGTATTGTGACTTATACAGAATCCTTTTTTCTTTTGGAATCTTTTTTACGTTGATATAAGGAGGGTTTCCAAGTATAATATCAAAACCACATTTCTCAAATACATTATGAAGATGATAACACCAATCTGTTATACTTGTTCCCTCTAACCAATTTCCAGTTTTGATTTTTTCTAGATTAAAACCAATCAAGCTATTTCCAGAAAGTAAATTAACATCAGGAAAAAATAATTTCGTTAGAGAAGTTAATTTGAAACTTTCTTTAAATAACAATAAACGTGCAATTTGAACTGATTCTTCACAAAGGTCTATACCATAGAGATTATTTTTCAATATATTATATATTATACCATTCTTTATATTACTAATTTTTTTGTTGGAAATAACTACTTCTTTTACATATTGCGCTCCTAACCTTTCAACACATTTAGAATTTAATTGATATAAATATCTAAAACACCCAATAAGAAACGCCCCTTGACCAAGGGCCATATCACAAATTGTTAGACTCGGTAATATTTTTTCGATCAAAGTACGCAATATATTCTTATTATCAGTTACAAAAACGTCATCCAGAGAGCTAAGATGTGACAAAGACCTTTGTTTTTTTAATATACCAAGTAACCTAAAATTAATTGTTTTATGAACGATATAGTCCACTATAAAATCAGGAGTGTAGTAAATACCCAACTGCTTTTTTTTATCATTATGAATAGTAAATGATTTTTTTAATAATGCAAGTTCTTTAAGGATATTCTTCCATTCATACCAGATCAATTAACCACCTTACTTTAAAGATGTATTTGAGACATTTTTTCTATACGACCAAATAATTGTTGAACAATAAAATTTTTTATCTACTTCTCTTCTTTTTATTTATGTCAATCAGTAAATTATTACAAAAAGGTTTGGCTTATAATGACTTTATAAATAGAACAAAGAAAAATCAAAACCGGTTCCAAGAAGTTTATTCTAAGGTTAGACTTACAGAAAAAGAAATAGAATTTATTCAAGATCTAAATATACCAATTAGAATAGTAATTATTGCAGAAAATTGGTGTTCTGATAGTTTTCATATTCTGCCATTACTAAAAAAATTTAGTGAATATAACGATCTAATCCAACTCATAATTGTACCTCGTGATGATGTCTTAAATATTTTTGAAGAAAAATATTTGACTGGAGGTAAAGCAAAAATCCCATTTATATTATTCTTAAATGATAGAGATGAAGAAGTTCATCGTTGGATTGAAAGAACAAATGATACATATGAAAAAATAAATGTGCTAAAATCTAAAAAGATGGAAAAAACAGACTTTTATAAAAAAGTTCTATCAATTTTTCTGAATGAAGAAACAATAAACAATAATGCACGCGATTTATTTAAAGTTCTTAAACGAGCAGTACTAATCGCGAAATCTTCGCAATAAAAAGTATAAAAATCACATTGCCAAAATTTTACTTACTTTTTTAGACATATTGTTCAGTTCTAAAAACAATAGACCTAGTTTAACTTGATTATTTGTACTAACTGTTAACACTGCATCATCACCTGCACTAACTGTTAATATATATCCATGTTCTCCTTCAATTAGTATTTTCTTAAGATCACCTTTTTTCAGTTCATTTGCAGCTCTTTCACCCAATGACAACATAGCTGCAGTCATTGCACTAAAACGAATACCTTCTATATCATCGAGGATATATGAGGTAATAGGGAGCCCTTCTATTGATACAATTGCCACATCCATTACACCAGGAGACTTAAAACGTAAACTATTAATAGCATCCACTAAAGCTTCTTGAACATTACCCAAATCAAGTTCTTCACTATATGTTGACATAAATACACCCACTATCACTCTTTCTTATATGAGATTTGCTTATAAACACAACAATTTTTTTCGCTCACGGCAATTATAGTTAAATAAAAAAGTGACTAATGAAAAATATCATTTTATTTAGAGAATATCGGATAAAGTTCACTCATTATTTTCTCAACATCTGATTTTTTTGTTTCAGGATCACAAGGCAAGGAGTATGTATAATCGGGTTTGACCATTTTCACAATCTCTTCAGTGGTAGTAGGTTTAGTTCGATTCAAAGATCTATAACTATCAATAGCTCTGAAATATTTATCTGGTTCATAAACAAAAAGAGAACCGGGTCCTGTAAGTAATATTAAGTGAGAATCGCGAACACACCAAGCTGGATGTGCTGAATTGTTGAAGCTTTCTATAAGCATAATATCTGAATGTTTCTTGCTATACTCAAATGAAGAATTAGTGGCATCTGCATAGTATTTTGAATTTAAAGCATAATAGTCATGTTCTGATGAGTAATACTTCACTTCTGATCCTGCATCTAATATTTGTAAGATAATTTCTTTTGGATTATAGAATTTTTTATCATTAAAAGTAATCTGGTTTACTAAATAAATTGATTTAAAGTTATTTTTAATTTGATTAACTGGAAAGGAGAATCGTTGTAAAAGTATGGAACTCATAGAATAATAAAGATAATATGACTTTAAGGAATGATTTACATGAAAGTAATAGGGAATGGCTTCAGTATTTAATCTGTTTACAGGGTTCAATATCGGAGCAGGTAAAGATAAATTATAATTTGATATAAGATTATACACATCTAATGAGATAAAGTGTTTAGAGTTAGAATATGTTTCTTTCAATTTTTCATAGTGATAATATATATTATTCCCACTCAATGGTTTAAAAGGTAAAACGGACTCGGAATGATTATTGCGAAAATATGAAAACAAAATCTTTGCAATACTAGTTTTTCCAGATTGGTGTTCTAACAAGCCACCAACGAATACTACAAATGTCATGATCAACTCTAAGATGAAATAGAAAGCAAGTAAAAATAATTGTCGGTAAAGACTTTTTGGTATCTCAAAATTGATACAATAAAAAATGGAGCGGAGAATGCGATTTGAACGCATGTCCGCGGTTAGCTGCATGCCTTTTGCAGACCGCTGCATAAACCCCTTTGCTATCTCCGCATTATTTATTTGATTTTACTATGTTTTTCTCATATTTCCTCTATAAAAAATTTTTCTATCTTCACTATTTTACTGGTTTTTTATTTGTGACTTCTAGTATACCAATATTTTGAATGCAGGTATTTCTCTTAATCGTTTAAAATTTGGATCTGTTTTGGCTTCTTTTCTTAATTTCTCGTCAATTTTTATAGCTTTTCTTAGTGATTCAACTGCGTTTTCTTCTCTGTTTGTATTAGCTTCAACAATTGCTTTATAATACCAATATTCTTCATTATTCTTTTTCACATTATTTTTACTCAATAATTCTTCTATTTTTTCATATTGACCTTTTTTCTCTGCAATTTTTAATTTAATTGTCATAATTACGTCAGCTTCTTTTTCTTTATTCAATGAATTTGTGAGGTCTAATGCTTTTTCATACATTTTTTTATTTATATAACAAATTCCCAAAGCCAACTTTATTTCTACAGTATCCATATTTCTCTTTTTCACTTCTTTTAACACTTTCTCTCCAGCTTCAAAATTCTCCACTTTCATGTAGCAAAAAGCCAAATTAACCCAAGCCATTGCATTTTGCTCATCTAGTGACAAACCATCTAAAAATATGTTAATTGCTAAGTCCCATTTTTCTTCTTTCATGTATATATAGCCTAATCTAAAATATGCTTTAGAAAATGATTTATCTATTCTTAACGTATCATCATAATATTTAATTGCCATATCTGTATTATCTTCTTTCTCATAGTCTAAGCCTAATGAATATGTAACCCAAGGTACTTTATCATTTTTTTCTAAACATTGCTTGTGAATTGCTATTGCTTCCTCGATTTTTCCTAATTCCCTTTTCGAAATTCCAAGCAGAAGTAGTGCTTTTACAGATTCGGGGTGTTTTTTAAGATATAACTCAAGGTATTTTATTGCTTTTTTATGATTATTAAGTTTTATTTGAAGACCAGATATTTTAAGTAATAAATCATGTTCATGTTTCAATATCAAGTATGCCAGTTTATACCAGAAAACAGCTTGTAACTTTTTTTCTCTTTTTTCTTTTGTTTTTGCTGTTTTTAATATAAAATCAACGAATTTTTTCTTTAAGGATGACATTTTATATATATAAAGTTCAGATTAACAGATAAAAATATTTCACTTTCGAAACAAATATGTAAAGTATCGCTAAATTTTCGTATGGAAAACGATATAATTAATTGGAATTGGGAAGGTAATTCGTTTGCAGTTAAAATTCTTTATTCGTCTGCTGGTGTAGCAACGCAAATACTTGTCAAAGTGAAAGGAACAAATGATTTAATACTGATTGATGTTGGGGATGGTACAGTCCGGGATTTACTTGCCCTACCTAATAAAGTATATAAAAATATCAAGACTCTTTTAATATCACATGGTCATTTTGATCATATAGGTGGTTTATTTTCACTTTTGTGTTTTTATCGCATGATAAATAGAAAGGATAGTCTTAATATATTAATCCCAAACAATATAACGGAATTCAATGGGTTCATAAAAACTTTTTATGAGATCTACACAGGAACTATCTCCTATAGTATAAACAAACTAGACATCTCAAATATCAACAGAATTAATCATACAAATATTTCTGCGTTCCCTGTTCAACATCGAGGATCAGTATATGGGACAGATGAATTGACGACAACACCAGTTGTAGGTTATTGTCTTGAAAAAGATAATGAACGAATAATTTATACTGGTGATACGGGATATTTCAAACAACTTAAAACTATAATTAATAATGCCGATTTGGTGATTATTGAAGGAACAAAGAAAAATGAAGGAACAAAATATCACTTGTCGATAGACGAAGCTAAAGAAGTGAGCAAAGGGGCTAAAGAACACATAATAATTCATAAAATGGAATATCAATAAATATCATAATGCTAGACTTATAAATCTAATACTACTATTTTATTATGAAAAGAGATGAATGATTCTAAGATATCCAATGAGAAAAATAAAAAACAATTTATGTTCAAACTCGCTTTAATCGGTGATCCTGCTGTTGGAAAAACATCTATTCGTAAAAGATACTTAGGGGAAGGTTTTCAAAAAGAACATTTAACCACATTAGGTGCAGATTTCGCTGTTACAACAAAGCACATTGGTGATTATATCATTAAATTTCAAATTTGGGACTTAGCAGGCCAATCTCATTTTAAGAATGTGAGACCAAAGTTTTTTCGTGGATGTTTTGGTGCCTTAGCTGTTTTTGATTTAACTAGAAGGGATACTTTCTTTAACCTAACTCCGTGGTTAGAGGATCTTTATGCACATAACGGTCGAGGGGTTATTCCAGTAATTGTATTGGCAAACAAGTATGATTTACAAGCGCAGAAAAAAATAACTTTGAAAGAAACAGAAGAATTCGTAAATGAATTAAATAAAAAAACAGAAAAAAACGAAATTAAAAACTTCTATCTTGAAACATCAGCTAAAACAGGACTGAATATTGATAAAGCCTTTAAAATCCTAGCAGAATATGTCATAAAACGTTTTGGTTAAAATCAATCTAGGATATGTCCAAAGTATATTATCAAGAGCAATAAGTCACATATAATTAGTATTATACTAGCTATAATATGTTTCTGAATAATTGTGACAATTATAGAAAATCCTATTAAAATAATACCAAATAACAAAAATATATCATTCAAGTTAGATGGAATTAGTCTGTTTCTAATCTCTGTTATTTTAAGCATACAAAAGGTGTTTTTTAATACAATAAAACAATTACGCTACAAGTTTGTCCAATTATTATCTCCTCTGTTATTCTTGGTAATTTATTTAAATGATTCGCCGTTAATTTGTTTGTTTTATCCAATAACTTTATCCAATATTGTAACTCTATCAAAGCAATCTTTTTAAACGCAGTCTTGCTGTTAAAGCTCGTAAAGGGCAGTTTAAGCTTTCTACTCTAACAAAAAATCATTTAACGAGTGAGATTTATGCCAACAGTTTATGATGTTCCAGCAGAGATATTAATTAAAAAAATAGCAGAGAAATTTGAAGAAAATCCAGATATTCAAGCTCCTGAATGGAGCCAATATGCAAAAACTGGTGTTCACAAAGAGTTATCACCAATTCAAGAAAATTGGTGGTATATAAGAACAGCTTCAATTCTAAGAAAGATCTATCTAAGAGGGCCCATTGGAGTTTCTAGACTTCGTGTTATGTACGGTGGAAAAAAGCGCCGAGGTGTCAAACCAGTACATTTTGCAAAAGGAAGTGGAGCTGTAATTAGAACAATATTGCAACAATTAGAAAAAGCAAATTACGTTGAAAAGAAAGAAATAAGCCGTAAAAAAGCTAAAGTTGTTGTTGGGCGTGTTATTAGTCAAGAAGGGCAATCTTTGGTTGACAAAATTGCAACTGAAATTGCTCGTGATATACCACAGTTAGAAAAATATATTGCTGACTAATACTAGTATATCCTATTTATTAAAATCTATTGAATGGGGTGCAATAATATGGACAAAGATGAGCTTGAAAAGATAAGACAAAAAAAACTTGCAGAATTACAAAATCAAAATGTACAAGAAGAAAGAGAAAATACTATTGAAGCACAAAAACAAGCAATTCTTCGAAAAATATTGAGTATTGAAGCAAAGCAACGACTGTCAAATATAAAATTAGTTCGTCCACAAATTGCAGAGTCGGTTGAATTAAAATTAATACAATTGTTCCAACAAGGAGCTATTAAAAATAAGTTAAATGATCAACAGCTTAAACAAATTCTCCGAAACATTCAAGGTCAAAAAAATGAAACTAAAATAGATATTAGGCGATTATAATGGCAAGAAATAGACATTTAGCTAAAAAGCTACGATATGCAAAAAAATTAAAATCTAATGCTCCAGTACCCAGTTGGATTGTAATGAAAACGGGTAGAAAAGTTCGTACTCATCCAAAGAGGCGACATTGGAGAAGAACCAGAATCAAGAAATAAAATTAATTGAAAATTATGAAGTGATAAATCATGTCAGAAGATGTTGGAGAAACTATTGCACTAACAGTTCCATTTTTCCCAAAGTTAAATACCTCTCCAAGGTACAAACGCGTTCCAAGAGCTATAAGACTCTTGAAAGAGTTTGTGAAAAAACATACTAAAGCTGAAGATATAATTATAACACAAGAATTAAATGAATTCATGTGGAAAAAAGGCATTGAAAATCCACCTAGGAAGGTTGATGTGACCGCTTTAGTAGAAATACTTGATGATGTAAGAGTCGCTACAGTTGATGTAGTAATCGAAAAAGTTAAAATAGAGACAAGACCAGAACTAAAAGGTATTGAAGTACCTGGTGAGCTTGAAGAAGAGGAAGAAGAAGAGGAAGAAGAAGAGGAAGAACCGAATATTACAGCTGATACCGAAACAGACACAGTAGAAGCAAATGAAGGTTCTAGCTCTTAATTTTTCTTTTATCAATTTTTAAGGTAGATAAACCATGGATATGTCTAAAGCAAATATTTTAGGTAATTCAAGTATAGGATTATTTGGTTTAACTACTGACAAATATACTATTGTCCCTCATGGTGTAAAAGAAAGTACATTAGAGAATATTGAAAAAACACTAGAGGTGCCAATCCTTCAAACATCTATTGCCAATACTGTACTAATTGGTACAATGGCAACTGGTAATTCGAGTTCACTTTTTGTGCCTCCAAATATTTCTATAAAAGAATATAATATCATTAAAGAATTCTTACCAGAAAATGTAGAAATGATAGAATTAGACACAAAATATACCGCTTTAGGTAATTTGATAGCCATCAATGACAATGGAGCAATTATAAGTAGTCTCTTTGAAAAAGAGGTAAAATCAGAAATAAAAGATCAATTAGATATTGAAATAATTACAGGAGAACTACTCGGTTCCCCATTAGTTGGAACAATGGTTCTGTGTACAAATAAAGGATGCCTTGTTCATCCGCTCCTATCAGAAGAAGAAATTAGTGAGATTAAATCTCGTTTTAAAGTAAATATTGATCTATGTACAGTAAACAGAGGAGTACCATATCCAAAGACGGGATTACTCGGGAACACCTATGGTACAGTCATAGGTTCAGATACAACTGGACCAGAATCGATGAGAGTTTTTGAAATTTTACTATCTATATAAAAATATTTCAGAAAAATTCATGTTAAATCGAAAAATTCAAAAAAAAAATGAAAAGTCTTTTCATAAAGGCAATAAAAGTATAATAAAGGTGAGTTAAGTGAAAACGGTAAAAGTCTTCCACATTAAAGGAACATTCCAAAAAAGAAAAAGAAAAATCAAATTTGGTAAATATATACGAGCAATAAATATAGAGGATGCTATTGAAAAAGTTCTTTCCGAGATAGGTAGCAAACACCATGTAAAACGAGGTTTAATAACAATTAAACCAGAAAACATAAAAGAGATTAAAGATGCTGAAGAAATAAATGACATGGTAATAAAAACATTTACAACAGAAGAGAATCTAGAATTTCCAATTAAAAAGTGAGTAAATTGACACAAGATCCACAAAGAAATATTAGTCAGGATGAATTTAACAATCTAATTTATGCATCAAAACAGTTAGAACAAGAGGCTTCTTATTATAAAAGACAAATGGAAGTTCTAAATGATTTTAAACACGACCTTCACGAAGCTGAAAATACCTTGGAAGAACTCAAAAAATGTAAAGAAAATCATAATTTGTTGGTTCCAATTGGTGGAGGAAACTTTGTTCGCGCAATAGTAAAAAAAACGGATACCGTTGTTGGTTTTATTGGGGCTGGAGTACATGTGGAACAACCTATCTCTAATGCTATGGAAAGAATAAGAACAAAAAAATCCGAAGTGGAAAAACAAATGAACCAGATTAAATCAAGTTACAACGAAGTTCTTCAGCGTTTAAAAGAAATAGATCGAGTTGTTCGCTCTATATCGTAAAAAGAGGTTTTTTTCTTGTTTAATGATCTCAAGAAAAGTATTTCTAATTTTGTAAAAAAAATAACGATTAGGGATATATCTGACAAAAATATCGAAAAATTCTCAGCAGAGCTTAAAAACATATTAGTAAAGAATGAGGTAGCTATTATAACAGCAGAAAAAATCATTAAAGATTTACGACCAAAACTAGAAGATATTGAACACAAGAGATTTACTAATCCTAAGGATAAAATAATAGAAGCCCTTCATGAAGTGTTAGTTGAAATTTTAACGCCACCAAAACGGTTTAATCTCTTAGAAAAAATTGAACAAGCACAAAAAAGCAATATCCCCTTAGTAATAGCGTTTTTTGGCGTTAATGGAGTTGGTAAAACACTATCAATTGCTAAAATTGGAAAATATCTCAAAGATCATAATTATTCAGTAATTTTTGCAGCAGGAGACACATATCGAGCAGGTAGTATACAGCAACTTCAAGAACATGGAAAAAAGTTAGAAATTAAAGTTATTGCACAAAAATATGGATCAGATGCAGCAGCCGTCGCTTTTGATGCAATTAATCATGCAATGTCTAAAAACATAAATTCAGTCTTAATAGATACATCGGGTAGAATGGAAAATAACAAAAATCTAATGATGGAACTACAAAAAATATGTCGCGTTACAGAGCCCGATATTAAAATATTTGTGGGCGATGCATTAACAGGAAATTCATTGGTATCTCAAGCAAAGATGTTTTACAAGAAAGTTGGAATTGATTCATCTATAATCAATAAGATGGATGCAGATGTAAAAGGGGGAGCTGCAGTTTCAGTTACTCATATAACAAAAAAGCCCATATTATTTATAGGAATAGGACAAGAATACAATGATTTAGAGGAATTCATTCCTGAAAAAATTGTTAATCGTATCTTGCCTTGATAGCAATTTAAATTTTTATCACATATTTTAAGATAGAAAATAGTTTATGACTTTCATGCATTGTTAACATGTGATTACTTTTAGATAGAAGATAATTCTTTTTGTTGTTATAATACTTCCGAATTAAGAAAAAAATCAAGGGTTCTATCCATCTAAAGAAAACTTTAATCTGTCCTATCACAAGAATCATACACTCTCACCACTATTTTGGAAGTACTAGTCATAAGTAATAAAGTTTAAAAATGTAAGATTTGCTGAAGACTTGAATTCTAACCGCGCAAGACCGTTATATAGCCATTCATTGGAAGTAACGGAAGCGGTAGAGGTAGATACTTATGGATAGAAAACAACTAAAAGAATTAGTTGAAGATATGCTTACTAATGCTCCCGAACGGAAGTTCACTGAATCGGTTGACATTGCAATTAACCTAAGAGATGTTAATCTAAAAGATCCAACAAATCGATTCCAAATTGATGTGGTTTTACCACATGAATTTCAGAAAGACATAAAAATTTGTGTGATTGCTGAAGGTAGCCAATTAGTTGAAGCAGAGACAGTAGGAGTGGAAAAAATTGTAACAAAGCAAGATCTTAAATCATTTGGAAATAATCCAAATGCTGCCAAGAATTTAGCCAAACATTATGATTTCTTTGTTGCTAGTGCTCCTTTAATGCCATTAGTGGGTCAATATTTAGGTCGTTATCTTGGTCCTAGAGGAAAAATGCCAACTCCAATACCCCCTACAGCACCAATTGAACCAATATTAGATGAATTCAAGCATAAAGTTAAGTTGCGTCTTAGACAATCACCAGTTATTCATGCTCGTGTTGGCACTGAAAATATGGAAATTGAAGAAATAGTTGAAAATGTTCAATCATTAGTAAATGCTGTTGAAAGAAAATTAGAGAAAGGAGAGCATAATATCAAAACAATCTATTTGAAGACGACAATGAGCCCTCCAACAAGGATTAAGTAGGTGTTTATTATGAGTAGCACAGATTATTCGAGAGAAAAGGTACAAACTATTCAAAAATTAAAGAAAGAGCTTTTATCAAGTAAAATAATAGGATTAGTAAAAATAAATAACATAGGTGCTCGTGTCGTACAACAGATGAGAAAAGATTTGCGAAAAGAATCAACACGAATACTAATGGCAAAAAATAGTTTGATGAAAATTGCTATTGATGAAGTTAATGACGAAATCCAAGGAATTGAACAAATGAGCGAATATATTTCGGGTCCTTGTGCATTTCTTCTAACCGATACAAATCCTTTCAAGCTTGCAAATTACATGGCAAGCAATAAAGTTCCTGCTCCAGCTAAAGCTGGACAGCTCGCACCCAATGATGTTGAAATACCTTCAATGAATACCGGTATTCCACCAGGACCAGTTATATCAGAGCTACAATCAATAGGATTGAAAACTAGAATTGAAGGTGGACAAATTAAAATTGCTGAAAAAGCTGTTGTTACAAAAGAAGGAGAAAAGGTTAGTGGCACAGTTGCTTCACTATTAAGGAGATTGGAAATTGACCCGTTTGAAGCAGGTTTAGATATTGTTGTTGCTCTTGATGGTGGTAGCATCATAATGGGTAAAGAATTACTAATAGATTATGAACAATATAGACAGACCCTTGAATGGGCTATAGCCTCAAGCATGAACTTAGCAGTTAATGCAGGTATATTCACAAAGAGAAGTATACCACTAATAATTGCTAATGCAAGACGTAATTCGTTAAACTTAGCTGTAAATGGCAATATTATAAACAGTATATCATTACCAATAATTTTATCAAAGATTATTGGTGGGGCCCAGACTATAGCTAAAGAAGTTTCATCAATTAATCCTGAAGCATTGTCTTCAGAAACTATTGATAGACTAAATAAAATAACTGTGGAAAACACTAAAACCTCTGAAAATCCTCCCAAGACCACAGTTCAAGAACCAGAAAGTGAAAAAGAGGAGGAAGAGGAAGACCTCGGATTAGGGGCACTATTTGGATAGGTGAAAAAAAAATGGAATATGTATATGCAGCATTAATTTTACACGAAAGTGGAAATACAATCACAGAAAAGAATATAACTGATATTCTTAAAGCAGCTAATGTAGATGTTGATGAATCTAGAGTAAAAGCCCTTGTAGCGGCTCTACAAGACGTGGATATAGAAGAAGCACTAAAAACCGCAGTCACATCTGTAGCTCCAGTTACAGGTTCAAGCACTGCTACTGGTCAAGCACAAGCTGATACTCAAGAAGAAGAGGAAGAAGAGGAAGAAGAGGAAGAAGAAGCCGATTTAGGCCTTGGTGCCTTATTTGGATAAATGAAAAACTCTCTTTTACATTCTTTTTATATCTTTTTTCTTTTCTTGTGATCAAAAAAAGCTAACTCGGGGATAGGTGATCCTGTCACCAGCTAGGTTTTATATCTTTATACTATTTTTACACTTTTGGAACAACTTGTTGAGCAACAACAATTAATGTGATTATTCTGCCAATATAACAAGTCTTTAAAGCAGTGATAACAAATTAATATAAGAAAGAGAAAGTTTAATACGATATAATACAAAGAGTTTAACAAATCTTATTTAGGTAAAATTATATATAAACTTAAAAAAGTGAATAATATGAGATATCTAGAAGTTGAAGATAATGGGGAATTAACAGAAAAATCTGAATTAGTTCTAGAAAGTGAAAAAGTTCTAATCATTGTAGATGAAGAAGACAAAAAAATGTTTTTATGGAAAGGGAGTAAGTGTCCCATCAGAAAAAAATTCATAGGCAGTCGATCTTTATCAGATTTGAGGAAAGCTGAATATGGTTTTGCTTATGTACCTCAATCATGTGACCAAGGTGAAGAAACAATTGATTTTGTTCTGGCACTACAAAAAATTGGCAAAGAAGATTTATTAAATGAAGAAGTGAGAGAAAAAGCACAAAAGTTAATAGAAAGGCAAAGTCAAATAAATGTATTTGAAACGGGGAGACCAGAAATTGACGAAACAGTGCTTGATGATGATGATGACGATAATGTTAATCTTAAAAGCAGACCAGGACAAGTTGCAACATCACAATTACCACCCACTATTGCAAAGATGGGTGCTCCAGGAAACAGGCCCACACCTTCAATATTAAGTCAAATGAGTGATACTGATGTTGGATTCAAAGTACAAAAACAAGAAAAAATTATCAAGCCTAAAGAAGAGTTAGAAGAATCATACAAGATATTAAATGGTTTAGGTGTTCCTAAAGGTTTTTATCGTGATCTTGTTATAATAGGTAAAAAAGTTTTCACAGAGACATATGATGGGGCATTTGAAGAACTTGATGAGCCACCAGAAGGAGTTTTCTTTAGCCGATCACATGTTCCAAGAATGATATGTGAAAATGGTATTGTAAGAGCAATTGAATTTCTAAAACCAGAAGAAGGGGCAGAATTAAGTGAAGAAGACGAAAAAATGGCTCAAGATATAAATGACCTACTTGCCATGTTTGAAATAGAAATTGATTAGACAATAATGATTAAGTGGTACTTTGAACAAATACAAAATAAAAATCCACTTACATCCTTCTATTGTAGGAAAAGAAGAGATAATTGAAGGAAAGGTAGGTGACAACACATCAATATTGAATGCCATTTTATACGTAATAGGTAATAAAAAAGAGGTTCAAGATTTGATTTTGGATGAAAACAACATTAGAAATGAGTTTCTTATTCTTAAGGAAAAAATTGAATTAAAAACAACAAAAAAGATTCACACGATTATTAAAGAAGATATAGATATCAAAATTATACCAATATCACATGGTGGATAATTTATTTCCGCTCATTTTTTCGAGAATGAAAAAATATCAAGTAGTGAATCGATCCAAAGACTTACAGTATTAAGAATGGGTACTCCTTGTTTTTCAATAATCAAAGCAAAACCAATTGTTCCAAAAAAGCCTATCGGTTTACCTAACACATCATGTGACCACATCCATGCAGAATAGTAACTTAATCCGTAATTTTTCATTAGAAAGATAGTCATACCAATTATCAATGCAATTCTCAGAAAGTTTCCAATAATTAAAGCTATTAATGAATAAGAAGTAGCTTTCATTTTTTGTTTGTTTTTAGCGGGAGTAACAACAATTAAAGCAATTAATAAAGCTCCAGCTTGCATTGCAGTACATGCACGTACAATAGCAAATCGGCCATTTGTGATATCAACTGATTTTATCCAGTTAGATCTTATCACAGGCGAACCGTCATGTGTATTTAAAAATGTGGATAAAAATTCAACAATAGTATTTAAGGGAGTATCCTTTCTATCAGGATCTAAGAACTCATTATATCTACCATCATATTGTACATCAAATTGATACAAATTTAATGTTTGCATAACAACATCATATGTTACTCTTTCTAAAAAATAATAATCAGGTACAAGATACATAAGTAAGGTCAATAGTAGTACTACTGAAAAAGAAACAAGAGAGTATATGTGTTTATTCCTTCCTTCTAAATTCAATATAGTACGAAGTGAAACAGATTCTTTAGTTTCAATCATTTCTCTCAAGATGAAAAATTATGAAACAATTAAAAATTATTCGCTAACTCAAAATTATTTTTTTGAAGATACAAAGAAATCACCAAGATTTACTTGACTGTCGGGTATATCTATTTCATCATTATTTGGATCTAATGAAGATTTACCAAAAAGTACAGAGAGATTATGCTTGATTAAAGAAATACGATTTAAGAGATATTCAGACAGATTATATTTTTCAGCGATATCATCAACCATAGACAGATATTTAGTTACTGATTTCTCATATACTGTCAAATTTAATTTATCCGATTTGCACGTATGGCAAATCCCAGATAGAGGGATACGGCGATAAGTAGTATTACAATTTGTACAACGTATCTTTTGTCCTGCGTATCTTCTTAAATTCCCTATTAAATCAGGGATGAAATGATTAACAATTACTCTTGAAGCAACATCATCGGCATTGACTGAAGCTATTTTTTTTGCAATTTTTAATTGTACATCAACTTTTTCATGCATGGTATTCAATTTTTTATAATCAGTACTTGAAGGACCTTGAAATAACATAGATGTTTCATGAGAATAGCCAAATCCTTCATATGCACTTTCAGTATTTAAACGATTACTGACAATATCAATCAAAGGAAGAACATTCTTGGGAGATTCACGTTTTAATGAAGCATTGTAGAAAGAAAGAGGATAAGAAAAACTAGTGTCAACATTATGAGATTCATCATCAACTTCATAAGGATTAAGGGTAGACACAAGAACAAGTGGAGCGTCCATCATACCTCCACGCATAGAGGGTAAAAAAGATTTGGAAAAATTCAGAAATGCGTCAAGTGCCAAAATTATGGAATCTTCATCACCATCACAATTCATTGTTAACACTGTTGTTAGAGAAAAATTATGGTATAATGACATTTCCTTTATCGTATCAACTTCAAGACAATATGAATCAGCAAAATCTTCCACAAAATCAATTTTAACTACTTCATCAAAGATGATTGTTTCCTTTTTTTTAGGCATGAAAGATGACCCATCTGGAACACTTATTTTCTTTTTTCTATAATAACCAGCTTTCAAAATAGATTTTGCATTAGTTTTCTTCTTTTGATTTACAACTCCTGAATAAGGTAAAAATTCTAGATCAAAATCTCTTAGAATATTTGTTTTAGATGTCATTTTTTTGTCATAAACACCAATATTCGATATAATCGGAATTTTATCATGTTTCTTTAATTGCCAAGCTTTTCTTTTGACTAGTTCGTTAATATCCAGATCCCAGACAAGCATATTATGACTGGGGGTCATCTTAATCTTTTGTCCCGTCTTTGTTAAGATAGTAATCCAATCCTTACTTTTTCCTTTTATCCAACTTTTGATCGGTTGAAATATTACTTCATGAGTATCAGGATCTATACTAATGGTTCTCCAGTGTGAATATATATTTTCAATTTCTAAAGTTCCATACTCATCTACAATTTTTGCATTCGTCCCTTTTTTTAGAATATCATTTACAATATCACCTAACGCTTTAGTAAATAATTGTTTTTTCTCTGTATCCCATATTTTTATTTTCTCCTCTCCACTTAAACAATTACGCCGCTTTGCTGCGTGCCAGTAAGGATGAGCAAAAATCACCTTGGCTTTTGTAAATCCTATTAACCTCCCAGCTATTCCAGCAGAGGTATGAGGAGCCAATCCAATCACAATGTGCCCTATCAAATCATGAACAGTTTGTGCATTATAAAAACGTGGTAATCCATATACACCTTCTAACAGATCATCAATATAATTAGCGACTTTTTTTAGATATATGCCACCATTACTATTTATAATAATATCTTGAGGTTTTAATTCTAACATTTGATCCTCTTTTAGTAAAGGTTTTCCATGTATATCAACGAAATAACCCAATTGTTTCAACTGGTGAATTGATGCGTCTATTTCTTCTGGTTTAAAATGCGTTAAAGCAGCATCAGTGGCATCAAATCTTGCTGTTCCGTCTCTATAAACATAAACATCATATTTTGCTCTCAAAATCCCTTTTTCTATTAATTCAGGTATCTTCTTTTCATTCATTAGTTTTTTTACAGCTTTTATTTTATTAGGCAGAAGACCACCTATTTTTTTTCTTGCTTTTTCAATCTCGGTCTTCATTGGAAAACTTATTTTTAGGTATTGAACTGATTTACGATTACAATTGGGACATAGTTCTCCAGAGACTTCAACTTTACACCACTTGCAAAAATACAATTCTTTCGTGGGTATTTGACATTCAGAACAAAAACAACCATGCACCTTTTTTCCACATTTTGGACATTTTGTTTGAAATAATTCTACTTTAACATTGTCTTTTTTACTAGATTGGTTTAAATCTCTTAAACGACCACCAGACCCTTCAATGGGGAATAAGAGATGAACAGGTGGTCGCATACGTCTTGCTTTAGCTTTCTCTGGTCTTCCCATCCTAGCTCCAGTATAGACAGGACACTTATCACGAATAATTGTTTTACTTAACTTATTAACTAACTCGAGTGTCGAGTTATAATTCTCAACTTTAATATCATTTTTATCACCAATAGCCATTGAAACAATTAATGAATCAAAATGTTCATTCAATTTTATTGATTTTTTTCTTATAGTATGTGGTACATATAATTTTTCTAAAATCTCTTTTATATCTTTAGAATATGGGAATGAATGGTTTTTAATAGCAGTTTCACTATAATGGTTACTGAAATAATCACGTAATTTAATTAACTCGTTAATAGAAATATCATTCCAATGATATGTATATTTTGGATGAATGGGAATATTCAGAATACGTGCTAAAACAATTGATTCTTTTCCGTCTGGGAAAATATCAAACGGTTTTATGATGAATTTATTTAATTTATTCCCAAGTTTATCAAATAAACTTTGTTTTAAGTCATCAGATAAGTCAAATACCCGTTCTTCTAATTCTTGAACCCACCATTCCTCACAATATCCAGACGGAACAAGATTATAATTATTCTGATTATACTCACCAACACCAAACAGCATATCTCCAACAAACAAAATACTGTCTACATTGTCTCGAATTTTACAAGCTTGTTCATAACTTTCTACCTTAATTACATCACCATTCTTTAATCGCACAATTGGTGGATGAATTGAATCCACGGGCATGACAATTGATCCCTTTCCCGGTCTTTCAGTTCGAATGTGGGTTCCACAAGCTAGGAAGTCGTAAGTTAAACCCATTAATGCAGGATGAATTCCTAAACCGGCTAAACCAGTTGCACGTGATCTACCATATCTTAATCGGAAACCCCCTTTTACCGAAGGATGAGCAAAAACAGGTCTGCCCGCTATTACATCTTGAATATACCCAGTATCTGGTTTTATATATGATGTATTCTTTTCTGGTTCGATCTTGTCAGACTCTGAAATATCTTGAATGGCAACGGTTTCGTGAATCTTTATTAATTCTTTTAACCATCCCCATCCCCTTAAGTTGTGTTTTAAAACCCTTTTGTGGATTTTTTTTGCTCTACCTACTAAGCCATCATTAAATACTAAACAAGCACCACCACGAATTCTATTTGTTTCAACTCTTTTTAGATCTCTATTTCCTGATACTTCTTCTGAATTTGTTGGTTCTCCAGTTATCTCTACTGTTAAATTTCCAGCTGCAAACCTTAATTCTTCTTTGGTTGTTGGTAATTGTAAATTCATGACACGATTATACAGATTTATTTCTTCAATATAGCGTTCAATCTCCCGGTCTGTTGGCATATATCTGTCTAAATCCATTGTTCTACGAACATAATCTGCAATCAATACACTCATACCTGCTGCTGTTCCACCCGCAGATCTAATAGGGCCCGCATAGTATACCGCAAGATATTGACTATTATCGAAATTTTTTCTGATTTTGACTTTGGCTATGCCTTCTAATGGAGCTGCTGTTATACTTTCGGTTATTATGGCCAAAGCACTTCTAATTGCTTGTCCAGCCAATTCTTCCATTCCTCCATCAACTAGTTTTCCTTTACTAATTTCTTCAGCAATTTTAAATGCCACCTCCTCTCTTGAATATCCTTTCATTTCCCAAAAACGAATTCGTTCGCCCACTCCAGGAGGACCAATTAGACCTTCAACTCTATCAGCTATATCTTTTGCAATAGGAATTTCTACAGTTAAAACGGGATCTAAACCCTGTTTTCGCGCTTTTTCAGCAATTTTATATATGTCGTTTATTTCCTCACTAATACTACTGAAATAATCTTTAATGACAACAGACATTTTTTCATTACGAGTAATAATAATCACCAAAGTCTTAATGATAAGATATATTTATTTTAAGGTATAAATTGGTTCACCTATGATTAATGTTACTATTGCATCCTCAGATTTTAGATTTTCCTATATAATAGCTGATAAATTGAAAAATAGAGCAGGAATAAACATTATCAGGCAACTAAACAACCAACCTATTCCATACAAAACAGATATAGTCATTACTACAAATGAAGAAAAAGATAATATTATGCATGAATCTATATTTATTCCAATCTCATTTAATAGAATGTACTTGATTTCAAATATAGAATTGCTATATAAAAAGAGAGATTGTTTTAAAAAAGTCATAGTAGGAATAGATCCAGGTAAAACAATAGGTTTCGTTACTTTAGCAGATGAAATTTTATTACATAGCAGTGATGTTTACTCTATAAATGAACTAATGAAAAAAATAGTTGAGGGGTTTCTAAATATTAAAACAGAAAAATTTATTATAAAAATAGGCTCAGGAAGCGAAAAGGTGAGGGATAAAATATTAAGTGAATTACAAAAAGCATTTCACTCTAAAATTGATGTTTTTATAGTAGATGAAACTAGTTCAACAAAAAGTCAATCAAAAGAACTAAAGGAGAGATTTAGGACAAATAACATAAGGGCAGCATATCTTATTGCACAAAACCATGAGTTATAAAAAAAAGAAGGTATCACTAAAATATTACAAAAATGCATACCATATAATATTTTCACACATTACTTAAGATATTTCACTATTTACGAGTACTATTTAATGGCATTTTAGAATTTTATTGACCTCTAACACTGTTCCTTTTATGAACACAAAACACACTGAATGCATCAAATGAGTTGTATTTTTTACACTTATCAAATATCTAAAAGATTATAAAACATCTAACAAAGGTTGTTCAAGATTATATTATCTTATTTGAATTATCTGAAAGTATTTATACAGTAAAGATATAATTTATTATTTAAGAGAAAGTAAGAATTAGGTGAAAATAATGCCTGCAAAAAGTTTGACACAAGAAGATAAATCAATTAATGAAATGATAGAGGATATTCAACAAAAATATAACATCGTTGGAAGAAAAACAGAGTTAAGAAAATGTTTGGCAGCCAAATTAGCAGGAAGACATATTTTACTCGAGGGTGACGTAGGTGTTGGTAAAACAACCTTAGCTAATGGAATTGCAAAGTACTTCTCACAAGAAATAGAGAGAGTAGATGGAGACGAAAGGTATAGTGCTGCTAAATTAGTAGGGCATTTTGATCCACCTTTAGTAATAGACAAAGGATATACATGGGAATCATTCTTTACAGGACCTTTAACAAAATCAATGCAACAAGGTTCAATATTATTCTTAAATGAGCTAAATAGAATGCCAGAAGGAACACAAAATGTTTTACTTGGAGCTATGGATGAAGGTACAATTATTATACCAAAATTAGGTGAAGTTATAGCTAATGACGGTTTCTTTATCATAAGTGCGATGAACCCCGCAGAATTAATTGCAACTACACCATTAAGTGAAGCATTAAGGGATAGATTTGTTTGGATTCGTTTAGATTACCAACCTCAAGAAGAAGAGGAAAACATCGTTAAGGTAAGAACAGGAATTAAGGATGAAAAAATGATTAGTATGGCAGTAAAAATTGTTCGTGCTACCAGAGATTGGCCCGATTTGCGTAGAGGTTCATCTATTCGAGGTGCTATAGATCAAGCATCAATTATTCAGTTCCTTGATGTGAATGATATTCAATCGTGGATTGATAGTGCAATTATGGCTTTAGCAACTAAAATAGAATTAGAAGATGGAGTCGAAAATCAAGTCGAAGATATTATTCAAGAAATTGTTACAAAGGTGCTTGAAGATACGGATTTTTTCTAGAAGACTGGAGAGGTGAGCAATTTGATTCAGAGTTCAAAAAACCTTATGTGTTCAGAGGTCGGATGAATAAAGACAAATTGCTTGAAGCTGAAATAGTGTCTGGAAAAAGGAAATCCTCATTTTATGCAAACCTCTCCGAGGGTATGAACTATTATGAAATAAAGAAGCAAACAGAACTAGCTGTTGATGTAGATAATATGCCAGCTATACAAGGACTTGCACTTTCAAACAAATTTGCTGTTGCAGAAGTATTAAGTTCAAAAGAGGGATATACTCTTTTATCTCGAAGAGCATCTAAAGGTGATAGTGCAGCACCAGAATTATTTTTCTTACTAAGATCCGCTTTAGATGAAAAAACAAAACCAGTATTTCGACGATTAGCAAGACAAGTCATTTTATCAACTGCTTTTGGTATGACGGGACAAGGATTAAGAGGAGAAATATTAGAACATACAGAATATCAACCGGGTTTAGATGACTTTGACATTGAAGAGACATTGGAGAGATATCTTCAAAATAGGAGTAGAACATTAAAAAAAGAAGATATAGTTAGCATCGAAAGGAAAGATAGATTAAAAACAGCGGTTTTAATGTTTGATACATCAGGTTCACTTTTTGGGGAACGTTTCACTACAGCGGCATTAACTGTGTCTATTTTAGCGTATAACCTTTCAAAAGACAATTTTAGTGTTATACTATTTAATACAAAAGCAAGAATAATAAAACACATAAATGAAAAAATTAGAGCAGAAGAACTTGTAAATCGAATTTTAGAAAGTGACAGTGCGGGATATACTAATATTAGTGAAGCTTTGAAATACGGAGGAATTGAAATAGAAAAAATAAAGAAGAGAAATAAATTTGGCGTCTTAGTGACTGACGGTGCATTTAACAGAGGAGGAGATCCCCGACCTTTCTTAAAAAGGTTTCCAAAATTACACGTGATTGCTTTGCCTTCAAAGCATGCGTGGGGAAAACGTGTATGTAAGGACCTTGCAAGACTAGGAAGAGGAAAATATGCTGAGGTAACTCATTACAAGCAAATACCACGAATTCTTATGAGATTACTTAGGGAAACATAAAAAGAATATAAAGGTATAACTATGCCTAGTGGAAAAATACCCTGGTTAGGGCCCAATCTATTTTTCTTTTGCTACGATTGTTCAATCCCATTAATAAAAGTTACAAAATGTCCTATTTGTGGTAAATTTACAGAAAAAATGCGAATAACTCCCCCATATGATGCTCGACCCGCAACTCCCTATGATATCAAAGAAATCCAAAAATTAGTCTTCAATAATTTTGGTGTTAGAAAGTTTATTTTTCTTGATGATATAATTCTAATTAACAATGTTGGATCAGAAGATAGAATGGATGAAATCATATATTTTGGTAATAGTATAGGAACAAAAAGATATGATTTGAAACAAGATAAATGGATAATCAAATTAAATGAATATGGCTTGAAGATGTTAGAGAACAAAAATATCTCAAGAAAATGGGTAAAGGTGGATAAAATAGGAGGAAAGAAAATCCAAGAGGGAGCTAATGTTTTAATTCCAGGTATATTAGATGCAGATGAAACAATAAAAAAGGGAGATTATATAGTTATTTTAAATACAAAAAAAGAAGTTATTGCAGGGGGAATTGCACGAAAAGATGATATAATAAGAAAGAAAAAAAATAAAGGTGTTTATGCAAAAAATTATCAATCAGTTACATTGAAGACTCCCCCTAAATATACAAAAAACAGTTGGGATGAAATTATAAAAGCA
Organism: uncultured archaeon; assembly: GCA_964534625.1. GTDB lineage: Archaea > Asgardarchaeota > Heimdallarchaeia > Heimdallarchaeales > Heimdallarchaeaceae > CAZHRF01. The sequence continues at coordinate 4,712 of CAZHRF010000034.1, read as the reverse complement.
AATGTTGATTTACTTGAGGATTTAGAAGCAAAAGCAATTAGTTACATTAGAAACACGGTTTCTGAAATAGATTTACCTTTTTTTGTCAGCTATAGCGGTGGTAAAGACAGCCTAGTAACTTTATTTTTAGTGAAACAAGCTTTTCCAAACATCAAATTCCCAATTGTTTTTGTTGATACAGGTCTTGAGTTTCCAGAAACAGTCAAACATGTAAAAACATCTATAAATAAGTTAGGTATGGAAAAACAGTTGATAATGGAAAAAGTCTCACCAGAAATATTTTGGAGATCATTCGATAAATTTGGTCCTCCAGGAAGAGATTATCGATATTGTTGCAAATTAGCCAAACTAGCTCCAATTAAAAAAATAATAACTAAATTATATTCAGATGAAGGAAAGTGTTTGAGTTTTGTTGGACAACGAAGATATGAATCATATATAAGAGCATCAAAAGATATTTGGACCAATCCTTATATTCCAGAACAAATTAATGCATCACCAATTCAAGATTGGAACGCCTATATGATATGGTTATATATATACTGGAAAAACTTGCCTTATTTAGAATTATACGATAGAGGTTATGAAAGAATAGGATGCTGGTTATGTCCTTCATCAGATATAGCTCATTTAGAGTTGTTAAAGAACAATCATCCTAAATATTATATAAAATTAAAAAATAAAGTAAAAGAATGGGGAAAAGAGAACTACTTTCCCAATTTTTATTGGGAAAAAGGATTATGGCGATTTAAAGATGTTCCAAAAAAAATTTTGAATGTTGTACCTTTATCAAAAGAAGAAAAAGAAAAACTCCTTAAGAAAAAATTTGATTTGATATCTTTACAGTTTATAAAAGAAAAAAATGAAAAGAGAATTATAACAGGAGAATTATCAAAAGTACTAGATTTAACAAAAATTAAATCATCTCTTACAATTATAGAAAAAATTCAAGAGATACAGGAATTAACCAATCACCACTTGACATTTAAAACACATGATTACATCATAACTATTCATATATCTGGAACTTTCAAAATAGAAATAAATACTACTGTTGATCAATCAAGGATTACTAATATTCTCATTACATTCTTAATTACAGTATTTAGATCTATGGAATGTACTTCTTGTGGTTTATGTGTTGAAAGCTGCCCAACTCAAGCAATAATAATAGACAAAAAGGAAAATCAACTAATTATAGACAAAGAAAAATGCTCACATTGTCATAGATGTTTTGAATATTGCCCCATTGTAACAATCATTCACGAAAACCTAGGTAGAAAAATATACAAAATGTTGTGGAAATAAATACTAACTTGAGTTCAATAAAAACATTAACCAAGCAATTCAGATGGAATTTCAAATATTTTTAAACTAGCATATAATTCAATTATATCATCCGTTACTGAATATAATCTCTGGGATATATTTCCTTTCCTATTTAATAAGTCTTCATCTGCTAGTCTTGCAAGATATGTACTTACTGTACTCATTTTTATACCTTCTTTAAATACAATCTCATACAATTCACACACTTCATTTGATGTAAACCAGTCGGTCTTTGGATAATGATTTCTAATCATACTAGATATTCTTTCAATTTTTGAAGCGGAAATAAGATCTCGCATAGACGTTATTTTTTGTTCAGGTTGTGTGGTCGATTCACTTAAGTTGTCCAATGTTCTCCCGGTTGCAAAAGCTAAAGCTGTTTTCAAACTTTCAGTATCCCCAGATGGAATCTGAATTACTGTTCCATCAGGTAGTTTGATAGTTACTTCTTTAGCCATATAAAATCACTTTATTCTGTAATATACAGTTACAACATCCAATATATAAAGTTAGATATTACGCAAGCTATAATTGTTAGCATTAATTCCAAATGCCTTAAGTATATACTAACGAATCAAATATTGATTCTTCTTAAGAATCACTCGTTATAAAAATAAGTTTTCTTCCGGTAATGTTTTAAATTTATAGTGAATATGTGTACATGACAAAATCTATTATGAATGGTTCATATTAACTAATTGAGGTATAAAAAATGTATGAAACTAAAATTCCTGGAACACGTTACATTTGTGCCTTGGCCAGTATTAAAGGTCAATGGTTAATTCAAATAAAACTTGATAATATTGTTGAAGCACAAGCTGTTGTCAAAGATCTTAGTGAACGTGGAATTCGCGATAATATTAACACTGTTTTATCTGAAGTAAGTTTATATTTAAACGACTTTATTGTTGAACAGATTACAAAAGATATCACAAATCAAGCTAGAATTCTTCTTCAAGAGGTTGAAGCAACTTCTTCTGCTAAAAAAATTGAAACTAGTACTTCTGATGATTTCTCTGAGAAATTTGATAAAATAATGGAGCGTATCGAATTATTAGAACAGAGAGTGGATCGTTTAGAAAAATTATTCGATAGACAATAGTTACAATTATTGTTTTTTGAACCAACAACGAATGATTTTTAAAACCTTTTCTTTTTCTTTTACAAAAAGGTGTATTCATGTTACAAAGAGCTAGAATTAGGCTGATTGGTAATAATCCCGCTTCATTACAAAAATTATGTGACCAAATACAAAAAATTGCAGAAAGGACTGGTGTTAGGATAAAAGGACCTATTCCTTTACCTTCAAGGCGAATAGTAATACCAGTAAGAAAATCTCCTTGTGGTAATGGAACTGCAACTTATGACCATCTTGAAATGAAACTTCATAAACGTATCATTGATATGGATGCAGAAGAAAAAAGTATGAGGTTATTAATGAGAATACATGTTCCAGAAGATGTTCATATTGAAATTGCAATGAGACAGAGATAATATTTTAATGCCTTTTAATCTTAATGTTATCTTAATCTCTTTTTGTTTTTATGAACTATATTTATCTGTTTATAGTTTTAAAAAAGATTTACTTATATTTTTTTAATCTTAGGATAATTATATTTTATAGTTAATAACAAATCACTAATGGGTATATTTTTGAAATTTCCTTCCATAAATTGTTCTTTGACATATTGATACATATTCATAAAGTAATTATCCACTTTATCGTCTTCAAAAAGTAAGTAAAATTCCAAACAACACGGATCCCAATAAAATTTATTATACAATATATCTTTTAGCTTAATCAGTTCTATTTCAGAAATTTTGCATCCATAAGTTATTATTAAATGTTTAAACTTTTCATACCAAGTTTCAAGTATTACATTTTTTTGATGAAATAGAAGTTGTATTTTATTTGTATTAGACGTTTCGCCTTGATTAATTATTAATAACTGATACAAAAAATGTTGCGATGGAAATTTTTCAATTTTTTGAACTTTTTCAGTACCCACTTTTGAATAGGTTATTCTAATAATATCTCGAGGTTTAGTATAATTAACTAGATTTTGATCAAATATTTCAAAATATCTATTTTCTTGTTGTACGGGGTTAAAACTTTTGAAGATTAATACTGTTTTATTTTCTTTTTTCTTTAGATCGGAAATGTATCCTGTTTCAATTATCTTTTCTTGTGAATAGCTAAAATAGTTATAATCTATCTTTAATTCGGCTTTTCCATATTTTCCGTCCATAACGATCAAATTCCCTTCTTTAATTATACAATACCCATCTCGTATAACCAAGTCTAAACCTATCATCATATATTTTTCAAGTTTTTCAGTATTAATAATTTTAAATCGAACATTCTTTTTTTCTGCTTCTAATGTTCCTATGATACCCCAGTTATAAATTCTGAAAAAACTGATTTTTCCTTTAAAGTATTTTACAGGTCTTTCAGGAATTAACTTACTGTTACTCATATTAATTACCTATAATATACGTAGATAAATCACAAATCAATGAAACTCTGTATTGTTGTATATCATTTATTACACATTTTTGTCCCATTTTATAAACAAATCTACTACTTTTATTATTCATTTTATAGATAAATATCTTTTTTAATGATATCCAGTTCCAATTAAATCCGGTTATTTCTACAGCCTTGTTAGTAAGTGTATTTTGGGTTTTATTGGAATTCAATTTTTGATTATATATCTGCATTAACACCTTGATCCTTCATTTTTTTCCAGTTTATACTAAATAATGACCTATACTAATACACTTCTTACCTATAAAAACTCCAGTATTTTTTATTTTACTTAATGTTTTTATGGTTCCTGTATCAGTATGTATACTCTTTCTATCAGTTTAAAATACATGATATATTATAGGGGTTTTCTTAAAAAATAATTGATGCGAACGTTTTATTTTGTTACATAATTAAAAACGCAATTTAGGAAAAAATACCATCTTACCACATAATTATTTTTTTTGTGGTAAGATAATGTAAAAATGATGCTAGTTACAAAAATAGCCCAGACTACCTACACATATCTTTAGGTTTTATACATATATAGCAGACACAGTAAACAGGAGCTAAACAGGATTTCATTTAAAAACGTGATAATCAACAACGTATATTTTAAATAAATGATAGATGAAATTCGTTACTTTCTACATTTTTATACACAACTGATCTTTCTCGATGAACAACAAAATATGCTAGAGACCCCATTATTTCTATTGGAATAGTTTATAATAAAAAATAATATTTTTAGTTTTATAACAAAATATTTATAAAATATTATGAGAATATTAATTGGGAACATATGTACTAAATTACGTACACCTTATTATCAAAAAATGTTATATCTGTTTTTTTT
>CAZHRF010000033.1:0-36336 GCA_964534625.1 uncultured archaeon | reverse complement strand
TCCTTTTGTCACGTGTCCAGTTGGGTGAGGTGATATACTTGCGGGTAACCGTGGGGTCACGTACCCAAAAGAACTCATGTTAAAAATTATCTCCCTTAACCTTATCAATCTTAATTTGTTTCAGAAACTTTTTAACTGATACCAATTGATGTTCGACGACCATGCTAGACCCTTATGAATTAACCGATGATGATTTTAAAGAATTAGGTTTTCATGCTGGAATTGAAGTTCATCATCAACTCCGATCAAAAAGAAAATTGTTTTGTAATTGTCCACCTATTTTAGAAGAAGATCCTAATAATGCTGATTATCACTTCTTCAGGTATTTTAGACCAGTATTAGGAGAGATGGGTGATTTTGATCCTGGTATGCTCGTAGAATTTGAAAAAGGTTACAAAGTTATTTACAATGCATGTGAAAGAAACACATGTACATATGAATTTGACGAAACACCTCCTTTTTATCCAGATATGGAAACAGTCAAAAAAGGCTTTCTTCTTGCTTTTTATTTTGGCTGTTCAGCTTTAGCAGAAGAAATTGTTGTAAACAGAAAACAGTATCTAGATGGATCAATCACGACAGGATTTCAAAGAACTTTCATTATTGCAAGAGATGGCTTTGTTCCTGTTGGTAATAAAGAAGTCCGTGTCTCTAATTTACACATAGAGGAAGATGCAGCAAGGCGTGTAAATTGGGATGATACATCAGATAGGACAGTTTATTATAATCTTGATCGCTTAGGAGTACCCTTAACAGAGATTATTACAGATCATAAAGATATTAATACCCCAACGGAATTTATTGAGTTAACCAAAAAAATAGGGTTAGTGCTTCGGTTAAGTCATATAGGTCGCCGAGGACTTGGATCTGTTCGTCAAGACATCAACATATCTATTGCGGGAGGGGATCGAGCTGAAATTAAGGGAGTGCAAGATATTGCTCTTTTTGACACACTTTGTCGACATGAAGTTGTAAGACAGCAGAGTCTTTTAGACATTAAAGAAGAGATGGAAAAAAGAGAGATAACAAAAGAAGATTTTGAACACACATATGTTGATATTTCTCATGTATTTAATTCAGAAGAGGATACAAAAGTATTTGCAACAATATTTCCTAAAATGAAGGGTTTATTTGGACTTGAAATTCAACCTAACAAAGACTTTGGTCAAGAAATATTTGAAAAAAGCATGTTAATTACAGGTATTAAAGTTGAAGATCACTTTCATAGTGATGAGCTTGATCCCAATGCGGTAAGGCAACGTTCAGATCGCCCATTTAGACTTGCAATTACTTCAAAATTGTACGAAACTATTTGTTCTATCATAAAACCACAAGAAAATGATAGTATTGTATTGGTCAGAGGGCCAGAAAGACGAGCCATGCATGCAATGAAAAAAATAGTTGAGAGGGTAAAACAAGCTTTAGATGGTGTTCCTCAAGAGACAAGGCGTTTTCTCCTCAATGGTAACACAGAGTATCTAAGAACCATTCACGGAAAAGAAAGAATTTATCCAGATACTGATACACCACCTATTGTTATCCCATTAAGTGATATTAAAAAATGGAAAAAAGAAGTATCAATAAGTCCATGGAAAATATTGTCTAAACTCGAATCATATGGGTTGAACCCAGATCAAATTGAATTATTAGTAAGAACTGAAGAAGTAGAGAAGTTCTTTGAGTATGGTAAGAATATAAATCCATTTTTGGCATATAGATTATTAGTTGAGTTACCTAGAGAAAAATCTCGCGAAGGGATTACTATTACTGATACTATTACTGATAAGTTATATGAAGGGATAAAGACACAAAAAATCACTAAAGATCAAATTCATCTTGTTCTTCCACATCTGCTAAAAGATCCTAATCAATCATTCAGCCAAATAAAAGAAGAGATAGGTTTTGAGCCAATAAAACCAGAAGAACTAAAGGAAATAATTAAGCAAGTAATAAATGAGGTTGTTGATGCTGATAAACTAAAAGGTAATCCCACATACCAAGATTGGGCTATACGGAGAATAACCGGAACAGTTATTCAACAGATTAATTTTACAGTGAGTGGAGAAAAAATTGCTACTCAAGCAAGAAATCTATTGGAGGTTAAATAAAATGGCAGAAAACGAACCAGAAGGATATAGGGGGAAGTTGCGCGAGAGATTAATGAAAGAAGGGATAAAATCTTGGAGTAAGGTTGTTGTTAAAAAAGAAAATGCTCATTATGAAGGACTTTTGCTTCCAAGAAGTCAACATACTGATGACAATTATATTACATTAAAAGTTGATACAGGTTATAACCTTGGGGTTATGATTGATGATAATACCGAAATTAAAGAAATTGGCTACCAAAAAGGACAGTATAAACTGCCTCCTTTAGATACCCATTTTGATGATAATTTACCCAAAGTCACTCTTTTAGGTACAGGTGGAACTGTTGCATCTCGATTGGATTATAGAACAGGAGCTGTTCTTCCTGCCTTTACCCCCGAAGAATTGTTCTCTGCTGTACCTGAATTAACTTCCATAGTCAATTTGACGCCAAGAACAATCTATGAAATTTTAAGTGAAAACTTTGTACCAAAATATTGGGTCAAAACAGCTCAAGAAATCGCAAAAGAGATAGAATCGGGAGCAGATGGAATAATAATAGGTCATGGGACAGATACAATGTGTGTAACTGGATGTGCACTTTCTTACTTCTTAAGAAATCTACCTGTTCCTGTAGTACTTGTAGGGAGTCAAAGAAGTTCAGATCGCCCATCCTCTGATGGACCTAAAAACATCTTATATGCAGCTAATCTAGCGGGACATGCAAATTTTGCTGAAGTAGTTATAAGCATGCATGGAACAACAAGTGACAGTTATAATTTAATTCATCGAGCTACAAGATGTAGAAAAATGCATTCCTCAAGACGAGATACTTTTAGAACACTAAGTGATATCCCATTGGGAAAAATTAATGATGAAGGCATAACGTGGTTTAAAAAGGATGTAAAGAAGAGAGCACCCAGAGATGACTTTTACTTAGATGCAAAAATAGATGAAAAAGTAGGAATGTTATATTTTTATCCCGGAATGCAACCAAATATGCTTGATTCAATGATAGATAATGGTTATCATGGAGTTGTTATAATAGGAACAGGATTAGGTCATGTGGGAACGAATATGTATCCTGCTTTAGATAGAGCTCAAGAAGAAGAAATACCTATCGTGATGGTGGTTGAACCACTCTTTGGTTATGTACAATTAAGAGTCTATGAAACAGGAAGAGATATGTTAGCGAGAGGGGTAATAGAGGGAGAAAATATGTTGCCATCAGCTGCATATACAAAATTATGTTGGGCTTTAGGACATACCAGAGAGACAAATGAAGTAAAGAAGATAATGCAGACAAATGTAGCTGGAGAGATCACTACAAGAGAAAGCGTAAAAGGTTACATGGTGTTACAAGGTGTGGAAAAAGGCATAAACCACATTCTAAAAAATCTCTAACATAACTCGCGAAAGTTCTATAAAATTAAAAGTAATAAAAAAATAATCCTACTTGAATTATTTTATGATATACAAATTAAAGTGTAAGATTATTCTGGGATAAAGAAATCCCCGTCTATCTTCCCCTTAATATTCTTTTTTTTCTGATAAGCAGGGATAATTTTTTTCAGATTTTCCAACCCATAGCCTGTTTCTTCAGACAAAGCGGCTAGATCTACTTTTTTTCCTGATTCTAAAGCAGTTTCAAGTTTATATTTAGGTGTCTCTTCCTCTTTGAATTCACCCTTAGTTTTTCCCATAGCCCCGGTTTTATTTTTACCACAGTTAGGGCAATCCCATGTCGCCATTCTTGTGATCGTCACATTTCCATCTTTATCTGGCATTGGGCTAATCAAATTCCATTCTTTTTTAGTTGGAACATCAGCAGGTAGCCATTCTTCTCCGCAATGCTTACATTTTAATTTTTTTTTCTTTGCCATTTTTATCACTACACGATAGCTGCTTCTGTTTGATTAAAAGGTTTCGTTTCAGTCAAAAGGTGCATTAGATAGAAGCTATTAAAGAATGTTTGTTTTGGGTTTTTTGTCTGTTGAAAGGTTAGTTTTATAAGAGGATGAACACTCTCTAACACAAAGAATAATATCTAAAACAGAGTGAGACGCTTATGAAATGTTATGCTTGTTTCAATGAGATTGTCAAAGGAGAGTCTATTTGTTCCAACTGTGGAACTAATCAAGAAGATCTTCACGATTTTCTCACATTGTCTATACTTTATCAGCAAAAAAAAGAGATCAATATACCAGAAGACACCAACATCTATAATTATCTAGTGTCTATAGATCCTTCTTTAAAAGAAAAATTAATGACCATATCAACTGAAGGATCAAGTTATCCCTCTCCCCAACCAACTTTACAAGGACAATCACAAACTCAATATTCTTCTTCTTCTTTGTCTAAACAGGATGAAAAACCATATATTCCCATAAAAGGAGATGAAAAGCCAATTACTACCTCCTCCGAATCAATGATAAATTGTCCCAATTGTGGATTGGAAATACGGAAACAAGCCAAATTTTGTAAGTTTTGCGGAGAAAAAATGGTGAAAGAATGTAATAATTGTGGTCACCAAAATAGAAGCCAAGCTAAGTTTTGTACAAAATGTGGTAACAATCTTAATTGATATTTGAAATGAACACAATAATAACTTGATTTAACTTAATTTTTTGTGATTTGCGATGAGATTACCAAGACCCTATATTGCTGTGCTATTTAATTGGAACAAAGAGAAACTGTCGACAGATATAATGTATTTTTTAGTACGTAAAAAAAACACTAAACAACAAATAGCGCGAGCACGCCTGTTTTTTATCTATGAACGACGTAGGTTACGAGTCCGTAAATACCTAAAAATAGGAAAGAAAACAAATCTTTATCTTCGACCAGGTCAAGCAACTGATGATTTGAAAGAAGGAGAATATGTGTTCGTACTCCCCTCAGACAAACCTTGGAACAGTAATGATTTTTTAGAATACTGCGAGACATTTCATATATCCAATCCTAAATTAGTCAATCTTTGTTGGTATTGTTTAATGAATCGTAACAAATGGACAGAACTAGAAGAAAAAAAACCAGTAGAATATAAAGGAAAAAGCATATGTCCAACATGTTCTCGAAGAGAAATCAAACAAGAGTTACAAAGGAGTAAATTAGTGGTATCTTCAGGTTTAACAAGATTTTATCAAGAACAATCTCAAAGAAAGGGAGAGTTAGATGATATTATGGAAACTATATTATTAGGTAACCTTGAAAATCCCCTTGATAATCCTGATTCAACATTATTTGATGTGATTGAGGCAAAAAAGCCTGAAAAAACTTCCAAGATCACAGACATAAAAAAATTACCAAAAAAATATCGTGAACTATTATATAAAGAAGGCATAAAATACTTGCTCCCAATTCAACAAAAATCACTCGATGCTGGTTTGCTTAATAATGAGCATTTATTAGTGGTAGCGGGAACTTCTTCAGGAAAAACATTAATTGGAGAACTTGCAGGTATTAAGAATGCATTTCGCGGGAAAAAAATGATTTATCTTTCTCCCTATGTAGCTTTAACAAATCAGAAGCATGAACATTTTAAACGAAGGTATAATAAATTGGGGTTAAGGACTGTAGTTAGGGTAGGGATGTCAAAGATCAATGTAGAAGGCGAATTTTCCCCTATAATTGATGGTAATTTTAAAGAAGCTGATATTATTGTTGCTACATACGAGGCTTTAGATTTTATTCTAAGACAAGGTTTAGCCCCTCAATTAGGAAAAATAGGTACAATAGTAATCGATGAAATCCAAATGATAATCTCGGAAGGACGAGGATTTCGACTAAATGGTCTTTTAACTCGCTTAAAAGCGTTCTATCCTAAAAGTCAGTATTTGTACCTTTCAGCAACAATTGGTAATCCAAACGCTTTAGCTAAAGATCTTGAAGCTAAGTGTGTAAAATATTTAGATCGACCCATTCCCTTAGAAAGACATGTAATTATGACCGAAAATGAAGGTGAACGATTAGATCATCTAGAAACATTATGTAAAAGAGCCGAAAAACAAAAATCAAAAATGGGTTATATAGGACAAACATTAGTTTTTACTAACTCTAGACGCAAATGCGAAAGCATATCGGGAATTTTACAGAGTAAAGGGGTAGGTTCAGCATATTATCACGCGGGTTTGACATTTTACCAAAGAAAAAAGATTGAAGATGGATTTGAAAAGGGTGTTTACTCAACTGTTGTAACAACTATTGCTTTAGGAGCTGGAGTTGATTTCCCTGCATCCCAAGTAATTTTTGAAAATTTAGCTATGGGGGCAAACTGGTTGACTGTAGCTGAGTTTCATCAAATGTTAGGTCGTGCGGGAAGATATGGGTTTCATGAAAAAGGGAAAGTATATTTATTAGTCGAAACGGGCAGAAAAATCTACGCTGGACAAGATTTAACAGAAGACCAAGTAGCTTTTCAATTGTTGACAAAACCAGTTGAAGATGTTGAACCTGAACTTGACAACGTAATGGAACAAGAAGAAGTACTTGCTATAATAGTTGCTTTTGGTAGTGTCAGTATAAAACGGGATAAGGAGATATTTGTTCATCTATTAGGCAGATCAAGACCTTTGAGTGACATAATGAGAGATTTAAAAAAAATGCAGATGATTTATGTTGAAAACAAAATCATTTATCCAACCAAGCTTGGAAAAGCTACATCAGTTTCATTTTTGGCTCCTGCTTATTCGCTAAGAATTGTACAAGATATCAAAAGACAAAAGAGAAAAGGATTTGATAAAAATTTTGCAATACGCCTTGCTGCTAAAATGGAATCGTATGGATCAGCTCACTTGTCTTCTCGTTTACAAGCAGAAGTTGAAAGAGTGCTGAAAACACATGTTTCTACCAATCTTTTTTCGGGAACAGTATTAGATCTATATCTGGGAACAGGATGGGGAGAGAGAAGACCGACAAAGCGTATATTAGACACATTTTCAACATGGACACAGGAATTATTTATTTGCAATTGTAAAGATAAACCATTTTGTAAATGTGGAGAGATTGAATTTTCATCAAAAATTATCAAACTGAGGTTAAAAGGATACTCACCCTCTAAAATTTGTACTGAGATACGCAAAACTTTAGATGTACAGTTATATCCTGGCGATGTGTATTCTTATTTAGACAAAGTTATTCATTACTTACAGGCAATTCAAAGATTGGCCAATGTATTAAATGAGCGAGATCTTCGCAAACAAGCAAAAGAATTTTCCAGTAAGATTGAAAAACCAAAAGATAATTAAAGAACACTTAATTAAATTATCTAGATATATAAACCGCATAATCTTGTCCTTTTTTTGATAGCGCTTGTTTAAGCATCTCAGACAGTAATTCATAAGCTTCTTTTGAAATATCACGAACTATTACTGAAACCGTTTCTTTAGGTAGATTTTCAATAATATCAAAACGATGTTTTACACATGCAACATACGTAACAGGTATAAGTCGAGGTTTTTCTGTTCTATCAAACCAAATGCTGGGTAATAGCGCCCCTATTGTATAATAGGGTTTTTCTTCACATCCTTCATAGAAACATCTTGACCTATCAAGGTGCTTTATATCTATTAAACTGATTATCTGTTCTTCCTTGATAGCAAGTGTTTTTTCTACTTGTTCTTTAAGCTGAATGGTCAATTCTGATTGTGTATCCTTCATCTTATGTAAATGATTCCCGTTACAAAATTAAATATTTCGTTGTTAATTTCCAGAGGTCAATAAATGTTTTCTCTATCTTAATCTTTTAATATCAAAAAAATAAGAAACGCCACACTTATAGATATTTAAATTATACTATATTTGGTTTAAATCTAATGAAGTCCAGCAATAAAGATATATATGCCGAAGACATTAGGATGACAGTTTCAGATGAAGACATTAGAATGACAGTTTCAGATGAAGATCTTGGAACACTTATCTTAGGTTTAATGGTGACTGTAACAGCTTTTTTTGATCTAAGTCAAGCAAGTTTTATCTTTCCAGTATTATTTTTTGTATTGGCTGGCTATGGTATAACACGGTTCAGAAGACGACCTCTACCTTGGCAAATTCAAGAAATGCGATTTAAGTACTTAGGCATCATAAAAATTGCAAAGTTTTATAATCTCCTATCAATCATCTTTATGAATTTCTTGTATGTCTTCGGATATCTTGACAATAGTACTGTGGGACAAACTGACGGACTTATATATCGTTTTATCCCCATGTATAATGCTTTCTTTTTATTTTTCCTTATTTTGTTAGAATTCTTGGGTCATCTATCCGTAAATGATGAGCTATTACTTATTCCCAAAGTTGAAGAAGAGGATGAAGAAGAACTAAGAACCACACGTAATACATTATTATATGGTGAAAAATTTTTGGCTTGGTTAGTTATTACTAGCTTGATTGTTTTGGGAATGTTTTTGGCAGTAGGAATGACAATTAGAGTTTCAGGTTCTTTTGTTGTATTAATACTGCAGATCATCCCTTTAATTGGAGGGGGTGGGCTCACATTCTATTTTTATAAGCAGACCTACACAAGTAACATTTTTGATGATTCAGACATGATTTTAAGTGCTGTTGAATATTACAAGTTATGTGGTTTAACTGATAAAGCATATTCTTTATTGCTAAATTACTTGGAAGTTGAACCTAGACATATAACCATCTTAAATAAATTATCTGTTATGGAACTAGAAAAGCGCAATTATGAGAAAGTACTAAATTTAACTAAAGTTATTCTAGAAGAAACAGAACAAAAAGAGCTCAAGGTTCCACATTTAATAGCAAAGGCATATTTTTTAAGAGCCTTAAGTTATAAAGCTCAAGAAAATTATAAAAAAGCTTACGAACAGGCAACAAGATCATTGAAATACAATCCAGACAATCAATTAGCAAGAAAGGCAAGAAGGGATATAAGAAAATATCTTGATGAATAAGATATTTCTCGAAAATGTTTATAATGCCTTTAAACTAGTCACATAACAATGAGACATTGTTCAATAGATAAATCTCTCTGCGGTGACTTTAAAGCTAAAAAAATTATCAAATTAATTGATCCTGCACTTGCCAATGTAAAATGTGAAATTATAAAAAATCGATTGGTGGGAGATGCTTTAGATAGGGATACTTTAGAACGGTCTCATATTCTCTTTCTAACTATGCCAAATAAGAAAATGACCTATGATAATTATATCAATCTTATAGATTACATTGATGTCGGTGGTACTCTTATTCTTACTTTACCCTCGCCTCAATCATGGTTCGGCTTAGGACGATGGTTCAACCGCTTTATTGAAGAATTAGGGATATCATTTGAATCTAATTTTGTCTATGGATTACCGTCTATTCCACTTAACATTCGATTATTCATTTTTGATTTAAAAATCCATCGAGCCCATATAATAAGATATAATGAAGATGAGGCGTTCATGAAGGAACATGGAATTAAAGAATATATTCCTATTGCTTTAATGGACGATGAACCTGTTTTAGTGATGGGTAATAAACGAAGAGGGAGATTTATTATATCAAGTTCTAAAGAAATTTTTTCTGAATCGAACTACCTATTTCTAAATTATTTGCTAAGAATTGCTTCAAAAAGAGAGGATTTTACAATAGGAGAAATCAACAAAGTGAGAATAGGCAATTCAAACTTCTATATTGCCTTGAACCATGGTTGTGCCCGCTACTTTTTATTGTCTCTTTTTCATTTTAAATATAATTTTTATAAACAACCAGTCGTATTTGAAACTAAAGAAAAGTTAGTATCGTTAATCCTAAAACTAATCGAGGATCAGAAACATGTTGCTGAGATGGTTTCTAAAGAGAATGTGGAATTAGCCATCAAAAGAGTGAATTTAGATGAGATGTAACAAATGATCATTAGACGAATTTTAATAATTATGGATTCAGGGTTACCACTTTTCGATTATGATGCTAAGGAACGTGGAGATGGTATGATCGTTAGTGGATGGTTTACAGCCATCAAACAATTTGCTACAGAAACAGAAAAAGATAAACTAACGAGGATAATGTTCCAAGATTCCAGTTATATTTTAAAAGGAATTGACGAAGTCGTTTTTATATTCCAAATTTCGGAACGTATGCCTGATGATTATGCTGATTACGTGATAAACCTCATTGCGAGTAAATTTCTAAATCTATATAAATCAGAGATTAAAACTTTTTCTGGGGATATTAGTCCATTTAGAAAATTCGAGCCAATTTGTAAACAAATAATGGAAGATTGTGGGGTATCAATAACTAATGTCTTACTGGACACCATGCAAAAAATGAATATCAATGCATGGGGACTGTATTCAAAAGATTATAAGCCATTAATAGTTCTTGCAGAAGCTCCAAACTACAATATTGATAGTTTTAGTATTTATGCTGTATTAGGAAAAAATTTGCAAAAGATTTTTGGAAAAATATGTGGTGAATATAGAGGTTCTTCGTATCATTTGACTCAAAACGGGAATATCGTCCAGACCATAGTTTTACCCAATGCAATCATAGCTGTTGATATGGAAATTGATTCTTTTGACTATACTATAATAAAAAAATTTAAGATTTTAACATATGATGAAACAATTGAATTACTCTCAAATACATTTGAACAAGATAAAACCGAAATATATGGCTCAAGAGTACTTTCAAGGAATTTGAATGGTGGATTAGCAGTTAATCATAAAATTCTTTATGATTTATTTAAAAGTGCTGACGAAGGACTGGATTACTTATTCAATTCTCATCTTTTGCTACAATTTTTATCATCAAGCAAATGTACTAATGTTATAATAAAGTTATCAAATAGGATGGCATTTTTAGATTTTAAAGATGAGACGAATGCATCGGAGATATTTCAAAAATTGAAAAAACTATTTGATACCGAGCTTACTTAGGTCTTTTTCCGTCTAACAATGCAAGAAAAATTGCTGTGGCCGTTATATCTGCAACGGAAGCCGCATTAATAATACGGTTTTTAGCATTTCTCATATAATAATCTAATTCCCCTATCAGATTTTGTCCTTCTTGAGTGAAAATATTTCCTGCTCTGTCTATTTCCTTTGCCCTACTGTAAATATGGGTTGCAACTTCATTACCAAATCTTTTAGCTACATGAGTATCCTTTTTATCTGATAACAATTTGATAAATGTATAAGAAATAGCTTTTTGAAAATCCTGTTCTTTTTCTAGGATCTCAGTTAAATATCTATATCCACTATTCATAGTGATTGTATATTTATGCGAAAGTTCATAAAAAATCATATCACGTTGTTCGTAGAATTTCGTATAATCATATAGATTTATTTTTTCATGCTTATGGATTTCTAAAAAAGATTCAAAGTTATCTTCTGGTTTATCTGAGGGCAGAATATCGTCTGATATATGATTATTTATTGCCCGTGTTAATAAAATACAGTCTTCTGTGGTTGAGTATTTAAGAAACTGTTCATGTATTTCTGTAATTATTTTGAAATTTAACGGAGTAGATGTTTTCATACCTTCAGTTGCATAATAATTCCCAACACTTAGAGATAGAGGGGCAAACATTATTATTGTTCCTAATATTGTATTACCATTGCCATTATACCATCTTTTTGAAGCATCAAGCCCTTTTAGAATAAAATATCCTAATTCTGCATCATCAAACCACAAATGATTTTGAGCAACCAATATTCCTCTTTTTGTTAATTCAAAAATAGGTGCGTATAAAGACCCAGCAGCAGCGAAAAATGCTGGTGTTTTTGTATCTCCAAATTCATAGTTAAATGAAGCAGCACCTGGTTTTGGTTCAGCACAATATAACAAGTTATGGGCAAGTGTTGCACATTGGGATATGTAATATTGCACATCTAAAACTTTACCTTTAATATCAGAAGCTGGATATAAGGGCATAATTTACTATTAGTGTCTCCTATTTTTAATTAATCGTTCTTTGACAAATAGAAATATAAAGAGAGAAACAAACAAACATTGAAAATAGAGAACTTATAGTTCTTTTGGAGAAAATTCACGTGCATGTTTAATTACAGAATGAATGCACTTAGAAATATCTGAACTCATTAAGCCATCACCATATTTCTGAGCTATCTCTTCTCCCGCTTTACCCGAAATATATGCACCCAGACAAGCTGATGTAAAAGGAGAATTAGTAATTGCAAGGATTGAAGCTACAATTCCTGTTAAAATATCGCCAGTTCCTCCAACAGTCATACCAGGATGTCCTGTCCGATTAATTCTCACAAAGTGTTTATTGGCAATAATATCAATATGTCCTTTCAATAAAATTGTTGTTTGCCATTTTTTAGCTAATTCACCCAATTTGCGCTTTTGTTCAGATAATGAAATATCTAGTTTAGTAGCAAAGACATTAAACAATTCTCCTTTATGAGGTGTTAAAACTGTGTTGTGATTTTTAAGTAATTCAAGTTGTGTTTCCGTTAAAGAAGATAAAGCTCCAGCATCAATGACTATATTCCTTCTAATTTTTCTCGAAAGTAAATATTCAAGTAGTTCTCGTGTTTTTTCTGTATTTTCCATACCTGGTCCAACAACAAGTGTTGAATCTTGGAGTCTTTCATCATTAAATACATCTATACCATCCTTTTTACAGAGTTCATTCTCTGTACCTGGGATAGTAATAAAATCGGGCATAAAACTATTCACAATTAGCCTTATATCTTTAGGAACAACCAAAAAAACAAGATCAGCACCTGTTCTGAATGCCCCAAGAGCTGAAAGAGCAGGAGCACCTATGTATTTTTCAGATCCCCCAATAATTGTAATAACCCCATTTTGTTTTTTATGACTTTCTGGATCTCTTTTTGGTAATAACCATTTCACATCTCCCAAACCTATAACCTCTTCTGCATCTTTAGGGATGCCTATCTTTTTAATCACTATTTTAGAATTTGGGAAGTCCGCGGAATTGATTTTGTTTTTACCAAGGCATACAATTTTTAACGGGGTTTTTACATACACAGGATTCTTGGTTTCAGAATTATATCCAGAGGGTACATCTACAGCTAAAATTTTTTGATCAGAAGAATGATTAAGAAATGTGACAATGCTCTTTATAGGTTCCCGAAGTTTACCTTCTATTCCTATTCCTAATAAAGCATCAACAATGAATGCCTTATCTGGAATTTGATCTTTAAACGATGTGAAGTCTTCGACACTACGGATTATTGTCCAATGAGATAAGGGTAAGAGTTCTTTTAACCTATCGTAATTCTTTTGACTTGCTAAATGGTTAAATTGGTTCTTATTACCCACTAAAACCATGTGACAGATATAACCTTTTTCGGTTAGATATCGTGAAGCTACAAGTCCATCTCCCCCATTATTTCCATAACCACAAAAAAAGAAAATCGGGGCAGTTTTATTCAATAAAGAATCAGATATTTCTTCTGCAACAGCTTTTCCTGCATTCTCCATGAGTTCAATAATTGGAATACCATAACTAAAAGCATTGGCTTCTAATGCCCTAATTTCTTTAATTGTAAAATATGAACGTTTTATACCATCAAACATACAAATAAATGTAATTATAATATTAATAAAAGATTGTTGTCACTAAAATAATCGCAAAAAGAAAGAAAGAAGGAAGGTAAAAGAAATTTCTTACACAATGTTCATATATTTCTTTCGAGCTTTTTCATGCTCTTTTTCTAATTCTTCCTCTAATATCACCATTTTTTCATCAATTTCATCATATATTTTTTTGTATTCTTCTAATATGTCAGTTAATGAATTAAGTGAATTTTCTAAAAGACTTGGTTCATTAGATAATGCTGTTTTACTTGTATTCTTGACAATATCCTCCATAAATTGAAGTTTACGTTCTTCCTCTTTGCATAGATCCATCAGCTTTTGGGGTGTTGAAAGGGGAAAGTCTAAACCATCAATTTCTATAAAGAGGTCATATTTCTCTTTATTTGTTGTTTCTATCTCTTGTAATGCATCTCTGATTGAAACAATGTCACTTTTGATGCTATTCTCAGTAGGAGAATCATCTGCTGATTCAGCTAGTGTTCTATTTAATTGATCACGTAAACTGGTTCCCAAACTAATAATGTCTTCTGCTAACTCACTCCAATCATCTTGCACATCATAGAGAGAGTCCAAAAAAGAACCTGTTGCATGGGCTAAAGAATCGGTTTTTCTCATGTTTAGATTCATGTTTATTGCCTCCTTGTGCTCACAATAAAATAGGAATTCTGAAATCACCACATCCCTTCATAGTGAGAATTCCCACGAGCATATATGTACATAACATCGAAACTAAAAAAAGTTAACTGTTGTCACAGAAGAAAAATTAGGAAAAAGAAATAATGAAAAAACACAGTACTTTCTGATTTATTTTTTATTTTCTCTCTTTTTTCTTTTGCTTTCCTTCTTTTTCTTATCTTCTTTAGTGTCTTTCTTCTCTTTCTTAAGAATTATTGGTACTTCAAGATCTTTTGTTTTTTGGCACACCTTACCAAAGAATTTGAGGATTAACATACAGAATTTTGTTAATTTAAGAATATCTGTTGTTTCTCCAGTATGATTGAATTTAAACTCAAAATGCGGCTCATCCGTTCTTACAGATATCCACTGAATAACATTATGATAATCTTTAAGCATTTTAAAAAACATTTTACTTTTCAATAGTTGATTAATCACACGAGGACGATTAGACTTGATTAAATAGTGATCATTAATCCATTTACTCTTTGTATTAATATCATCAATTTCTATTAGATAATCAAAATCTCGTCTAATTGCACTTTTAAATTTGTAAGGGATAACCTCAAATACAACTCGGGGAGTATGAGGGAAATTCGCAGCCAGACCAAAAGAGTCTTTATTTCTGAAAAACAATTTATCAACAAGCATGGTCGGAAATGAATTTCGGGCCAACAATATTATCCAGAAAGAAGCAGATGTAACAAGAAAGTCTTCCTTTAGTTTACACCTTATTTCAATTTGACGATCATTCGGATCTTTCCTCAGATGTGTATCCAAATAGGGATCAAGTGCTGTTAAAGCATCATCATAGAGTTCCTCTTTTACCTTCTTATTTTTATATCGCCCCCAAATAAAAAAGCCGATATAGAGGGCAAGAAATATTAATAATGGGAAAAGGGATAAAATATACTGTCCTATCATGGTTAAATCAACTATCCTTACTTATATCTCTCAAGAATAAATCTTATTTTAATTCTTTTGTTTTAGTTTATATCCTTAATTCTTATTGTGGATATAACTTTGATTTCTACTCTAAAACACAGATAAACACAATAAAAAGAAAACAGAAGATTAAATCCCCAACTCTTCAGTTTTTTGGATAATAATATTTCGTCCTAGTTTGATAAATGCTTGTTCAACGTTATACCCTTTTAAAGCTGAAGTAGAGATATAATCTTTCAACTCGATGAACTGATATTTATTTTTATTTTCGTGTACAAAATCCTTTCCTTTCTTATCTATAGCCGTATTTTCGCTATCAGTTAACAAATCGTTTTTATTCCCGACCAATATAACAGGAACGACCTTATTTATAGCAGAATTCAACTCTTTCAACCAGTCATCTAAATGTTCAAATGTTTCTGGACGGTTTTTATCAAATACAAGAAGTCCACCTTCTGTGCCAGCATACTGCTTTTTGCGGATAAGTTTATACTCTGGTTGCCCTCCTATATCCCAGATTTGAAAGATTATCTTATGATCAATATCTTCGTAAGTGTAGGTGGATATATCAACCCCTATAGTTGACAAATATATTTCACTAATTTCTTCACCTAAAAAACACTTTTTAAGCGTAGTTTTTCCTGTAGCGAAATCACCCAACAACAACACTTTAACTTTGTCTCGGATACTCATAGGATAATATCAGAGCATCACATTTATTAGTGTTTAGGTTTTTAGTTCAACTTTTAAGTTTCTCTTTATCTTTAAAAATAATCTTAAGACCATTACTAACCAGAAAAACACATTTCAACTGATTATTAAAACGTATTAAATAGTAACTACTTTCATTTAATAGTCAAAGTTGTAATGAAAAATTTATAGATAATTGGGTTAAAGTACTGATAATGAGTAACCTAAACATAATTTGTGGAGGCTTTTGGGGGGATGAAGGGAAAGGTAAAATTGTCTCACATCTTGCTTTAACAGATAATCCATCCATTGTCGCTAGAGCGGGGACGGGGCCCAATGCGGGACATACCATTCATTTTCAAGGCCAAGTATATAAATTGCGTATGATACCATCGGGCTTTATTAATCCTAAGTCCCGTCTTCTTATTGGTGCAGGTGTTCTTGTTAATCCCTCAATTCTTTTAGAAGAAATAAAAAAAACTGAATGCGATGATCGTCTTGGTATTGATAGTCAAACAGGAATAATAGAACAAAAACATGTAGAAATGGATCAGAAAGATACTTATTTAAGTGAAAAAATAGGATCAACTGGTTCTGGATGTGGTCCAGCAAACATGGACAGAGCTAAAAGAACGCTTAAAGTAGCACGGGATATACCTAAACTTAATTCATATATAACTGATGTTAGTAAGGAGATTAATACAGCCTTAGAAAAAGGAGAACATGTAATCGCAGAAGGTAGTCAAGCAACGTTTCTGTCTCTTTATCATGGAACTTATCCCTTTGTTACATCACATGATGTTTCAGCAGCAGGAATTTGTTCAGATTTGGGTGTCGGACCAACAAAAGTTACCGATGTTACGATTGTATTCAAAGCTTTTATCACAAGAGTAGGCGAGGGGAATTTACCAGGAGAATTAGAAGAAGAAGAGATAAAAAAACGAGGGTGGGAAGAATATGGAACAGTCACAGGTAGATTAAGACGTGCAGCGCCTTTTAATTATGATTTAGCCCGTAAAGCAATTCGAATAAATGGGGCAACACAAATGGCAGTAACAAAACTTGATATAGTTTATCCTGATATGAAAAACAAAAATTCAGCTGATGATTTAAAAGGAGAAGCAGAAGAATTTATAGAAAAAATAGAGAAAGAAACAAAATTAAAAGTAGCGTTGATTGGTACTGGTCCTGGAGCAAAAGACATTATTGATTTGAGAGAAAATGGATAACAGACATCTACTATAGATTTAAAAAGTCCTTATAATTTTTTTATTAAGTGATCAAATGAAAAAACTAGTATTTGTAGTATGGTCAGATAATAAAGGAATATTTACACATGTTATGATGAATATCTTAGACTTTCATGAAAAAAAGTATGATGTGGGATTAATTTTTGAATCTCAAGGCTGTTCATTGGTAGGAACATATGAAAAAAATAAGAATGACAAATTCGAAACAATGAAACAAAATGATTTAATTTTTTCTGTTTGTAAAGTATGCTCAAAAGCAATGAACACACTCGAATCAGCTAAAAGACAAGGACTACCAATTCATGATGATCTATGGGGACATACTCCTTTAGAACAATGGGTAAAAGAAGGATATGAAATAATCTCTATTTGAGTTTAGAGGATAATAACCAGTATCACTCCAGTAATTGTTAGAAAAACACCTAGTATACCCAATAAAGTTATTTTTTCTTTATTAAGAACCCAAGAGATTGGTATAGCAAAAATGGGGCTAGCAGCACCTATGATCGATACAAAAGCCGCTCCAGCTACTCTGGTTGCTTCCGTATACACATAAGCACCTATTGTTGTCCCAACTAGAGAGGCTAACATTAGCCATCGCCATGTCTTTTTTTCCCATGTTTTTATTCTTTTAGTAGGTTTAAAATAAGCCATAATTGCTAATATTATTGCAGCAAAAGGAAAACGTATGGCATTAGCAATTAGACTTGTATTTTCATGACCAGAAAGTGTTTCTGAGACTAAATTTAGACTATATTCGGTAAGTACTATGCCTATAGCCATAGAAATTGAAGAGACAATCCCTAATGAAATCGCTATTAGTACTAATTTTCTAGGATCTTCTTCAGAATTTTGTTTGATATATTGTTTTACACTCTTTTCATCAATTTTGGGAGAAAGAGAGAGGTCTTTTTCAGCGAATTCTTCTTCTACCTGTTTTTCTTTTGTGATAGCGATGAGAGCAACACCAATTAGTATTAGCAAAGTTGCAATATAAAATATAATGGGAATCGACTCATTGAGAATAATTATTGTAAAAAGAAAAGTAAAGAGTGGAAAAGTCATAGAGATAGCCATTGCTTTGGTGGTTCCTAACAAGGCTTGTGAATAGAAATAAGTTGTATCTCCAAATATTTGTCCAGCAATAATGCTTACAAATAGCAATAACCAGATATAGAGAGGAATCTCAAATATCTGTCCAAATACACCTATAATGAACGTGAAAACAATAAAGGATATACCCCCAATTGTTGTTCTAAATGCATTTATCTGTGAGGGGGAAAGTCTAGTTTCTACTTTTCTAAACATAGCATTGGACGAAACAAAACAAAAGACAAATAAAACAGCTAACAACTCACCTAACATACTATTCGGGCTTATTTCGGTTATATAAAACTTCTCTTGCGTTTATAATAGATATTTTCAACTAAACAATACAACAATGAGAAGTTTTGAAATCCAGTTTAATTACGTAAGAAAAAGGGTAAAGGACAAATAAATTAACTACGTCAAAAAAGAAAGAAAAAAGTGAAACTATCAGTTTAGTTATCTGTTATTTTTTGTGATAACAATTTCTTTCTATATACAAGTCTATTTTATCATCATTTTTGACTTCAAATAAAACTGGTGTTAGAAAGCCCATACTGTAAACATAAAACTCGTAGGTATCAACAGTATGTGTTTTTGGTATAAGAGGAACCAATTGTTCAAATTCTTTATGTTCAAGATATAATAACCCCTCTTTGAGAATAATTTCTGGGGAATGTATTTCTTTATAGCTTGTATACTTGCCAGTTAACTTTTTGAATTTCTCTTTAATCTGTAAAAGAGGTAAGGATTCATAAGGATCACTTCCCAATAATTTTGCCAATATAAATTGTGTTATTAGGCTGCCTTGACCACCACCACAATTAGCTGCTGTTACAACGCCAATATTTTTTTCTGGTAATATACCAATATAAGAACTACCCACACTTAAGCCTCCACTATGATGGAACAGTTTATGTCCTAAGAAATCTTCTTCAATATTCCAACCATAGCCATATCCCAACTTGCCATAGTATCCTGAAGGTTTTTGAATAGCCACAGTAAATATCTTTTCCAATGACTCTTCTTTAATAATCCTTGTTTCTCCGAACCTACCCTTATTGATTATCATTTTAATATAATTTGACCATTCATTGACTGAAGTGAATAATCCTCCAGCTGCGTACACCATCCAATTAAAAGGGAGACTACTCCGAACAGGTTTGTCTTCTTCGAATTTATAACCAGTCATCCTGTCAGCGTCATCGTTAAATATACTTCTAACAAAAGTAGAACGGGTCATTTCCAAGGGTTTCAATATATGATCTACGACATATTTAGCAAAAGTTTCTCCACTTACTTTTTCAATTATCTCACCAAGCATAGTAAACCCAGAATTGAAGTAAAAATATTTTTTACCAGGCTTATCAACTAATTCTGATTGTGCTTGGTTTATGTGGTTGTAAAAATCTGTTTTACTGCTGATAGGCACAAACCATTCTTTATCATGTATCTGTCTCCAAAAGACTAGAGTTGCCATACCCAAATTTGGAATTCCCGATGAATGACTCATCAAATGGTGAATAGTAATAGGTTCTTCATCTAACTCCAAGGTTACTGGTAAATATTTTTTAATAGGATCATTAACAGATAATTTGCCTTTTTCTTGTAATTGCATGATAGCTAAACAAGTAATTGATTTAGTACAAGAAGCAATACCATATAGCGTATCAGGTGTCGAAGGTATATTATATTTCAAATTTCTAGCGCCATACCCTTTAAGATAAATTGTTTCACCATCTTTAACTACAGCTAGACTTAATCCAGGGATTTTTTGCTCCTGCATTAAATCTGTGATAAATTTATCAACATCAAACCAATCTATTTTTTTCATTTTAATCACTAGCTTACATGTGGAAAAGAAAATATTTAAAGTGTTGTAAGTAATTATTTTATTTTAATAGATACTGATTTAACGATTTACTTGATAACGATATTCTTTTTTTTTGATAGAAAACCATTTATGTGAACGTCTTCTTGAAAACCCCGTCCTTGAGGGCGGGGATGAAACGAAGAAAAAACAATACACGTTTTAGCATACAAACATTTTGTAAGTATGCTGTCTTTGTGTACGTGTCTTGGTACCATCTCGAAAACCAAGAGTGGTACGAAACAAAAAGAAAAAGATGGAAGTAGAAGATAGGGCTACACATTAAACAACGATAATGGGTATATGTATCGACCTAAGTAAGAGTATTGAGGACTTCCGATGTAGAGTCGGTACGTTGTGTGTACTAGAACATTGTACCGTAGGTACTACGGGAACTTACGCTTGTGGAGAAGAGGTAAGCCCTCATTTTGAGGCAACTTCGTTGAAACAAGAAACCATCTGCCTTTAGGCAGTGGTAGTTCATACAGATTCAACGAATATTAGGATATACAATATTTGGTAGATATATGATGAATATCCCAACCCTCCCTCTTTTTATTCTTGATGAACTGGAGCTTTATATAGATGGATATGAAGCCCAATTCAAGGAATCTTTTAATAATCTAGTTCCTTCTAATTCAGATCTCCCGACTATCTGTGATAAATTGGAAAATTATCTTATAAGCAAAACAGGGGATAATTTTACTAAAATCGATGAACTCTTGTTGTTAACTAGTAGTATTATTTTCTTTTGGCTTGGTGATTATGAAACAATTGTTTTTTATCATAACTCGTTTAGTGCTCTATGTGATTTCACAAATATTTCCTTGTGGTATTGTTTTCTATTAGCACATAGAGAGTTAAATTTAAAGGACAAATTTGAACAGTTAATAAAAGATGTCAGACAAAAGTTGATAGGTCTATTTGAACAAGAAAGGGAAAACTTTCTTATGGTTGCTCTCAACGAATTTACAGCCTTTGCGGATAAGCGTCCTGAATTAAAATATAAAGCACTAAATAATTTGATTAGGGTTCTAGAGGAAGATGAAACAGTTCCACAAAGTTTTCCTTTTATTTTTGATGTATTATTAAAAGATCTTATTGAAGAATTCTCGCTGATTCCAAACCCAGAACAAAAAGAAAAAATGATTCAAGACGCAATTAATCGTGCAAAAAACAATGAAAATGAAGGATTATTGTGTTCTCTTTATACGGTTCAAGTTGAAAAGTTGATCTTAGAAAACTCAATAAATGAAGCAGAAAAATTGATAAGAAAAGGTATAACAATTACAGAGGAACTTATGTCTTCTCGTCTTTTAGCTAACTTTAAACTAAAAGAAGCAAAAGTGTTACGAGTAAAAGGAGATATTTCTGCATCAAAGAATATTTACCTTTCCTTGCTTAATGAATATGATTTGTTAGATTCTCATAAAATCTTTATTAATGGAGAACTAGGATATATTGAATTAAACAATGATAACCTCACATCGGCTTATGATAGTTATAAACAAGCACATGACTTGAATGAGAAATATGGTTATCATTTGAAACTCGTTTAATCTTAAGGAAATTTTTAAAGAATGTCTCTTCTTTAATGGAAAACAAAAGAAGAGACAAATTGTTGAAAATGGGCGATATAATGCCTATTATAGAAAAATGTTTTGAAGATTTTGATTTGTATATAGAAAAATCTTAAGTATTAATAAATCATAAATCTTCTGCTTTAATCCTGTCTCTTAAAATCCTAATGGGTTCTATTTACAATTTTTTAAACCTAGTTCACACGGTTTTCCAATGGAAATAAAGGCGTATGTCTTATTTTTCTAGAAGATTATAAAACTACTACCCTTATTAGAATGTCGTTCTTATTATATAGTGTCCTTAACACAAAATATTGAGATAAAGTATAATCAAAAAGTACAATATCAAAAAAAGAGCATCAGCAATGCCAATAGAAACGATTTTTATCAACTCCATTCTAAATGAACTAATCACTTGGACTAAGTGAAACAAATTTTCAACAAAGTTTTTGTATTCTTATGTTCATGGCTTTATTATGTCCAGAAATGCTGAAAATAAGGATAAAGATAAAAATCTAAAAAACACAGAAAAGGAGTTGGAGGAACCTCAAGAAAAACTTGTTCAGACCGAACATTCAGTTATTATCCAAGGAAAAGAAATTTCATATACTACTACAGCTGGTACGATCATTCTCAGACATGAAGAAGAAGAGAAAAAACCAAAAGCTAAAGCTGAGATATTTTATATCAGTTACTCGAAAAAAGATGTAAAAAATCTTAAGAAACGGCCATTGCTAATTAGTTTTAATGGCGGACCAGGTAGCTCTTCTGTATGGCTTCATATGGGTTTTTTAGGACCCAAACGTGTTCTAGTTGAAGATGAAAACGAATGTTCTTTACCTCCTCCCTTTGATCTTATATCAAACGATTATTCGATACTCGATATAGCTGATCTGGTCTTTATTGATCCTGTTGGAACAGGATATAGTCGAGCTGTCCCAGGAGAAAAAGCAGATCAATTTTATGAAGTTAAAGAAGATATTAAAGCAATAGGGGAGTTTATACGCGTATATATAACCCGGAACAAAAGATGGAGCTCACCAAAGTATTTAATTGGCGAAAGCTATGGAACCACCCGAGCTGCAGGTTTATCTTCCCATTTACAAGAGCGTCATGGAATGTTTATGAATGGTATATTTTTGGTTTCTTCCATTTTAGATTTTAAGACTAGGCAAGGAGACTTTAACACTTTGCTCTATTTACCCACATTATCTGCTACAGCTTGGTACCACAACAAACTTGATCCAGAATTACAAGAATTACACGTAGAAAAACTAATTGATCAAGTCAAGGATTTCTGCAATGATAGCTATGCTAGTGCTCTTCTCAAGGGAGACAAACTAAAAGGAGAGGAATATGAAGACATTGCTAATAAAATTGCCAAATTTACAGGATTATCATTACAGTATGTTAAGCATTCTAACCTTCGTCTTGATCTTCGTTTCTGCAAAGAATTACTCCGTGATGAACGCCGTACTGTTGGTCGGTTAGATAGTCGATTTAAAGGGATAGATAAAGATGCTGCTGGAGATAGTTTTGAGTTTGATCCAAGTTATGCTATTATTCAAGGACCTTATACTGCTTCATTCAACGATTATATCCGGAGTGACTTAAATTATGAGTGTGACTTAAATTATGAGATTCTAAGTGATCTCTACGAGAAGTGGACATTCAAGGGACCAGCATATAGCTCTGATCTCAATGTAGCTGAATCACTCAGAAAGGCTATGAGCCAAAATACATTTTTAAAAGTTCATGTGGCTAATGGTTATTATGATCTTGCTACCCCTTTTTTTGCTACAGAATATACTTTTGACCACCTTCAGCTTGATCCATCCCTCAATAAAAATATTAGCATGAGCTATTATAAGGCTGGACATATGATGTATATAAAGGAGAGTTGCTTAGCAAAACTACGAGAGGAACTAGTACAGTTTCTCTCAGAATAGTGAAAAAGCAGTGTAATCAAAATATATTTTTCTTTAATTTAATGAAAAAAAACACATAAAATTTTCTAAAAATGTAGTACTTCCGAAATAGTTGAAAAAACATCAAAATCAAAAATGAATCCGATTTAATTTCGTTTAAGTATGTCGGAAGAGGATATTACCAGTTTAATTCGGAAGTACTAAACTAATAAAAAGGAATAAAACTCGCTAATGAAAACGTCACCTATCCCCGAGTTAGTTTTTTAATCCACAAGAAAATAACAAAATTATAGACAGGATGACGGAGTATCGTTTTTATACAAAAAAAGACATAAAATACAATTTGTATGATTTCCGATTGAAAAATTACTTGTACATGATTCAACTTAGATACTATATATATATATAATTGATTTATCTTACATCAAAATTTTTTGAGAAAAGTTATTGAAGGAAGTTCTGTAATTATCTTTAGGTATATGACTGCTAAACACATTTTGAACGATTTACTAGAGTTAATGGACGAGATTAGAGGCGTTGTAAATAACAAGAACTGGGTCGATTACAGTCCAGTCAGAGCTCGAATACTCATTACTCAGAAAATGGATCAATTAAAGCACACTCTGAGTAAAATTCCGCCTGATGTTCTTTCTCTTTTTAGTGCTGAAGATCTGACAAACTTTTTTGAGAAGATTTTGGATAAAATAACAGCAATTACATCTAATTTAGATAAAACAGATCATTTAATGGAGTGGTATGAACTTGAATTGTTTAGGTTCAATTTTGCATCTATGTATGCTAATATGTGGGGTAAGGGGGGTTCTCTCCAAGTTGCTGGTACGGCCCAAGCTCTTGCGCATACTTTAATTGGAGTAGAGATTCTTGATGTTGATGCACTATACATTGCTGATTGGAACCATCCTGAATTTTATAAGCGTAAAAAATTAATTTTAAACTACTTGACTTCTGCCTACGGGTTCTTTTTTACATTGTGTGAAAGCTTGAATTTTGTACATAAACATGATTTGATTAACTGGCTAGAACAAGCGTGTAGAGCTGCAGAACTTTTTCTAAAATATACTGACTTTTATTGGAATATACCTAAATCTATTGAGCTAGATAAAAAATACCAGAAATTTGAGGGGAAACCCAATTATTCCCCTTATTACGCTACATTTTCAAGCATTGACACAATTATTGTCGCACTTATTGCTTTGCAAAGATATTTTTTTGATTATTCTATAAATATACCCCAAACAGGAGAAATATTGAATTTCTCAAATGCTAAAACATTTTTTGAGACTTTAGATAGATTACTCGAAAAAGGTGAATATTATGTCAATGATTTCAAACAACACGTCCGCAATGGTGCATTTGGGCTAAATGAAGATCCGTTAAATAATGAACTTATTAAAGAAACGATTCACCAACTGGGTTTGACTAAAATGTTAGTTAAAGGCAATTATGCCCTTTATAGAATTATCTATGAAGATAGTGATTCTGAATTACATTTACTTAGAGAAATTGTTTTACCTGCTTTCTTTGGTGAGTTAGAGAGATATAAACCCTATATGGCTTCACCTGAATTTGAAAAAAGCCAATTGGCAGATGGTATGAATATGCTGTTAGAAGTTATTCTTTTTTATGCGGGGGTCTATGCGATGAAAAAAGCCAATTTTACCTTCATCGAAAAGGTAGAAAATGAATATGCAGTATTCTTTGAAGAAGACAAACTAGAGCGATATCCGAATTTAAATGGATTTTATAATGTGTTAAAAACCACACTAGCGTTGAAAAAAGGAGATGAAACTAAATTACAAGAGTATTCAAAAAATCTGATTTTGCTTGCAAAATATTCTTTATATGAAACAAGAAATTCAATTTCATTTGCTATTTTGGGTTATATGTTAAATATGCTTATTGGACAAATAAACAAGGTACAATTTTTACAGACAACACAAGAGAAATTCGATGAAGTTCGTCTTTCCTTTCCAAACACTCTACAATCTGAGATTGAAATTTACTTAGCTTACTTAGATGGGGCTTTATCAAATAAGAGTATACCTGTTGATATGACTAGATTAGCAGAACCAAAACACTATGATCAATACTCGATGTTCATACCAGAGATAAGTAACCTTGCGAAGGAAAAAGGACTGCCAAATTTGGCTTATTTACCATTTAATCTGGAAAAAGATTATCTCATACAAACACATCTACCAGAGATGGTCTCTGAATAGAGATAACCATCACTTTTAATCAGATTAGAATTTAATTAGTCTTCAATAATTAATGATTTCCAGAATCTGAAGAAGAATTAATTTATCGCTTTTTTATACTGATTATGATGATGATTTCGATGATAAAAGCTATACTTCATCTACTGTGAATAACTGAGGAACGAAAACCTTGCAAATCTTACCATTAGTTACCTAGTAGTTGTTGAACAGAAAATATTTTTTGATTTAATCTTTGATTTGTAAAGCATAACTCCATTTATTCTTTTATTAGCTGATATTTACCATTCTCCAGTTATTCTTTCTTCATTAATTATTGCTGCATTATCAGTAAGAGGACTGAAATATAATCCAACAAGAATGATAAAGGTGATGAAAAAGTACATTATACCAGGTACTATGAATACTAGAGATGAGTATATAGAAAATAGTATCCCGCCACTGAGAATTCCTATTGCTATACTAATCCATCTAATATAAGGATTAAATGAAAATTTCTTTAGATCGTCATTAATAGGTAAAGATAAGATAATACTACTCATAATTGTAACAAATATATTATGAAATGATCTCCAAAAGAGATACAGAATGCTTACCAAAATTGCATTAGAAAATAAAACAAAACTCGTAGAGAAACAAGACAAGAGTAAACCTAGAATAAGCACCATTGGCTTGGATTTTTTTACAGTGTCTAATAAGATATAAGATTGGTTATTAGAATATTTAGAAAGTAGCATGCCAATAGCCATAAGAAAACAAAGATGTATATCGGTAAATAGTAGTGATATCTTAAAATAATATATAATTAAGGGAGTCAAAGTACCAAAAGTAAAACTGTAAAGCACTTGAATTGTCAAGCTTGGAACCGTATGAATTTTTTTTCCTTCTATTGGATAATGAATCGTCTGATAGTATTCTTTAGAGCTTAATTCAGCTTTTTCTAATTTATAAAAGTTAATAAAGAGAAATAGCAAAAAAGAAAAGGCCATAATAATACTGAAAGTTAATAGAATACCATTATACTTTTGCTCAGATGAGAAAGGAGAATAAATTATAAATAATAACAGAACAATTAGAGGAGATATAAACCACTTCCAGCTCCAAAATCGATAATATGTAAAGTATCTTACTTTTAATTTAAAAAAAGAGCCTAAAAAGCTTGTTTTTATTTTTATGATCATAGAAGAAGAAAAAGTAAAAAGACAGATACTTAAAAACAGACCAAAAAGATCCGTAAATTTGTTGACAAAATATAACCAATAAAGTGAAATTGTAGCAGTAAAAAGAAAAAACAAGAAACTATATTTAGTAAAAGTTCTACTTTTAATACTTTTAGACACATAAGATGCTAAAACTCGTGATAATGAAGCTGCTGTAAAAACAAGCACAAATATGAGAACGTCTCTCTGGAAAAATCCCACCATCAAAGGGAGAAAAATGAAACTGATTGCAATTCTTGATAAATCGAATAGAGTAGAAGAAAGAGAAAACAGCAAACTATCTTTCCTACTTAAATCAATCTTTTTTGACATTAAAAAGAAATAAGAGGACACATATATTATTTTTTTGTAGTAATTCAATAATAATCCTTGACTTATGTGAAAAAAACACAGATTCTTATGTGAAAAAAACACAGATTCTTATGTGAAAAAAACACAGATTTTATATAAAACCAATCCAAGGTTAATTCTAAATTAAAAAGAAAAATATAGAAATAGAAAAATAAAAGAGTAAGAACTAGTAACTTGCTTTATTGAGCAATCGTTCCCATTTTTCGTCAATTGTTGCTTGAATCTCTTCAAGTTTTTCTTTCCATTCAGTTTTAAACAAATGTTTGAAGCGCCCTTGCAATTTAAGATACTCAGTAACGTCTATCTTGCGTTCAGGTTTTTTAGCTATTCTTACAGATTCACTCGTTAGTTGCCATTCATCTTCATATGCTGCCCATAAGGGGAAGAAACAAGATTTTACAGCTGCTTCAGTAACCTCTATAGATATATCCGGGCGATACCTTTGACCTAGATTGCATGGTGAATCAATTAACATGAAAGCAGGACCTTCATAATTAAGACCAGCTTGTACTTTTGCCATTAAATCACGAGGATATGCAGGACTGGCAGTAAATGCAGGTATATTATGAGCGTGCATAATCTCCGCTAATGGTTTTTGCCATTTAATTTTTCCAGGGATCACTTTACCTGCAGGACTTGTTGTTGTTGCAGCACACATAGGTGTACCACTACTCCTTTGAATACCCGTATTCATATATGCACCGTTGTTATAGCAGACATATAAGAAATCATGACCTCGTTCAACTGCACCAGATAGACTTTGAATACCTATATCGTAAGTACCTCCATCACCACCGAAAACAATCATGTTCACATGTTTTTCCTCTAAGAGATTTTTTCTTTGCATAGCTTCCATAGCGGCTAATGTACCTGAAGCGGTTGCTGCGGCATTTTCAAATGCATTGTGTAGAAAAGGAGCTTTCCATGCAGAGTACGGATAGATAGTTGTTGCCACTTCAAGACACCCAGTAGCATTTACAATCATAAAAGGATCACCTAGTGCCCTAGCAGCTAAGGTTACTTGTCTTGCCATCGTTCCAGCTCCGCAACCAGCACATAATCTATGCCCACTAGCTAGTCCGTTTTCTAGTTTTGACCATTCTTTTAAATCGTTTAATTTAACTTTTGGTATTTCTATCATTCTTATACACCTCATTTCCTGTAGCCAATCCAATCTAAAGTCAAAGGTTCTCCTTTTTCATTATATTGCTTGGATTGTTCATATGCTTCCACAATTTGGTCAAGTGAAAGAACTTTTCCTCCTAATCCATTGATATATCCATGGATGGTAGGTACATCTGGTTTCCCATAAAGACAAGTTGCTAAGTCTCCTTGAACAATACTACCAGGAGAACCAAAGGTTGCTGATCGGTCTAGTACTGTAGCTGTCTTAACACCTTTTAGGGATTCATACACTTCACTTTGTGGGAAAGGTCGGTATAATCTGAGTTTTAATGCTCCCACTTTTTCACCTTTAGCTCGTAATCTATCTACAACAGCTTTAGCATTACCAGCTGTGGCTCCATAAGTAATAAAAGCGTGTTCTGCATCTTCTAGTTGATATTTTTCTACGATTTCGTACTGTCTTCCAGAAATATCTGTAAATTCTTTCATAACATCTTTAGCAACCTTATATGCTTTCTGCATTGCCTCTTCTTGTTGTCTTTTTATTTCCATATAATAATCTTGCAACACAAGAGAACCAAAAGCATTAACATTATCAGGATTGAATGTATGTTCGGTTTTTCTAGGTTCTGGTAGAAAGTCTTGCACTATTTCGTCTTCAAGCATTTCAACTCTTTCAAGAGCATGAGTGACAATAAATCCCTCAACACCAAACATTGCAGGTAGCAATACATCAGGGTGTTCAGCAATCTTAAAAGCCATAAAGGTCTCATCATACGCTTCTTGAGCTGATTCACCAAATAGAGAAATCCACGAAGCATCACGACAGACTAATTGATCTGTACATTCTGCGTGAATGTTAATAGGTGCTGAAAAAGCACGATTAGCAACAGCCAAAACAATTGGCAACCTCATCCCAGAGGCAACATATAATATTTCGTACATTAATCCTAAACCAGCTGAAGCAGTAGCAGTAAAAACTCTACCACCAGCAGCAGATGCACCTACACAAGCAGACATTGCCGAGTGTTCAGATTCAACAGGTACAAATGATGTATCAACTAATCCATCATTAACAAAATCACTAAAACGCTCAACAATAATCGTTTGGGGTGTTATTGGATAGGCAGCAACAACATCAGGATTAACCTGTTTTGCTGCGTATGCAATTGCTTCGTCTCCAGTTTTTCCAGTTATTTTTCCCATTCATATCACCTTTATCGTAATTTAATCATTTCAATAGCATCGACAGGACAATGTTTAGCACAAATTCCGCAACCTTTGCAAAAGTCGATGTCTGCTTCAGCTTTCATGTCATCATCCATAATAATAGCAGAATCAGGACAGTAATAGAAGCAATTCATACAACTAATACATGCCTCTTTATCTACTTTAGCTTTAAAAGCGGACCAATCACCTGTTTTATAACCATAGGATGATTGATATGGAACAGTACCGCCAATGGGTAATTTTGATGCGCCCCATTTTTCTTCAGTCCATTTTTTAAACTCTTCTGGAACATCTTTAGAATTCATTTATTCAACCTCTTCATACGCTCGTCTCATGGCCTTGGCATTCTTTTCGCCAACAGAACCACTAAACTTTTCTTTAGTAACCTCGATTAAACTATCCAGTTTAACCAATGGTTTAACCTTCAACAATGCACCTAACATAATCATATTA
The DNA here is from genome assembly GCA_964534625.1 of uncultured archaeon. GTDB lineage: Archaea > Asgardarchaeota > Heimdallarchaeia > Heimdallarchaeales > Heimdallarchaeaceae > CAZHRF01. The sequence goes on along the minus strand of CAZHRF010000033.1, from coordinate 6,067 downwards.
GGTTTGTCTAAACCTATTTCTTCCATCGCAATTTTGGAACCAGCTACTTTATGAATGTCTGCATCAACACCCTCAAAATATTGCTTAAGAGAGTCAATATCATCTTCGTAATTACAGACAATCGTTCCACCAGGTTTTAAACCTTCAGCCACATTAACTTCACCCAATAGACTGGGATCTATAACAACAACAACATCGGGTTCATAAACCTCTGTTTTTTCTGTAAAGGGTTCAGGACAAATCCTTGAAAAAGAAGTAACAGGAGCACCTGCCCGTTCAGGTCCAAAATTTGGAAAAGCGTGCACATGCTGGCCCTCTTGGATAGCAGCTTCTGCAAGTAAACGACTAGCAGTAACTGCACCCTGACCACCACGGCCATTTAATCTAACATCAGTTATTTCAGCCATAGTAATATTTCACCTATAATTGTATATAGAGTAATCAAGAACTAATTGAAGAAAGTTTCTTTAAATTTTTGGATTGCAACTTTATCTGATATGTTAAATTTTGTATATTTAACGTTGATATGTTTGACTTCTTTTCATCCCAATCCCAGCCCCAAACCTAAAGGACGGGCCTTTCAAGAAGAATTTGCGGGTAAAATTTCAATAAATTGCTGAAATATTAAGGCTGATCTCTATTCAACTTTTTTTCTTGTTTGATTTTAAATTATAACTTTATTTATATCGATGTTTCGTCTAAAACTTTTTTGCCTTAATCCAATATCTTTAAAATACCGGTATGTGTTCAGTTCTTTAGGGACAATGTTATTTGACTTATTATTTAAGACGGTTATTGTTGGCCAACCTAATGTTGGTAAGACCAGTATAACAATTCGTTTTGCTACAGGTGTTTTTAAAGAACGTTACCTTCCCACTATTGGTGTTGAATTTTCAGTTAAAGATATCGAAGTAGAAGATAAACACGTCAAACTTCAACTCTGGGATACAGGATCCCACGACCGATTTAGTTACGTTCGTCCGCTTTATTATAAGGGTAGCTTTGGCACTTTAGTTGTGTATGATGTTACAGATCCTGAGTCGTTTGCACAATTAGATAAGTGGTTTAATGAAGTTTATTCTAATTGTAATCAAATTATACCCGCTATTCTTATTGGTAATAAAACTGATCTAGTTGGTGATTACAGAGTTGAAAAGAAAGAAGCCCTTTCGTATGCAGAAATAAAAAGAAAAGAGTTTAATCTTACATCCTTACCCCATTATGAAGTTTCTGCAAAAAATGGACAGAATATAAATCAAATTTATCGCCATCTAACTAGCTTAATGATAGAAAAATCGGCCAGTAATGAAAAATAACTCTGTATGATTGTTAATACTTTTATTGACAAAACTGGAGATACAAATAGAAAAAAAAAGATAAACGCCTAGTATTGCATATTATCTTCTTGTTCGTAGTACGGAATTATTTTACCAGATATAAACTCGAACACCACAGGTTTTGTGGATAATTCTGGTTTTCCTTTTACATTGATTACTCTGACTTCCGTTACTGGTTTTTCATTGATTTTAGATTTTGATATACGAATTGTTACATCACAAAAGTGTTCAATAGCTCTTACTAGCAATGGCTCATGGGCATCATAATGTAGGGCATACAATGTTACTGACCCATCTTCTTTATTACTTGCTAATCTATTCTGCAAGAATGAAAATATCAGCTTTTTTGATTCTTCTGTTGCATAAACAATGGAAGATAACGAATTAACTATTCCTCTTTTCGGAACATTTTGATTTTGAATATGTAGAAATGCTCGTCGGATTATTTCATTAATCTGTCTTGGTTGCCCTATATTCTTAACAGTATATTCATGATCGGTTCGTATATCAGTATAGCCAAATGGATTACTAAAAGAATCGATGTAAATCAACCTTTTCGTGGCTTTTAACATGTCAGGATTTACTTCTAATCCTGTCAATATCTCGGTATAGTGTTCATATGGCTTATCTGTACTCAATATGTAGCCATACTCACCCGAACGTACTCCTTCAGCAAGAAATTGGAGGATAAAGGGATCAGATTCAGCACCTATCTCGTCTTCAATAAGAACATTTGAACCACTAGGGATACCACCGCCTAAAGCTTCATCTAAAGACGGAATTCCAAAAGACATTAGTTTTTTATTATCACGTGAGCGTGAACTGGTTGGAAACATAAAATACCTCTTTATTTCTTAGTCTTGTTCTTCATGACACTATATAAAAGTTAGTGCGTTGTTCACAAATGTCATTAAAGTTTTTTTACTTTTCTCAAGATTTTGTGATCTATTTCATCATCAAAATCATCATCAAAATAGGTAGGTACTTGAGAATATCGCATGTTGGTTCGTTTTTGTGGTTGGCGTTTTACAGGCTTAAGACATGTGCCATCTGATTTTAAATGCTTTTCTTGGCACTGTGCATACTTGCACATATAACCCATACAATCAATATCATCACCATCCATGGTGCAAATGATCTGCTTTTTATCTTCTTTTCGAATTATTTTCAGATGTCTTTTTTCACAACGAAAAGAACGGCAAGTTGTTGTACATTCTCTTTTTTTAGATTTAGCCGTCATACAAATCTACTCGGTCTGCTTTTTAGTGAACTCTTTAAAAAAAAATGTTTATAAATTTACCTTTATCACCACTATGATTAATTTCTAGGGCTCTAATACTTTTCCTATTTTTTTCAATGCTTTAATTTTCTTTGGAAGTGTTTGAAAAAATTTAACGTTACTTTACCAAGGTACATCTTTTGCATTAATTGAAAATGCAAACATATTAACTCCGATATGCATGAGGGGACCAATTATAAGCAATGACACCAAAAATTGCCATGGAATCGCTTTGAAACAGACCCAACTCCATAATAAACCAAAGACCATATATCCAAATTGATCAAATACCGGGAATTTCCCTCCAGACTTGATATTCAACCTCCTTTTAATAAACGATCCCAGTAGATCGCCGAAATTTGCTCCAAATCCCATTAACAGGCCTGTCCATATTGACAAGTTAAAGCCAACACCAGAATAATTGGCAATCAATATATCTCCAATAATAAACATGACCAAAATTCCTGTTATAAATCCAGAAAGAACCCCTATAAAAAATCCAACAATTGTTTTATGATCTCCTAAAAGTCTTCCTCCATCAACAAATCTTTTATATGCATCAATTGGGAAGCCTCCTCCAAATATTGCTGGTGTCGCATTACTAACAAATATTGGACCTGCAAATAAAAAAGCCAACCCTACATGTGACAAAAAGTTCATTATTCCACCTATTTTTTTTATTCTATGTCAATGATATTTACTCTTTATGATACGTTAATATTAATAAGTTTAACCTCCGTGGTTCCTTTATTTAATTCTTCATATACTACGAAAACATTAAGTTCTAGATCACCAGTATATATTTAGATGAAGAATGACGCTTTTTCTGTAATTTATTCCGATTTCTTTAAGCAACATATAGTTTCATCAGATCATCCAGAAAAACCAGAAAGACTAGATAAGATAATGGAAGGTATTAATACATTAAGACAGCAGGGTACCAAGCTTAACATAGTTGACCCTAAACCAGTTAATGAGGCTTTTTTACGGATGATACATTCCCAAAAGTTGATTAATAAAGTTCGAGGGATTTCAGAAGCGGGGGGTGGAATTATTTCTTATAATATGATGTTAAATAGACATACACATGATGTGGCCCTATTAGCTGTTGGAGCGGCTAAGGAAGCTGTTGATTTGATTGAATCAAATAAAGCAAAACTTACTTTTGCAGCACTCCGACCACCAGGTCATCATGCTTCCAAGAATGAAATGGGAGGGTTCTGTTTTTATAATAATATTGCCCTAGCAGCTGAATATTTATCAAAACAGAACAAACGACGTATTGCGATTATTGATGTTGATACGCATTATGGTAATGGTACTTCTGACCTTTTTTATAACCGATCTGATATATTCTACAGTTCAATTCATATTCATCCAAAATATAGTTATCCTGGAACGGGTTATCCCTTCGAAATAGGAAGGGAACAGGGAGAGGGTTATACAGTCAATTTTCCTTTATTTCCAAAAACCCAGGGTATTGATTGGTTATATTCTCTTACATTAATTAGTGAGATATTGCAACAATATAAACCCCAAATATTGCTAATATCACTTGGATTTGATGCGTTAAAAACTGATTCAATAGGTTCGTTTTTACTTACTTTTACTGATTTTCAAGCTGCTGGATATATATTGTATGAACTTGCCAATACAGTTTGTAAAGGAAAAATCGCATGCGTTCTTGAAGGAGGATATGATTTAAACGCACTAAGTACGGTTACATATTCTTTTTTCAAGGGTTTACTTGGAAATTATGAAAAAACCCTTGATTCTGTTAAAATTTCAAATGTATCTTCGAACACTAAAAAAATAATGAATCAATGCAGAAAAGCATTGAATAGATATTGGGTTTTTTAAAAAACAATTACTCAAGAACCATAAGTAATATCTTCACGAATAATTTATTAAATGATTATGTCAAATCATGTTATGTCATCAGAAAATAGTGAAGAGATAGAAATAAAACCCCTAGCTGCCACTGTGGGAAGAGAAAAAGAGGAAATTGAAGTAGAGACAAGAACTTCAAAAAAGAATGTGTTTTTTTGGGCTATGTATGATCTAGCCAATACCATTTATAGCATGGTTATTGTTAGCTTAATTATTAATAAATATATTCTCGTAATAGGGCAGAAAGAACATGGTCTTTCGTACGGTGATACTAGTTTAATTTTTGGTATTGTATCAGGAGTTATGCAAGCTCTTGTAGCTATCTGTGTTCCCATACTAGGTGCATTAAGTGATACAGCTGGAAAAAGAAAACCATACGTCATCAGTTTGACGGGAATAATCCTCTTATTTGCAAGTCTAATAGGGTTCTCCAGAAATATCACTATTGTTTTAACCCTTTATGTCATTGCAAACATTGCATATCAATTTAGTCTCGTATTTTATGATGCTATGTTACCTTTCATTGCTAAAAAAGAAGATATGGGAAAAGTAGCAGGATTTGGAGTTGCGTGGGGGTATTTAGGTACGATAGTCGCCTTGTTAGTTCTTCTTCCAATTATCATCAAATATGGTAATATCAATAGTTTTGTTGAAAATCCAGCAAATCTTTCTTATGGATTTGCTGGTGAATGGATTACTTTTGTTATTCCTATGGGATTGTTCTTTATTTTAGGGCTTCCTATAATTTGGGTAAAAGAAAAACAAAAGAAAACAAAAACACCGCCATTTCGAGATCTATTAACAGAATCATTCACACAAGTTAAACAAACTTTTCGAGACATCAGAAATCATAGACAGTTATTTATGTTCATAATTGGCTATTTCTTTGTGTCTAATGTCGCAAATGTGTTAGTAGCCTACATGTTACCCCTTGTAACTGATGGATTACGAATTGGAACTATGGTTAATGGAACCTTCGAACCTTCTGATTTATTTGGAACAATTTACATTATCATTTCTACTGTTTCAGCAGTTGCCTTTACGTACTCTGTTGGTCAATTCGCGGAAAAACATGGAGCAAAGAAGGGATTCTTTCTAATTGGTGCTCTCTGGGGGATATCGATAACCATAGGAATTATACTGATTCTTACTTCAACACCCATCCTAATTGGTTTGAATATTCCGTTTATTTTTGCAATAATAATGGGATTAATAGCTGGTCCAGCATTGGGAGGAACTTGGACTTCCCAAAGAGTTATGATCACAGAGTTAGCGCCTAAAGAGAAATTTGGCGAATATTTCGGTTTTTCTAAGTTAAGTGGAAAGGTATCATCCTCGATTGGTCCAATAATTTTTGGTTCAATTTTAAAATTAACCGATATACCTAGCATAGGAAATAAGGCCTATGCAATAGCCTTATTTGCGGTAGGTATAATAATGGCCTTTGGAACTTTCATAATCTCATTTGTGAGGTCAGAGGAATCAGGTCGAAACTACTAATCATATTTCTTTTAACTTTTTTTCATATTTCCGTAAACACTTTCTAACAACGAGAGTCTCC
>CAZHRF010000032.1:0-37622 GCA_964534625.1 uncultured archaeon | reverse complement strand
TGTATTTAATTGTTTCGCCAAACATTTTATCTCCTTTATATATCATTTTGCACATTAAATAGAGGGTAATTCATTTGTCGATTGACTAATACTAATGCATACTAGTAAAGATGAAGGTGGAGCAAGAAGACATGGGGTGGCGTTCTCTCACCAGGCTATATACCCGTCTCCACCTCGTAGGCACATAGCGTCTTGCCTTTTGTCATGTCTATTGTTTGACACTACCTGTATAGTATCGGCTTTACTAGTCTTCTCTTCGTTAAGTGCACGCTACGTCTATATAAATATATCGTATAATCCTTATCGTTTTTATATATTAATTTACGTTATGTTATATCTACTTCCCGTTAAGCATAAGCTAAGCAAAGGTTTATGTATGAATTTTATGCCCTACTAGTATGGACTTGTCTGAGGACTTTTTTCGTGTCTTTGAAAAAAAAGGGGCAATGCAGATCCTTGTATACCTTCATCTGATCAAACAAGAAAAGGAACAAGATAAAACAATCATTTCCCATTTACTCCACACCCATCAAATTAAAGTATCACAATCATCCCTGTATAGTTCGGTTGAAGTACTTACCTCAGCTGGACTTATTACCAGTACAAAAGACTATTCCAACCATTTTCTTTCCTTGACTAAGAAAGGGCGAATAATAGCTGATAACATCCTCTCGTTAATGAACACTTACATGACACTTCAAGAAACGTAAGTACGGTACTCGGTTGGGTTTATTCCTTGCTCCCTTGTTATACGTATCCAGCTAGCTTTGAACGTTTAGACTGGGGCGATAATTTATCCTCCTAGTGTCTACTGCTCTTATCGAAAATATTTATATATTATACGATATATATACAATGTATGAATAACATTACTCCCTTGCATTTTACTAGGAAAACAGAGTGTCCACCTACTAGAACGGATGTACTTACTGTGCATTCTCATGAAGGGAGACAAGAGACGAGTACATTAACTGCGAATATAGCATCTATCGTAGCTCAACGGGGATATAAAACCCTCTTAGTTGACTTGGATCTTATCCCGCCCCACCCCACCATTACTTGTCTGTTCACCTTAGATTCTGAACCTTCGTGTACTAGTACTGACCTCTTACTTGGAAAAAAAGTTTTTACACATGGTTCAGCTACTAACACCGCCTATCCTTGTTTAGATGTCCTCCCGGTCGATATGCACATAGATCTGGGCAAAGACTCACGTACCTTGAATGATTCTCTCTATCCACATATTCTTTTCCGTTTGAACGCGCTAATTGGTAAAGCTAGGAAACTAGGATACCGCTTGCTTGTATTTAATTGTCCTCCAGGACACACACGTGAAAGTCTTACTGCTATTGGACTGAGTGATACACGGGTGCTAAGTATACACCCCACTATTTCTGCGTATGAGGCAGCTAAGCACTTACTTACTACTGTTTATTCACCTTTAGCTGTAGACACAACTACATTCTTTTTATTCCATCCCGTTTCAGCTCATCGTTGTATAAAAGAACACGTCCATCTTACCTCATGGATAAAAACGTTACAAACAGTTACACCTGATATAGCCTTTTTAGGGCTCTTACCTTCGTGTGTCGACCATACCGCAAAGGTTTTTGTTGAAGACCACGATGTTCGTGATGAGCTTCCCTTATGTATCAATTCTTCCCCGCATATCCTTCTTTCTGACATGGTTGATACGATTATTCATGATCTTAATGTGAGAAAATGTTATCTATAAGCAATAACAGAGGAAGACAAAAAAACAAAAGAAACACAAGTATTCTACCACAATTAAAAGACTATTCTTCACGAAAGATCCCTCGGATATTTTAGTAAAAATGAAAACTGATCTGATTCAATTGGATAAAATAACTGAAGAACTGATTCTAGGTCAAAATAAGAAAAAAGAAGAGAAGGAGTGGGACATAGGTATATCTTTTACACCGATATCGTTTGCTGTTTCAAGAAATAATATTAAATGGTTCGTTATTGGTTATATTTTTGGCATCTTAACTATGATAGGGACCTTGTTTTCTATAAAACTTAATAAATAAATGATTGCAATACCATCCTTAATTATTCTATTTCTATCTTATCTATTAACTACTCGTAGTTTTCTCATCTACTCTATCCCAATATGAATAAAAAATCCTATTTTCAACTATTTTTAGAACATCGGGTAGTGAATGAATCAGGGAAATAGTCAAATAATATTAGCAATACAAAAATAATTAACGTTCCTATTCCATCTGTTATCACTTTTTTATCTGGTTTTTCTTTTCTTATCTCCTCATCAAATCGCAATAGGCGTATAAGATATTTGATAGGTAAAGTATCTAATACTAAAATACCTATAACTAAAATTAATATTGTATCTTTTATATTATATCGCCCAAAATTCTTACTAATAGCAGAAATATGTATATCCTTGCAAAACCAAAAAATAAGAATATACTGGCTTTCTCAATACTCTTTCCACTTTCGACTATCGTATTTGTCTGCTCTTGTTTCTGTTCTCATCCTACTATTTGTGTATTTAATCTTACTATTTGAGTTTCCATTTCTTTTATATCTTTTTTATTTTTTTGTTATCAAAAAAGCTTACTTTGGGATAGGTGATCGCGTCACCAGCGATGTTTTTTTACCTTATTTTTTTCTTCACTCATTTTTTCTTTTTTCTCCCTTTTTGATTCACTTTTCTAGTCATTTTCACGTTATTTATAAAGGAGTACGTTCACCCAGTAATAAAGCGTACCAAAAGTATTTTTTTTTCATAGACTACTCTTTCCCTACTTTCTGACTTGGATAAGATAAATAAGGGTTATCATTTTTTGATCTACTCTGTAAAATTTGAACAGTTGGATAAGTTAGAAATAAGAATAAACCAAAAATAATAAAATACAATAAAAAAGGAGTACATTCAGTTATTTTGATGTACTCATATATACCTAAGAATAAAAGTAAACTACCATAACAACTACTTAATAGCGATATTAATACAATAGGAATATCTCGGTTCCATTTTGTGTGTGATTTATCTGGTTTCTTATATAAAACAAATCCAATGAAAAAAGAGTAAATAGTAAACGGGTTTAGAACCATAAATAAATAGAGTAATAATGGTATATCTTTGATGTATAAGTCAATTTGTCGATTTGTTCTTATGTGTACACATGCAACTATACTTGCAAAGAGGACAGATAAACTAAAGACCACAAAAGGGATGAGAAGAGAAAAGGATAGAACATACTCAATTCTAATCATATTATAACCAAAACCATACGCCAATAGGATAAGAACACTTTCTACTAATAGCGATGAAGAAAGAAGAAAGACGGAAAGGTTTGAAAGAATATCTATTTTTTCTAATCCAGACAGATCTCCTCTTAAAATAGATTTGCCATATAATCTAAGATTTTGCATACATCCTTCTGCCCACCGTAACACTTGTGATAGTACCATAGAAAACTCTGTAGGTACTAAACCATAACTTCCATATTCATTCAATAAATAACCTTTTTTATTGGAGAGAATGAGTAGAAGGCTCAAGCTTATATCCTCGGTTATTGAGGATTCAGGCACACCACCTATCCTTGTTAAACTTTTTTTCCGGAAACAGCACGTTGACCCGTTGAAGAGCACATTAGATTCCCTTAATGTTGAGATGTTAAACACTTCAAAGAACAATGCATACATAAGTACTTGCCATTTTTGAATATATGATTGGATATTCCTGAAATTCACTTTAGCTTGAACATAAGACAAATCTTTGTTGTTTTCAAGAATCGAGATCGACTTTAATGGAAAATCCTCGACGATGATATGATCGTAATCTAAAAAAATAATATATTCAGCCTGTGTCTTCTGAAGAAGAATATTCATCATTCCAGCTTTAAATGATGTATTTTCAGGGGCGTAAATATACTCGAAGGGAAGTATTTGTTTCAATTTTTGTTGTTCGCTCTCTTTTAGTGGGGAAATCAAAGTATCATCCCCCAAAAGTACTGAAAATTTTGATCTTGGATAGTTAATATTAGAGAGCACTTTAAATGTTTGTTTAAGGACAGATAAGTTGGGTTCATTTACGGGGATACAAATAGAAAGAGAAGGATAAGAAGCAACTGTAAACTGTTTCTCTTGTTCATAAATTTGGATGGCATTTTTAAGTATAATAAATAAAAAACAAAGAAAGAGTAGGGCGAATGTTTCATATAACAATATAATGATGTTTAAAATGATTTCAAAATATGCGGAGAAAAAAGAGAGATTATAAGATAAATATGTAATTTGTAAAAAAAGAGAGATTAAAAAGTATCCAATGGTTCCCAATATTAAAGATACACTTAGAACAGAAAGAAAACCCTTAAAGATCTTTTTTAATTGTGTAAAAGTTATACTCAAATGCCATCTCTTCTCAGTACTATGTAATTTACATGTTGATGTATTAAAATAGTTTAAAAGCTTTTTTTATTTCATTGAGGATTAAAGAAAAGATAAGAGGAGAACCGATCTATGTGAGCTGAGATCATCATAGTTTACCTCGATCAGTGGTTGAATAATCCCTATCATCTCGGCTCCCCTATTTTTCTTTACTTATTCTACTTATTATTTATTTTCATATTGTAGAAAAGGCTTTTTTATGAAAATTTTTAGAAGGGAAACATGAGAAGGAACAATTATCATAAAGAAAGTATTAAAGGATCTAGTCCGGCCGTTCTACATCTAACTCTAAATTAATATCGCTATTCGAGCCCAATTCTTTTTGCTTTCTTTTCAAATCAATTTGTTCTTGCGGTAACATTGCTTCTAACATAGAAGTAGGTACAGCGGGAGGTTCATAGATAGAAAGAAGTGCTTGAATACGTTCTTTTTCTTTGTTTAGCTCATATTTATCACAGAGTTCATAAAATGTATCTTCATACACAAATAGTTCTTCTAACAGTTTTTTATATAGACTCTTTATCTCTTTCTCTTCAAGATTCATAATTTCATCAGAAGTGATTTCACGAATATACTCTTTAATGAATTCCTCATCTCCTGTAACTTTACCTAGATATAAGATGAATTTTGATACTTCTGGTTCACAATGATTGACAGCTATTCTTAATACAAGATTCCGATAATCAGCAATTATTAATTTTGCAAATTCTTTTTCCGTATAATTTAAAGCAGTTAATAGTTTTGCATCCCAATCTTCAGGTAGTTTAGTATAGTTAAAAATTATTGCAGGTACTAAATATCTTAAAAGATATGGTTTCATTTCTTGTAGTGTGTCATTTGACATCTTTGAGAGGTATTTAATAAAATAATCATAATAATCTTCATTACCTGTAGCTTCAAAATATTGCAACAGAGGAAGGATCATCTCACTTTTTTCTAATCCACTAAAGTTTACTTTTAACATTAAAGGTTTCAAAACATAATTTAACAGACCAAAAAATGCTATGACACCCAACATCAAATAATAAAAATCAATATCCGTTGTTATCCATAGTATTGGAAATGCCAAAATCAGTGTCCATACTAGCATGTTTATTAGGCGCATTTTACCTTTGTTTTTAACAGAATTTGCACACAATGGACATATACGTTCAACATTTTCATTGTAATGTTGGTCTAGTTGACAAATAGATAAGCCACATCGACTACATGTACCATCGGATTTAGTTTTATAATGAAAGGCACAAAATTCTTTCTTTTCTAATTTTGACATCAAATAGGACATAAAGAATATTTTTTTAACTTTATGGGTTATGAACTTAGATACATGTACAAGTTCCAGATAAGTTCATAAGAAAGGATACTTTTTAATTGACCAATTAGTTTTAATAAGTGAAACTCTAACAATCTTAAGTCAAAAAATCAAAAAATCTTATAATATATTATAGTACAGTATAATTGTAAACGGTAAACGGGTAAACGGTGGAATGTGATTAGTCTTGAATAGCAATAATTTAGATAGTATTATTCAAAGTGTAAAAAAAATATTAACAGCTGAAGGTGCTGAGGAAGCGTTAAGATTTTTAGAGGGAAAAACCATGGAATTAGAAAAAAATAATGAAATACTGGAATCCCTAATTCTTTGGCAATTTTTCTCTGAAACCTTAGAAAATATTGACGAAGAAGGAGAGGAAGAAAACCTCGCATATGCATATAGTAAACTAATTACAAGATATCTCTTTACAGATGAAATTGAAAAAGCGAAAGCCATTTACTCTAAAGCAGATAATCAAAAATTAAATAACTTTCACATTAATCTTGCCAAAAGAATTTTTGATAATAGAATGTCGAAACCCGATAAAAAAGAGATAGTAGAAATCCAAAAAGAGGATATATTTGGCGATTATGTATCAATAGTTGGATCACCAGTTATATATTTTGAATCTTTAGGTGAAATAAAGAATTACATAGAAACTAATTTTCCTAAGGGAACATATAAAATTAAAACCTATAATCACCGTTCAAATAGTGCTGATGATTTTGTGAATTCTACTGAAAATAGAGAAGAGTATGAAGTTATTTCTAAAACTGAGATAGTGAGGTTAGAATGATGACACAAGGAAAAGGTATATGGGGATCTACCCGTTATTTTATTAAAATCGATTTAAATAGCAACATTTTTTCAACTACTACAAGTGGTATAGTGGCTTTTTATGATACAAAAGGTTTAATTCAAGAAAAAGAGTGTAATAATCTAAAAGAAATTGTGCAAACGGTTTTTGATTTCTGGTCAACAATTCTAGCACCTCATGAAACTCGAGTTGCTCGTTGGGTAGAAGAATATTTCAATGAGATGGGTGTGGCTAGTGATTACAATTTAATTATGCGTTTATTGAAAAGTGACGAATTGTTTGAACCAGAGTTTGAAAAGATTGTTGAAGAAAAGAAGTCCATCGACAATACTCTTTTCGAGCAAGCCTATGAGATTGCAGAAGACAACATAATAACAGGACATACATCCTCACTAATTGAGCTTCCAAAAGATGAATTTCAGAGAGATGAATTTGTAAGAAAACTAATTGAAGAAAACAAGGTTGAAGTACCAGAAGAAATTAAATCCAGAACTTCTTTTACATTACCAAATGGTGAAACAAAAGAGTTATTAAAAAAAGATAGCATCGACGTAGGGAATGAGATTGGCAACTATAACATACTATCTGGGTTCGAAAATGATTATGAGGAAACAGTTTCTGATGTTCAAATAATCAATGAAATCCCTTATTCTTTTAAAATTGAAAAAATAGATATAGAGGGGGCAAATATTGAACCTTTAAAGAAAAAACAAGATCATGCTCTTGAAGTCATCTGGGAAATTCCAGAAGTTGAACCTAAGAAGAAAATTGAGATCAGCTACAATATGAGACGAAGAATTAACAGAACAATTGTTGAAATTGCTGATGATAAAGTCAATGTTTTGAATAGTTATGAAGAGATAAAAGAAGAAGGGTTAAAGTATCTCGCAGATACAAAATATATCAATTTGACAAACAAACCATTGTCATTATATATAACTGATGAAATCCCCCCAGAATTCTCCCTCATTAGAACTAATCCAGATACTATTCCTCCAGAGGGACTTGTTGAAGAAGTTAGAAAAAAAGGAGTAAAAGTAAAATGGGTACACAAAAAAATAGATAAGCAAGATGTACTCGAAAAAAGTTATATTCTTGATTACTATCCTTATTTATTTAGAGGTAAAAAGGTTTACATAGATGGAAACGGAAATGAAGTTGCAAAAGCAGTTAAAATTATTTATCCAATACAAGGACAAGAGTCATATAAATTAATTTATGTGATTAAGAATATTAATATAGAACAGAAAAAAAATGTTTCCATTTTAGATGCAATTCCTAATCAACATCTAATTATGACAAAAATACCCGAAGACACACAAATTGTTGAAGAAACTGACGGTGAAAAGAAGAAACTTTCATGGGTAACAGATTTACCCAAAAAAAATAATTTGACAAAGGTAGAAATTAAAATAACGGGAACTAAAGAACCACTATTTGAATTATTTAAAATCCAAATTGGAGAAAAGAAAGAGGGGGAGATCCTAGATTCTGATTCTATAATCAAAAGAGATATGGTTTCATTACCATGATATATTCAACTTTTTTTCGCGGTGTTTTTATTATTTTTCAAGTTAATATTTATAATTTACTAGTATTTATGAGAAAACATGAGAAAACATGATATTATAATTGTTGGTGCTGGACCAGCTGGTGTTTCAGCTAGTATAAAATGTGGGAAAGAAGGGATGGATGTTTGTCTAATTGATAAAAAAACAAAAAACGAAATAGGAAATAAAGTATGTGGAGAGGCAATTTCAAAAAAATCAGTTATAAAGGTATCAAATAAACTTGGAATTGAATATCCCAAAGGAGGAGAGATAAATGCCCCAATTGAAACAATGGTTTTGAATATGGGAAAAGGTTCAATGTCCTCACTTACTTATCCCTCTATAGGCTATATGATTGACAGACATATATATGGGCAAAGATTGCTACAAGAGGCCTTGGATGTAGGAGTAAATCTTTATGAGAGTGCTAAAGTTTTACACCCAATAATAAAGGATAAAAAAGTAATAGGAGTAAAAACTAAATTAAAGGATGAGATTAAAGAAATCCATGGACATATAACAATTGATTGTAGCGGTCTCAGATCCGTTGTTAGAACTAATTTACCGCGAGATTTCGATGAGTTACTTTATACTGGACTTAAAAGAGAGGAATATTCATCTTGTTATCGAGAGATTATACAATTAAAAGAAGGAAATCACGAATTTACTAAAAAAATCGTTTTAAAATATGATGATTCCATACCTGAACCAGCTTACTTTTGGATTTTCGGTGATGGTCCAAAAAAACTCAACTGTGGCACAGGTTTTATGAAAGTGGGAAAAAATACCAATCTAAGTGTTAAAAAAATTTATAATGACTATATGAAGAAAGTTTTTCCTAATAGTTCATATTCAATACTTGATGGTCGAGGCGATGTTGTACCAACTCGTCCTCCTCTCCTTAATGCGGTATCGAATGGTTTACTAATAGCAGGTGATGCAGCGTTTCATGCAAATCCTTTAACAGCAGAGGGACATGGTCCTGCATTATTAGCTGGTTTCTATGCTGGAGAAACAGCTGTTGAAGCCATACGAGCAAAAAATTATTCAAAGAAATTTTTGTGGACCTATAATAAAAAAACCATCCATGAATTCGGTTGTGAACACCTTAGAGATGCCATTACAACCTTTTTGCTTACTAAACTTGGAAGAGAAAACATTGAGTTTTTAATAAAAAAGAAAGTTATTACCCAAAGAGATCTTACTTCAGAGGGACAGACCAACCCACTGTCCCATTTAGCGCTCGTAAAACGATTACTACGTTGTTTTCCTAAATTCTCATTGGTATTACTACTAAAGAAAGGACTTGATGCTCACAAAAAAATGGATCGTTTATGTCAAGAATATCCTTCTGTACCTTCTGATCTAGCAATCTGGCAAGATAAGATTACCAAACTTTATTCTTCTTTCAATTAGAAATAACAAATATTTTAAGTCAAAGATAAATTTACAATCAGAAATGAGTGATATTACACAAAATAAAGATAAAGTTTACAAACATTGGGCAACAGTAATTAGTGAACAAGCGATTGAACGATTTGGTAATGAAAAGCATACAATCGCCACAGGTTGGTCTCCCAGTGGCTACTATCATATTGGCAACTTCCGAGAGGGAGTTACATGCAGAGCTATAGCAAAAGAATTAGATAATCTTGGATGTGATACTAGTTTCATTATAAATATTGATGATCTTGATCCTTTTGATAAAATACCCTCCTTTTTCAAAAAAGAATATGGTAAAACCTTAAAAGACTATATCGGGATGCCCATATGTCAAGTTCCTGATCCATTAGATTGTCATACTTCTTATGCTGAACATTTTACAGATAATGCTCTAGAGATCATGGGAGAATTTGATGTTAATCCCGAACCTATTTTGACATCAGAGGCATACAAAAAAGGGAACTATGATAAATATGCCAAATTATTCTTGGAAAAAAAAGAGCAAGTTTTTAAATTAACCGAAGAAATTACTGGTTCAAAAATGGAAGATTTCTTTTTAGTTCAATGTCCAAAATGTAAAAATATTGCTGCGCCTAAAATCACAAATCATAAAATAACTGAAGGAGATATATTTGTAGAATTGCACTGTCAGAGACAAAAAAGAGGGTGTGATCATAAGGGAGAAATAAGATTGGGTGAAACACTTTGGAAACTCAAATGGCGATTAGATTGGGCGGCTAGACAACATTTTATCGGTGTTACTGTAGAAGATTCGGGCAAAGATCATGGTGTTGCAGGTGGTTCTGTAGATACAGCTATTGCAATTCACAAACAGATATTTGAAAAACGCCCCCCCATTCTGACTCAGCATGGTTTTATAACTTTTGCTGGAAAAAAACTTAGTGGAAGTTCAGGTAGTGGAATTCCCGTTTCTGAGTTCCCAAAAATCTTAGATCCTGCAACCTTTCTTTATAAAATTTATAGGAACAATATAAGACGTGATTTTGACTTTAATGTAGCAAGAGATGTTCCAAGTACATCTTCTGACTTTGATGAAGCTGAAGAACTATTCTATCAAGAAAAAGAGCATGAACACGAGAAAACAGCAGAAAAGACAATAAAAGCGTATGAATTAGCTCTAATGACAGAACCACCGCAAGAAAAGCCAATAAGAGTAGATTATAGTCACTTAGTAACAGTTATGCAAGTATGCTTATATGATTTTCAAAGTGTGTTAGAAAGGTTACAAATGCGTGATTTGATACCAAAAAATCCATCTAAAGATGACGAGAAACGTATTTTTAATAGATATGAACGTGCAAAATACTGGCTAAAAAAATATGCTGATGCTACTTTCAAATTTATGATACTAGAAGAACCGAACTGTGAAATAGTCAAAAAACTTGACCAAAAAATGTGTGAAACACTTTATTCCATAGTTGAAGATGTGAGATCAGATATGAGTGCAAAAGAAATAACTCAGCATATATATGAGTATGCTAAATCTGAAGGACACAAACCAAGAGACTTGTTCCAAGCATTTTATTCGATTATATTGGGGGAAAAATATGGTCCTCGAGCAGGTACATTAATTGATGCATTAGGAAAAGAAGAAACCTTGAATTTAATTAAAAAAGCATTGGAGTGTAAGTGATTTTGCATTTAATGCTTTTTTTCATAATTTTTTAATGAGTGTCATATTTATGATACCGTCGAGATCTTCTGTATACTTCTGTGGAGGATAATAGTTTTTGTTTACAAGCTCCGCAATAGAACGTGCTGCAATTTTCAGATTTAAAGGAGAGGCTAAATGTTTTGTACCTACAATTATAGAATATGTTTTTTCCAGCTTTATTACAATCCTATACTCGCCCACTTCAAGCACCATTTCAGACGTTTTCATCTCTCTCAGTTGAGTTATTTTTGCAGATAATATTTCCAGTAATTTATCTCTTCGTTCTCTTTCCACTAAATTCGAGTATAAAACAGAATTTTCTTGATTGAGTAAATATACGAAGGAAATTTTTGTCTGTTGTCTAATCTGATCGGTTATTTTATTAAAGAACCAATTCATAGCAGCAGAAACATTTTCACCAGTTAATGCACTTACTTCAAAAATCTGGAAAGATATATCGGGTCGTTCAGATAGATCAGATAGACCAAAGAGATTAATTGCTTTTTCTAGTGATAAATACTTTTTACTCTCTTCCTTCAAATCCATTTTATTGGATAAGAATAGTAAAGTCGCTTTTGAGGAAGTCCATTGAACAACACGATCAAACCAATATTTTGCTTCATTAGTTAATATAGGATCAGAGATATCAAAAACAAAAATTATTCCATTTGCTAATGTTGTATAATGACTCCATAAAGTCTCTCTAAAAACTTTTTGTCCTCCCATATCAATAGCTTGAAACTTATATCCACGATAGTTTACTACCTCTGCATTTAATCCGATTGTAGGGAGAATTTCAAATCTTTTTTTCCCAGTTAATTGATGTAACAATGTTGTTTTTCCCGCATTTTGGAGCCCTACAATAGCAACGGTAAGAGGATTCAATTTTTTATTCATGATAAATTTCACACAATTATAAGTTAACATCAAAGATTTAATTGTTTTTATTTAGGAGTACATAAAAAAACAGTCAAAAAGAGGTTAGTAATTATTTAATGTATGACATAATATCATCAAAATCAGCAGTAAACATCTAGAAGTGAATGTAAAAGTGTATGTAAATTGTGAGTTTGAAAGAAATTACTCACACAAAACATTTATTTAATAACACACATAGTAAATAATAATGCCAAGAAAAATATGCTTTTCCGTATTTGATGATACTGTTGGAACAAAAGTTCTCCATCAAGAAGGTCTAAATGAGGAGGATGCGCACAAAGTTTCAATACGAATGATGATGGGTGCCTCCGATACCGATATGTTGAAAGAAAGTTCTGCAATTTTACCTTTACATGATTTAGGCGGCGTTGCGTATTCGTTTTATTTTGGTGTCCCTTGTAAATCAAAAAGATCTCCTGTTACAATGGCATGTCTAACATATATTATTGATGATGAGTTACAAAGCCACCTTTATGGTAAAGTTCCCGTTTTCAATTACCATTCATCCAATGTTTCAAAACAAATTTCCGGTTTGATTCTCTATGAACCCGGATTCGAATTAGACCAGTCTTTGCGCCAAAGGATAATAAAATGGTCAGATAATATCACCAAAGTCTTAGAATCAACACAAGAACAAATGGCGGGCGTACAGTCCATTGAAATTGTCCGTTCTGCTGCAGCACCGTATTTTTTTATGAGACTAGTAAACAAAGGACAAGAGCAAATTGTACATACTTTGTTAGTAGAAAGACCAATATTAGTTCTATGTTCTAAAGAAATGGTTAAACCCTTTCTCTCTTCATTACAATCATTTCAACCAAGGCGTGAATTATTAGTAGCATTGTTTCCTGCAAATTTCATACCACCAGATCAATTTGATGTGTTATTTGCCACACCTGAATTGGTGGGAGATTACCCCGATATCTGTATGGTAGACTTAACAACAGGTGTTGCAAAAAATGGGCAAAAAAATGAATTTGCTAAAGAATTAATAAATAAACTCCAAGAAAATGCTGAATCGGGAGGATATAATCATAAAACAATAATAGATACTGCGGTAAGAAAATTAGAACAGGAAGTTGTAAAAATTATTCGCTACGCAGGTTCTAGTATGATCTCTCAATATTATTCGTTAACAACAAATCCAAAACAACAATTTGCTCATCTATCAGAAGCAGAAAGAGATATGGCGTTCCAACTCGCATTAATACGGTACCCAGAATATACAAATAGTATAGATCAATTATACCAAGAAGTTGCTGGAAAGAAAAGAAAATTTACAATATAATGCTTCCAGCCTCATCTTTATATTTTTTCATTAGCATTTAGAGTTAATCTATGTAGATTAAATAATATTCTTAGAATTAATAAGAGATGAACTGAAAGTTCACTTTTTAAAAGATAATTTTAATCTTATTCGTAATAACCAAAGAGTAAACACCTTTTTAATTGAGTTCTCTTCTGTATTATACATGAAAACTGAGGATGTAGTAAGTAAACTTATCCATGGTAATATCACTATTGTTGCTATAACAGGTGCTGGTATCTCTAAAGCTTCAGGTATGCCAACCTTTCGAGGAGAGGATGGAATGTGGAACCAATATCAAGCACAAGATCTTGCTACTCCATACGCGTTTCAAAAGGATCCCAAATTAGTTTGGGAGTGGTACAAAGCCAGAATGAGAATACTGTTAAAAGCCAAACCAAATAACGCTCATCTAGCTTTGTCTAGGTTGGAAGCAGAAGGATTATTGACAGGTATTATAAGCCAAAATGTAGACGGATTGCATGAAATTGCGGGAAACAGTAGAATTGTGGAAATCCATGGCACAATAAGATATGCCAAATGCATCAATTGTTCATTTGTGAAACGATGGGATTCTATAAAAGAAGCAACAAAAGATTCAGAGATCCCAATATGTCCAATGTGTAATGAATTGCTCAGACCTGATGTTGTATGGTTTGGCGAAGGATTAGACAATGAAAAATGGAGAAAAGTTTTAGAATGGATAAAAGAAACAAATCTGATGATGGTTATTGGTACATCAGGAGTTGTTCATCCTGTTGCATCCCTTCCTAGTTATGCAAAACAACATACTAAAATCATCGAATTTAACACTGAAAAGACACCAATTTCCAATATAGCAGATTTTTCAATATTTGGTCCTTGTGAATCAACACTTCCTGAGTTTACTGATTGTTTAATTAAAAAACTAGGTGAATTAGATGAATGAAAATAAAAATAAAAGAGTTATAATCCATGTCTTTGGTGTAGTTCAAGGAGTTTTTTTTAGAGCCACCACAAGAAAAGTAGCTAATAAATTAAGTATAAATGGTTATGTCAAGAATCTTCCCGATGGCTCAGTAAAGATAGTAGCAGAAGGTAAAGAGGAGAAACTGTTGAAATTAATAGAATTTGCTAAGGAAGGCCCACCCGCGGCTAATGTATATAACATTAAAACGGAATGGTCAGAAAAAAAAGGAGAACTACCAAGCTTTAGAATAGCTTATTGACTATAGTCGGCTGAGGAACCAGAAGACACAGAATCTTATCCATATATAGTAAATATCGTAACAACAATAGACTAAAATATGACGTTTTTTTCTTTTAAAAGGGAAAATGAAACAAGAAGATAAAATCCATACACAAATAAATAGTACAATTAAAAAATTGGGAATTGAAAATACAGAACTCGTTTACTTTGGGTCAGTTGCAAAATTCCCCACAACATTTGGAAATGAATTTTTAATTTTGGGAGTTCATAGTTTAAGAGATATGAAAGATCATGCTGTTATCTTAAAGGGAGAACCCGTTGGTAAAAAAGATGTTCCTGTACGAATACACTCGGAGTGTCTAACAGGAGATGTATTTACGAGTCAGAGATGTGATTGTCGAGCACAACTTGAATACGCAATGAAATATCTAGCAAAACAAAAAACAGGAGTTTTAATTTATTTGCGCCAAGAAGGTAGAGGTATTGGGTTATTCAACAAACTTAAAGCATATACTCTCCAAGACCAAGGTTATGATACATTTCAAGCTAACGAAATATTAGGATTCAAAGCAGATGAAAGAACCTACGAAATAGCAATTGACATTCTTAAAGGGTTAAATATTGATACAATTAAGTTATTAACAAACAATCCAGCCAAAGTTGAAGGATTATGTGATTATGGTATAAATGTATCTAGTAGAGTGCCAATTATAATTGAAGCAACACAATTTAGCGAAAAATATTTAGATTCTAAAAGCGAAAAAGGGCATCTAATTAAAAAAGGAGAATTTAGTTGCTCTGGAAATGAATAAAAAAAGAGGAGATCATTATTTATTAATTTCCTCAGAGGTGGCCGAATTATTACCAGATGCGCCCTCCTCATCTTTTTTTTCTTTAGATTTTGATAACAAAGTATTTAGTTGCTCTTTATCTTCTGAAGAGAGTGTATCCATTGCCTCTTGGCTCTTCTTCATAATATTTGTCAAGATTAAGGTATAAAGAACAGGCATAACTGATTTGGAGGAATTCTTTGCATTATAATGAGATTCGGCTCTCGTTCTTGCTGATTGAAGTTTCTCTTTAGTCATCTGTCCATGCCCTAAACCAGGACAATCTTTGTCAACTAAATAGTACTTTTTACCATTATAGGCTAAAGGATACGCTGCGCAATGAATAGGCATGCTGTGATATAGATTACAGATTTTATTTTCATAATCATACAAAGGACAGCCAGAAGGATTATCTTCTAGATCATTTTGTTGCTCTTCTTTATTGGAGTTGGGTATAGGCACGGAAGAATCTTTTCTCATAACTATTTCAACAGTATTAGGTGCAGAATCAATGATTTGGAGAAAAGAGAGTACATAATAAATCGAACCATCATTAACCCAGCGTTGTAAATCTTCTAAATAGATAGGAATTTCTTCCCACTTTTCACAACATTTACCGCATTTGGTACAATTAAAAATGAATTTCTTTTTTGGTTCTGAAGAAGATTGAGAATCTTCTTGGTCTGATGAAGTGGTTGATTTATCTTTTTCGTCAGTATTTTCATTCTGTAACGTTTCAGGAACATCATCATCTTTCATAAAATCACCAAATGAATTTGATTAAAATGTAATAAAAATTTTATTATGCTGAATAGATACTTGAAACTGGTGCAAAATCAAACAAATTTATAACAAAAAAAGATTTTACAAACATTAAGAACTCAATAAGCTACTTTGACAATTTGTAAGAAATGATAAACCCATTTTTCGCAATACTTGAATTATTTTGAAATAAATTAATGGAGCAAAAAAGGATAAAACAATTATTTACCATAAAGCTCTCGTTTTATAGTCTCAAAAATGGCATCAATGGTATTGTACATTGACTCACTCTTATCTATAGCACTAATTGCTTCCCATCCATGAAAACTTTTTGGGTAGCGCTCTTCTAAATGAGCCCTAGCCGACGAATAATGTTCTTTAAGCAATCTATCAGCTTTAGATTTTTTATTATCAAGAAGATCTAATTTGTTCACCAACAAGAAGAAAACAGCATTAGTTTTTCGAGCTTTTCGTTCTGCTTTAACAGGATCATCATCAAGAGTCATTAGGAAATAATTGCTGACTTGAGTTAAAGCATCAATTTGTACTTTATGATCTTGTAAAGGATCAATCATAAAAATGACACCATTAGTTTTATAGTCAACTAAAGCTTTCTTCCAATAAGGCCAGAGAGACATATCACCTGGACAATCAACAGCCCTAACTCGATAAGTTCGATAGCGTTCTAAACTAAGTACCGGTCTATTTTCTTGGCTTTGTAACCTGATTTTTTTCTCATGAACTTCAATCTGTGTTGTTGGACTAATATCTTCAATTGATTCGCCTTTAATTCGCTTTATTAAAGTGGTTTTTCCGACACCTGTATTACCTAAAACGGTAACAGATAAATCTCTTTGCAGTAACATTTTCAACGAATTATAATAATACAAGAGACTATTTCAATGTTTTGCACAACAAAAAAAGTTAAAAATTTGTCAAGAAATAAGAGAATAGAATGCCACAAATAGGGTGGTAGAGGTATGAAAAACAATATCACAAAAAAACGAAGAAGACTTAAATATGTTATTACCATTATAATCTTGAAAGTACATGAAAAATAAAATTGAGCTCAATGTAAGAGAATATCTAAACGAGCAAAAGATTCGTATGATCCTTGAGACACTTGACAGTGATAATGAGAAAGTGAGAGAAAAAGCGTATAGTACTTGGGTTGAGATTATAGAAACAAATGCAGGAGAGATTAAACCAGAATTAATGGAAAAATTAATTAGTGCACTAAAAACTTACAATCACTAATAATTCTTGCTCAATTAATTATTTTATGCTTCAACTTTCTTTCATTTTTAATATCTTATTCAATTGAAGGCACCAATGATACCAGTACAGCCCCTAAGCCTAAATGAACTGATAATGCTGGGCTCAATTCAGATACAATTCCTTTTCCTATATCAACAAACTCCTCTATCTTTGATAAAATCTTATTTGCAGTTTTTACACAATTAGAATGCGTTATCATACAATCGTATTTCTTATTTCGCACTTTATCCCTAATTGTTTGAATAAGTAAGTCAATAGCTTGTTTTTTTCCCCTAGCTCTTGTTACAGGCACAATTGCACCGTCTTTCATCGATAAGATAGGTTTAGCATTAATTAAAGATGAAATAAAGTATTTAATTTTAGAAATTCTACCAGAACGCCAGAGGTTTTTGACTGTATCTAAAAAACCATAGAGAAGAGAAGTCTCTTTTAATGAGTTGAGTTTAGATATGATTACTTCAGGTGGCAAATTACCCTTTTGAGCTAAAATTGAGGCATCTATAGCAAGTAAACCTAAAAATCCCGAACCATATCCTGAATCCATCAAATAGACATCGGGTGATTTAAGAAATCTAGTAGCATTATTGGCAAATTCATATGTAGCTGAAAGCTTAGAAGAGATTGTACTAATAAAAACGCTCTCCCCCGTTTTTAAAATAGGTTCTATTACATCAATGAAGTCTTTTGGATTTGGTGCAGAAGTTGTTGGTAATTCTTCATCTTTTGCTAAATACTGGTAAATCTCTTTGTTAGTTATTTCATATCTATCTTTATACGAGGCATCGCCAATGTGAATATAAAATGGGACTAATTTTATATTATATTTACTTATTAATTCCTCTGGTAGATCACAAGATGTATCTGTAATTATTTTCATTTTTCTCTAGATTTATGATTCATAATGGTATTATAAAGTATATCTAGAATTCATGAAACAATATAAAAGAAAAAAAGAGTAAAAATAGATGGATCTTTAAGCCATATCATCAGGCATACCGGGCTGTCCTCCGCCACCAAGTTCCTTGGCTGCAATAATATCATCAATTCTTAATAACATCTCAGCGGCTTCAGCTGCACTTGAAATAGCTTGTTTTTTAACAGACAATGGTTCAAATACTTGTAGTTTTGCCATATCTTGAACTTTACCGGTGAATGGGTCAATACCCATAGTTTTATTTCCGTCATTATGTTCTTTTGTTAATTCAGAGAGAATATCAATAGGATCTAATCCAGCATTTTCTGCCAATGTTCGAGGGATAATTTCTAAAGCTTCAGCAAATTTATTTATTGCCAGTTGGATCTTGGAAGAATGTTTTGAAGCAAAAGATTTCAGATGTACAGATATTTCCATTTCAGGAGCTCCTGCACCAGGAACAACAGCTTTATCATGAATTGCTTGTCTAACAACGCATAATGCATCATGAATAGCACGTTCTGCTTCATCCACTATAGCTTCAGTTCCACCACGAATAATAATTGTAACTGCTTTAGGATTCTTGCATTCACTTATAAATATCATTTCATCATCGGCTACGGTAACTTGTTTGACTAGTCCCGCTTCACCAATATATTCAACAAGATCTTCAAAACTTGTTGAAATCTTTGCACCAGTTGCTCGGGCAAGCTTTTTCATATCGCTCTTTTTAATGCGTCTAACAGCTGAAATACCAGCTTTGGCGAGATAATATTGAATGATGTCATCAATACCCTTCTGACATAAAACAACATTTGCACCAGACGCAATAATTTTATCTGCCATGTCTTTAAGCATAGCTTCCTCATTATCGAGAAAAGCTTGAACTTGATCAGGACTAGTGATATTTATTTTAGCATCCATTTCAGTTTTAGAAATTTCCAAGCCTTTATCAAGCAGAAGAATCTTTGCATTTTCAATTTTGCGTGGCATATCGTTATGTACAAATTCTTTGTCTAAAACCACACCCTCAACGAGATTGGTATCGATAAGGCTGCCTCCTTTCTTTTTCTGGATGGTAATATCATCAATATCTACTTTGTACTCCCCATTAACTTTCTCAGCTATTGTTTTAACAGCACGAACAACAAGTTCAGTAATGGGTTCTTTTTCAGAGCTAACAATTTTACTAGACATAGAAGTTATTGCTACATTAGAGAGCATTTGATCATCTTCATAAGTAACTGGTTGAGCGAGCTCTTTGAGTATTCGCTCTGTTTCAAAGCGAGCAAGTTTATAACCTTCAATAATGTTACTGGGATGGATATCTAAGTCTAATAGGTCTTCAGCTTTCTTTAGTAATTCACCAGCAATAACAACAATACTAGTGGTACCATCACCAACTTCCTGATCTTGTGTCTTAGCTAGATCAATAACAAATTTAGCTGCAGGATGTGAAACCTCAAGTTCTTTAAGGATAGTAGCCCCATCATTTGTAATGGTAATATCACTAAAACCATCCAATAACATTTTGTCCATACCTTTTGGACCTAATGAAGAACGGATAGCTTCAGATACTGTTTTTACAGCCATAATATTATTCCGTTGAGCATCTTTTCCACGAGTTCTTTCTGTGCCTTCTTTCAAAATATAAACTGGTTGTTGTCCATACATTTTTTAATCACCTTAATCAATCATAAGATTTATTGTTTTATGTTAATTTCATGGGATTTGGTTTTTGTTGATATATAAATTTTACGTTCAGTAAAAATATTTTTTTCAACAGGAAAAGAAAGAAAGAAGAAAAAAAATCTTTAAACGTTCAACGTTTAAACAATTGATAAAAACTTTTCACTTAATATAACTGAATTTTTAACAATAATTGATAAATAAAAACTTTTTTGTATTGAAAGGTATTACTCTATTTATATGAACAACTCAGAATTCACTTATTCTGATGATATTTCAATTGTTCTTGCGGGTGCTGCAGGTCAAGGCATTCAAACAGTTGAAAACATTTTAGTTAAAGTTATGAAGCAATCTGGTTTCCATGTTTACGCAACTAAAGAATATATGAGCCGAGTTCGCGGTGGCGTAAATTCAATCGAGATTAGAATCGCATCTAAACCAGTATCTGCTTTTGTCGAACGTATAGACCTTTTTGTCCCTTTAAACGTTGAATCATATGAACGCAAATTTCTTCATAGGAGACTTTCAAGTAAAACCACAATTATTGGAGAATCTCAAGTATTGAGTGAATGTATTAAAGATGAACACTTTATTGATGTCCCTTTTACTGAAATTGCCACCAAAGTGGGAAACAAGATTTATTCTAATGTTGTGGCAGCGGGTGCTTTAAGTGGTCTCTTCAACGTTAATTTCTCTCTGCTTAAGGATTACATTCATAACCTCTTCAAAAACAAATCTAAAAGCATTATCGAAGATAATATTAAAGCAGCAAGAGAAGGCTATTCTCTTGGTCAGTCTATTTTATCAGAACACAAAATAGCTATACATGTTAAAGCAGAACCAGAAATTAAGGAGCATATAATTATCAATGGTACAGAAGCTGTTTCATATGGAGCCATAGCTGGGGGATGCAATTTCATTTCTTCTTATCCTATGTCCCCCTCAACAGGTGTGTTTTTAACAATATCAAATCTTTCACAACAGTTTGGTATAGCTATGGATCAAGCAGAAGATGAGATAGCAGCCATTAATATGAATATTGGTGCATGGTACGCAGGTGCCAGAGCAATAACCTCAACCTCTGGTGGAGGCTTCGCGCTTATGAATGAAGGGCTATCCCTTTCTGGAATTACTGAAACACCTTTTGTCTTGCATCTTGCATCACGTCCTGGTCCAGGTACGGGGCTTCCAACAAGAACGGCTCAAGCTGACCTTTCTTTTGTAATGTCAGGTGGACATGGAGATATAGCTAGGATTATTTTAGCCCCTGGAACATTACAGCAAGCATTTGAAGCTGCCCAACTGGCCTTTAACTTTGCAGATAAATATCAAGTTCCAATTTTCATTCTCACAGATCAATATTTTGTTGATTCTTATTATACCATAAATCCAAAACATTTAGACATAAATCAAATATCAATAGAAAAATCATTCATTGAAACGGATAAAGATTATCGTCGATATAAAATCACACCAGATGGAATTTCTCCCAGAGGCATTCCAGGACACGGGAAAGGGTTTGTAGCTGTTGATAGTGATGAACACGATGAAAATGGTAGAATTACAGAAGATCATGATATACGCATACAGATGGTGAAAAAACGATATTTCAAACGTTTAAAACTTCTTAAACAAAACACATTAGAACCTACATTACTTGGTGATGAAAACTATTCAACACTCATTATTGGATGGGGTTCTACTTTTCCAATAATAAAAGAAGCCTTTGAAAATATTAATTTAGATGCTACAGCATTTCTCCATTTCATGCAAGTTTATCCTCTTGCAGATAAAATAAAAAATATCATTGAGCAAGCAGAGAATGTTATAGTTATTGAAAACAATGCAACAGGCCAATTTGCTGATATATTGAAAAACGAGTTGGATATTGAAGTTGACCATAGAATATTGAAATTTGACGGTCTACCTTTTTCTGTAGAAGAGATTGCAGAAAAACTGGAAAATCTTATTTCTTTACAAAGGAGGCAAAAAAATGAATAATCCGTATGATATGCCAAATGTTGAAAATGCGTGGTGTCCAGGTTGCGGAAACTTTGCTATATTAAAAGAGATCAAACAGGCTTTAGTAAATTTAAAAATAGAACAACAAAAAGTTTGTTTTGTTAGTGGAATAGGCCAAGCAGCAAAACTACCGCAATATTTGAAAGTAAACTATTTTAATGGATTACATGGACGATCCTTACCAGTGGCTACTGCAATTAATATGGCTAATCCCGAATTGTCAGTTATCGTAACTAGCGGCGATGGATGCAATTATGGTGAGGGGGGTAATCACTTTATTCATACTATTCGGAAGAATCCTAATGTAACTCTCATTGCTCATAATAATCAAATATATGGGTTAACAAAAGGTCAAACATCACCCACAACATTGAAAGGGACAAAAACCACATCACATGTTAGGGGATCCCATTTAGAACCATTTAATCCTTTATCTGTCGCGATTGCTCTTGGAGCATCATTTGTAGCAAGAGCTTTCTCAGGAGGAGGAGAAAAAACAGTGGAAATAATAAAGACAGCAATTAAACATGATGGATTTGCTCTTGTAGATATATTCCAGCCATGTGTTTCCTTTAATAAGGTCAATACGTTCAAATGGTACAAAGAAAATACGTACTATTTAGATGAGACATATGATCCCTATAACAAAGAAAATGCTCTAAAAATGGCTTTGAAAACAGATGAATATCCATTAGGAATCTTGTATATTAACAAAGAGAGAACACCTTTAGCAAAACGTATAGAGATATATGAGACGGATAAAGCACCTCTGTTCAAAAGACAACCTGATATCAATAAACTCTTGGAAATACTTGACAAAAAGAAATGAAATAACAATGATTACGTTTCCAACTTGTTTTCTCTAATTATACTTTTCTTTTCTTTTCTTTTCTTTTCTTTTTCTCTGTAGAAGTAGAAAAATTCATTTATTCGACAATTATATTTCTCGTAATGAATAAAGAAGCTATAGCCATTATTGGTGGTTCAGGGATATATGAAGTATTTGATGAAGTAAAAGAGATAACTGTTGACACACCGTACGGTACAGTAGATACTATTAATAAATTTGAAACAGATAACAAAACAGCATATTTTCTTCCACGTCACGGTCCAGAACATACAGTTCCTCCTCACCTAATTAATTATAGAGCTAACATTTATGCATTATTCAAACTTGGAGTCAAAAAGATTTTTGCAACAAATGCAGTTGGATCTATGATTCAAGAACAGCAGCCGGGTGATTTTGTTATCCCAAACCAATTTATAGATTTTACCAAAAACCGTGTTTTAACATTTTATGATGGCAATACAAGAATAGGTTTTCCGGATGGAGAGATAAAATCGGGAGTTGTGCATTTAGATTATACCAATCCTTATTGTTCAGATATAAGAGCGATATTTAATCGAAAACTGAAAGAATTCAACCAGGATGTTCACAAGTCTGGTGTCTATGTCTGTACCGAGGGACCTAGATTTGAGACGCCAGCAGAAATAAAGTTTTTCCAGATTATCGGGGGGACAATAGTTGGCATGACTACTGTACCTGAAGTTATTTTAGCAAGAGAACTAAAAATGTGTTATGCAACCGTGTGTCTTATAACAAATTATGCTGCAGGTATGCAACAAAAAATTACTCATGAAGAAGTAATAAGATTATTTGATAAAAAAGCGGCTATTATTAACGATATCATAAAAGAAATCGTAACTAAAGAAAACTTACCTTCAAAATGCGATTGTATTAACTAATAAAAATCCAATACTGAGATATAAAACAGCAAATATACAAATGAAAGTAATGTCACTAGTTCTAGAAAAGTTATAAAAAAAAGAAACCTAATAGCTGACAAAGTTAAATGAGCGATTTAACAGATAAAAGACAGAGAGAAGAGGGCATTTAAAATAAAAAGCTTTATAAACACCTAGACTTGTGTGACATGAACCACATTTATAATAATTATAAAAGAGGATATATAATGAGCAATGAAGAAGATATTTACGGTATAGTAATTCAGAATGTTGTGGCAAGCATTAATTTATTTACAACAATTGATCTGGTAAGGGCTTATCAAACTCTTATTGATGATGATAGTATCTTTGTTAGCTACAATCCTGAAACCTTTCCTGGTCTCATACTTAAGATTAAAAAACCTAAGATCTCCAGTCTCGTCTTTAGTTCAGGTAAACTTGTTTTAACAGGGGCCAAATCTACTGAAATGGTACATGAAGGCGTTCAACAGATGATAAAAATACTTCGAACAGTAGGGACAGAGATAACAGAAAAACCAGAGATAATTGTACAAAACATTGTAGCAAGCGGACATTTCAATAAAAGAACCATTAATTTAGAATTGGCAGCTTTATGGCTAGATCACTCAATGTATGAACCGGAGCAGTTCCCGGGCTTGATATATAGACTAGCAGAACCAAAAACAGTTTTACTATTGTTCCAATCGGGAAATTTGGTATGTACAGGTGCTAAGACCGAACAACAAGTTCGTCAAGCTGTTGAAAATACCTATAACACTTTAGATGAAATCAATGCTTTTGATTTCTAAACTGCCCTCTTTTTTCTTTTCTACATATTTTTCAATTTTACTGCTTCCCCATGTTAATATAGCTCTTTTTTGACCATTTTTTTATAAAATTCGTTTGTTATTTTTTTAAAATAGTCCAAATCGTAGTTTTCTTCCATATCTTGCTTTTCATATAGTTCCATTGTTTTTTTAATCTCTTCTTTCAATTTATCGTGTAGAACGACTTGTCTCATTTTTGTAAACTTAGTTAATATTTTCTTTTTTCCCTCAATGTATTTTAGGTCCCTATCAGGTTTTGGTCGAATTATTGGATCCTTAATAATATAATGCGAAAAAAGATTATTTTCTTTTATTAATTCCAACTCTAATTCGATAGCTGATGGAATTGTTGTTCTAACCTTTTTTTCTTTAACATCCTTTTCTGTAGGGAGTATTATTTTTTCTTTGTTGTTATTCATTGATGCCATTTGGTATCTTTGTTGAATGGTACATTTCTGTTTATAGATAGCTTCAGTCAAGGTTAATATTCTTACTCCATAATAGAATTCCCGAATTGTAAATTTTTTCATTGTAAGTCGCTTATACATCTCAGATTTTGGATCAATTGAATACGTCTTTTTTCTTACCATTTTAATAATTTGCTGTAGTTTTTTTAGTAATTTTAGATCTAATTTATCAAGAATCAATCCTTTCTTTATGGCTCTTACCATATCAGATAGCAAAAAAATATTGATTTCTATATTATTTCCAGCTACAGAAAACAGATTTTGACTAGTTGATGGATAAGGACCGATTGAGGGTGGAACTGTCGCTATTCTAATCTTTAATTTTCCTAATCCTCTAATTTTATTATATTCAAATACCTGTATCATTCTGTTTTTTAACAGTTTCCTGTATAAAGGGGATCGATTCAATGTTCTTAAAGTTCGTGACTTCAAAATTCTCACTGCGCTTTTTTGTCTTTCACTGCTAATACTATGAAAAAGACTATGTTCATCTCCGGGTTTACTCTCATAATCCCCTCCCCGTGGGGCTTTTGTTTCTATAAGCTGATCTTTCATGTGTTTGATAAATTTGTAAAAACCTAATTCGTCCAAAAGGAGATATTTTGTATTGTGAATGAATGTTGTTCTGATATCAATGCTAGATAATGTTCCACTAATAAAATTAACGAGAGGAAAAACCTTCCTTGTTTTCATCTTTTTATCAACTTCAGCATAAATAGAAGAGTCAATCAGAGGTTTAACCAATAAAAAATCAAAGGCGTCCATTGCATACAAATTCATTATTTTTACATCTATGTAAGGATAGAGAAGAGAGAAACACATCATTGGCTCTTCAATCATTCGGTAATTTGAAAAGGGGAAATATGCCTCAAATAATCTTTTCAGAAACCGTTTAAAGCCAGTAAGTTTTTTCGTTGATTGATTATCTATTGGAAAAAAGGAAGCATTATATTCAAAAGGATTAACGGAAATTATTTCCTTTTGACTATCAAAGTCAACAGAAATTTGTGAGAACGATGTAAGTATAACTGATTTAGATAACTCCTCATAATAAATTATCGTATCTTGGATCTTTAACCATAAAAGATCAACATCCAAATGCAGGTGAGAAATCGCTCCATTTAGTAACAAACAATTGTGAATTTGAGTAACTGTGTTTGATAAAAAATCATTTTTTGTGTCTATTTTATACCTTAAAATAATTTTAGCAAGTTGGCTTAAATCTTTTATAGCTCTTTTCAAGTCAACCCATACTAGATTTAATTTTGTTTTATTTTGTTCAACTTCATCCGAATTATGTACCGATAAACTTGGAACTTTTCTTGTTGTTAAGAATCTTTGAAAGAAGTATTTTGCATCTCTCAGATCAGTCCTAAATAGATCATTATCCCCATTTATTGTAGAAGTCCTCAGAAGACCTCTATCAAGCCATATCTTTGGAAAAGAAATATGTTGTTTATTTTTTGTTAAATTCTCTCTGCTGAAACTTAGAAAATAAGATGTGAGATTAGATTCATCCTCTAAAAAGTGAGCTATAATTGAGGGGTTAGATGACTCATATAATTTGTAGAACCATCTTACTGAGGGAAACAATTCAGTTTCATATTTGCCGTCTGGTGTTATAGCTGATACACTATGTTTTTCTTGGATATCTACTACTTCATTCTTGGGATTTACTTTTAAAATTAGATCAACATATCTGTTATCAGATGATTGATTTTTGGGGGATTCTGTACTGATTAATTCTAGGTTACCACATTGAATGTTTGAACTTGCAATCGTTTTATAGATGTTTAATATCTCATTATAACTAGAAAAGTGAGTCTTGATTCTATCTTTACTTTTTACTCCCCAAACTATTATTCGTGGTGTTTTATAATTGTTCATTAATCCAACATTAACTTGAAAGGCAAAACTTATAGTTTGGTTTCTTTTCAATAAATCCTTCTTCCTTAACACCTTGTCCAGCGTTTTCGTATTGATAGATAAATGTAACCCGTTATAGAAGTGAAGTGAATCAGATACATAATCTAGACTTGATGAATAAGAAGATATTTTGATTTTCTTAGCTAGAAGATATAACTCATTATTTATGCCAGAATCAACATAAACTAAATGGGGCTTAAATCCACCATTTGATAAACATAAAAGTTGCATTTTTAGTCCAAAGCGTCTATACCACCTTATTGAAGGTTTTTGACTAGTAACATATAAATCGTCAACAAAGGTGTTCTGTATACGATCATAAGATGTTTCAAGGATATAGTAATCTTTTAGTTTCTTCTTAAGAACCCGAATATTAACATTATGAGATCTAATTTGCTCAACAATATCAAAATCTTTTTTTTCAGTAAAAAAGTTAGGAAATGCATTACTTATGAATTTAGTAGTTGTAGTTTTAAGTTGATCAGTCCAACATGCAAAGGCATTTCTTAAGCTACCACGTTTACTATTTATATCGTAAATCTTTGCTTCCAGTATTCGATTTGAATTTCCATAATCAATAAATTGTCTTTTATTCATCAAGACAGTAAGATTATTTGGCTTATATTCAAGATGACTTATATCCAAAAATCCTAGAAGTTCTTGTCTGTTTATTTTAATAATCCATTCAGATTGGAGATCTGTCACATCTAACTCAAATATACCATCACGTGAAACATATTTGATGATCTTATCATTTATTTCGATTTCAGAGTTTATAACCTTACCTACTCCAAGATTGTTAGTAAGCATAGTATATACACCTAAAAATGGTCTTATTTTGTCATGCCAAATTTTTAGTACATTGAAGTAATTGATATCACAATTTTCTTGTTCTAATAATATTCTCATAACTTGATTTGCTACATAACAGATTGAATAGCTGTCATAGTAGTTATCAACTAAAAATAGATAACTTCGGTAATTGATGAGTAGATTGTTGGAAATATCTCGCTTATCAAATAAAGAAAATTCTTTAGCAAGTTGAAAAATCAGATTATTGCCTAAATCATCAGATATCTTTGAGTCAACAATCAAAATCTGATCATACAATTGTGGATCAGTTTCACGAATCTCATCAAGGCGTAATCCATATCTGAGATAATTAGTGCCAAGTGATCCGATTATATTATGAAAACTTATATCACCTGTTTTAATGTTAATAGTTAAATTGTTAAAGAAATAGGTTGACTTTTTATTTTGCCATATTTTAACTATAATGTCTATCAATTCTTCAAATATAGTTGTACTTAATAATAATCGGTTCTGATCATATGTTGACATCAATTTAACCTTCTTAACATTATTATTACTTTTTACCTAAAAACATATAATATTTTGATTATAAAAAGTTAAATTACATCTGTTGCTAAGACCGAACAACAATTTCGTCAAGCTGTTAAAAATACCTATAACACTTTAGATGAAATCAATGCTTTTAATTTCTAAACTTCCCTCTTTTTTCTTTTCTACATATTTTTCAATTTTACTGCTTCCCCATTTTAATATAGTTCTTTTTTGACCATTTTTTTTTAAAATTCGTTTGTTATTTTTCTTTTTGTTTGTATTCTTTGTTAATGTTCTTTGACTACCTTTTATATTACCTTATCACATTTCTCTCGTTGAAAAGAGCTCCATCAACAAGATTGAAATTTAGTTTAATTGCTATATCTTAGATAAGATTAGATTAGGAGGATTGTGGGTCTTTCAATGGTTCGTCATCCATTCTAGATGAATAATCAAAGCCATACCATTTTTCAACGTCTATTTCTATTGCTACTTCTTTTGCAATGTTTTTCATCAAAAAAGATTTCAATTTGCTCTCTTTATCTTTCAGATATTTTTGAATTAATTGTCTTAATATAAATGGCCCTTTCTCTTTATCAACATATAATCTCCCCTCTCCACGTAATCCCTTATAAGGCGGTCTTTCACTTGCGATTTCAAATGCGCATTTGTTATTTTGCCGAATATATTTGACTACTCGGGCACCTTTACGTGTTGCGCAGTAAAGTTTATTATCTTTATACATATACCAAAGCGAAAGAACTACGGGATAACCAGTTTTTTTTACAACAGCCAATTTGATAGGAATAAGCATGTCATTCAAAAATTCTTTACCACTAACCGTTAATTTATTCTCATTTTCGAGCATACTAAATTATTAGTTTAATAATTAATAAATATTTATTCTTTGATAACAACAAAGTTAGATATGTGCTAATGCACTATCTAAATCATCCATCAAGTCATCAACATCTTCAATACCAATAGACATGCGGATCATTGTATCAGGAATACCAATTGCTTCTCTTTCTTCCTGAGTCATTTGTTGGTGGGTGGTAAATGCAGGATGTGTGGCTAATGTCTTTGTTGTACCTAGATGTCCCGTATGAATAATTATGTTAAAAGCATCAATAACTTTTTTTGCATCATTTAATTCCCCTTTCGTTACAAAAGAAAGTAAGGCGCTATATCCACTCATTTGTTTTTTTGCTAATTTATGCTGAGGATGATCAGCCAATCCAGGATAATTGACAGATAAAACTTTAGGATGATCCAGCAGAAATTCAGCTATGGCCAGGGCATTTACAGAATGTTTTTTCATTCTTAGTGACAAAGTTTCCATTCCTAGTAATAATAACCAACTGTTGAACGGACTTAGAGAGGGTCCAATATTTCTGTAATCACCGGCACTAATATCATCAATGAATTCTTTAGATCCAGCTATCACTCCCGATATACAAGTTGAATTACCTGACAGGTATTTGGTAGCAGAGTGAACAATAATATCCGCCCCAAGTTTTGTTGGTTGTTGCAATGCGGGGGAAGCTACTGTATTATCAACAACCAATGGAATGTCATTTTCATGTGCTAGTTTGGCTAAAACTTCAATATCACCAATAAACAGATTAGGATTTGATGGGGTTTCTAAATAGAGAAATTTTGTCCTATCATCAATTTGTTCTGACCAATTGTCAATACTCGAAGGGTTATAAACAAAACGACTTTCGAAACCCATTTTAGGGAGAGTTTTGGAAAAGAGTTGATTTGTACCCCCATAAATAAAACTTGCACTAACAAAGTTATCCCCTTTACCTTCTAATAATCCCAAACAAGCAATAAATTCAGCAGCCATTCCAGAAGCAGTTCCAAGTGCCTTCTCTGTTAATTCTAAAGCAGCTAGTCGTTCTTCAAACATTCTATTTGTGGGATTATCCATTCTCCCATACATAAAGCCATCAACCTCATATCTAAAAAGTTGGGCAGCATAATCCGCAGTACGATAGGGATAGGCCACACTTTGGTAAATAGGCGGTGAAATCGTTCCCGTTTCAAGTACATCATGACCAGCATGTACTGAGAGCGTATCAAATCCCAAATCTTTCTTTGCCTTTTTTGTATTCATAAGAAAGTTATATTTATCCGTTTTATAAACTATACTCAACAACTTTGACTAGTCCCACTTTACCAATATATTCAACAAGATCTTCAAAACTTAGAAAAAAATGTGTCTAATTAAATGAACTAGCCGAATCGTTTTTGTAATGCAAATCTATTATTAAATTATGTGTGATACAATAGTAGTTTTAGGGAAAGCAACAAAAGATAATAGTGTCCTATTTGGAAAGAATAGTGATAGAGAACCTAATGAAGCTCAAAATATTGTACATGTTCCACGAAAAAAACATCAAAAAGGAACTAAAGTAAAATGTACATACATATCTGTTCCACAAGTGGAAGAAACATATGAAGTTTTACTTAGTCAGCCTTTTTGGATGTTTGGGGCAGAGATGGGCTCTAATGAATTTGGTGTTACTATTGGTAATGAAGCTGTTTTCACTAAAGAGCCATTAAAGAAAGAAGGACTATTAGGTATGGACATGCTTAGATTGGCTTTAGAGAGATCCAAAACAGCTGATGAAGCACTTGATATTATAATTAGATTATTGGATACGCATGGACAGGGTGGTATATGCGGTTTTTACAATCGCAAAATGAACTACCACAATTCGTTTATAATTGCAGATACAAGTACGGCGTGGGTTCTTGAAACAGCTGGTAAATACTGGATCACAGAAAAAGTTAAGGACATTAGAACTATTTCCAATACATTGACAATTGGTAAAAATTATAATCGCATTCATCCAGAACTGATTCAGCATGCTATTGAAGAGGGGTATTGTAATTCAGAAGAAGACTTTCATTTTGCTAATTGTTTTATTGCCAAATTCAGCATTAATCAAATAGGAGCTAAAGGCAAAAAAAGGAAAGCATTTACAGAAACTGCACTCAACCAAAAAAAGGGATCCATTACTCCTGAAACGATTAAAAAGGTTTTACGCATGCATAGATTAAAAAAAGAAAAAGAGCGTGTTTGGACACCTTCAAAGGGTTCTATGAAGAATGTGTGTATGCATGCGGCCTCATTTTTAACACCTAGCCAATCAGTTTCATCAATGGTTTCACATTTGAAAGAAGACAAGTTAGCTGTACACTGGATAACCGGTACTTCAGCTCCTTGTACAGGGGTCTATCTACCTATTATTTTACCCGGTATTCAAAAACTCAATACAGGAGAGAAAGCAGAGCAGAACTATAATCCAGAAACATTATGGTGGTTGCACGAAAAACTACATAGATTAGTTTTAAAAGACTATAAAAAGAGATTAGCAATTTATTCAAACGAAAAAGAGCAGATGGAAAAAACTTTTTCTGAAAGAGTAGAAAATATATTGGCCAAAGATCAAAAAAGGGAAGACGAAGAAGAAAACGATAAATTAACAAAAGAGGCATTTGAATTAATCAGAAAAAAAACTAAAGAATGGATAAAAGCAGTTGAAGATAGCCCAATTGGTAATAAACCTTGCATACTCTATAGGTGGTATTGGAAACGGAGAAATAAAAAAGTGGGGTTAAAAATATAAGAAAATAAAGAACTGAACTGTTGTTTAAAAGTAATCAGTTCGATATTTCTACTTTCTTTTGTGTAATATCAGTGTGCCAATACTAATCATAGCGTTAGCTCATACGGTAAAACCGTCATCATCTATTACATTATCTTATTCAATCGAATAAAAATAAATCTTTTTCTGTTGTATATAATTCCATTTGTCTTATCCATGAACTACCCCACCCTAAACGAATGGGCTTTCTGGCTAGGTATAGGTAAAATAGTCAATATTTAGATCAACATTATGTCTACAATCTTCTTTAGTAAAGATATAGGTTAATTTCATTTAATTCTAAATACAAAAGTAACATTAATATTACCTTGAAACTTACTTTCCTTGACATGTTAGAACATGAAGAAAGTGCTCTCCGATTTCTGGACAAAGGAAAAAATGAAATTGAAGCTGAAGACTTTGAATCAGCTAGTTCCTCATTGTTTTATGCTGAAGAATTATATAGTAAACTGGGGGATAAAGAAAATACTGCGGAATGTGCTCTTCTTTTAGGTAATGTGTATGTTAAATTGAACTCTGCTATCAAGGCATCAAAAAGTTACTTAGAAGCCTTTTATTTATTTAAAGAAAATTTTAATCCAATTAAAGCTGGTTATTCAGCTATATTATTAGGTAAACTGTACAGAAGTCAAGGTAATTTTTCTGCAAGTATTGAGTATTTAGAAAAAGCCATCAGCATTCTAAAAGAAACCAAAGAAGATATTTTTTTAGGTGACGCATATCTTGAAATGGGTCATACCTATTATGCCAATTTACACTCTTCATTTGTTACAAATAAACAAGTAGAAAACGCTTATAATAATGCCATAAAATGCTTTTCAAGAACCAAAAACTTAGAAAAAACAGCTGAAGCACAATATAATTTAGGTGAATTCCAGCTATCACAAGGATTATATGAAGAAGCAAACATGAATATTCAGAGATCTTTGTCCTATTTTGAAAAGTTTGAAAAAGATGAACAAATTTTTCAAGCACTCATTCAATTAGTCTTGTCTCATCTCTATTTAGGAGAAAAGAAGAGAGCAGAAGAATTTTATAAAAAAGGCATACAATTTATGAAACAAAAAGAATATGATGAAAAAAAGCGGAGACAAATGGAAGTCTTGCTTAAATATTTTAGGAAATAAACTTCTTTAATTTTATAATTGCAGTATATTTCCTACCATTTTAACCTTTTTTTATCTCATTACCAATAGATTCAAAGTTGAGATCCAAGTTTTTACTATTAGTTAATAGTTCTATTTCTTTGAATTTTTGTGGAGCATAAATTAAATCATAAATGAATTTAATATCATATTCTTCAAAATGATTTTCTTGCAATATTTGATTTGGTACAATGTGTCCTACAATCTGAAATCCAGTAAATACCCTTCTTTTTTTTCTCAATCCTTTTTCATCCAAAACCGTACCTATCAAAAGTAAAGAGCGGATATCATCGTCCTGTCCTTTTGCATTTATGACAATAAGTTCTACCTCACTAATGGGATCTTTTTTGCTATGTGAAATTCTAAGTTTATTTATAATTGGTTTCCATTCATATACTTCTTTAATGCTGGGTATTATTTGATTCACAATGTGAGACCTACTAATACCATAGACTGAATCTGAATCGT
This sequence comes from uncultured archaeon, assembly GCA_964534625.1. Taxonomy (GTDB): domain Archaea; phylum Asgardarchaeota; class Heimdallarchaeia; order Heimdallarchaeales; family Heimdallarchaeaceae; genus CAZHRF01. Next base: position 3,854 of record CAZHRF010000032.1, on the reverse strand, counting down.
AGGGAGAGTTCCTAAAAGATATTTTTGTTGCTCTTTTTCCTATTAAACTATTTTCTTCCGTTTCTATTGAAATGGTTCGTGATTGATTGATTAGATTTGAGCTTGACTGTAAATCATATGCCATTGTAGCATTAAGAACTCTTGATATGGTATATCCATAATTTTTTCTTACTTTCCTATGTGTTTCTTCATCTTTAACATGCTCTAAGTGATTAATAGCTTTTTCGAGAAAGACTAATGCAAGCTTATAGTCTTTATAATCACCCAATCCACTAGCAATAGCCATGTAATAACTCGAACGTTTTTCTTTGGATATTTCTTCCAATCCTCTTTCTATAATTTTCAATGTTCGGGTTAGAATTTCATCTGATAATTTTAATGTTGAAATGAGTAATGATATTCTTCTTGAAGCTTGTTGTATATTTTCAATATGTTTTACTGCACGTAAAACCACTTCTACACCATTTCTTACTGTCTCTTTATATATTGGAGCGGTAATATATCCAGGATTTTCAGTAAATACTTGGATATAGAAATCAGCAGGCATGTTAATTTTCTCTTCAGGATAAGGATAAACAGTCAGATGGTTTATTACCCGTTTAACATATTCTGCAGCCTTTTTATTGTTCTTATTAAAGAGATGGATTAAACCGATGTTCACATCGCAGAAAACAATATTTTCGTGGTCTTCAACTTCAATTGAGAGTTTTTTAGATTTAAGGAGATAATTAATTGCTTTATCCTTCCCTAATGTCCTCTGAATAATAAATAATAGATTTAAGGCTTTAATCTCTAGTTTGGGATTTTGTGCATTATTAGCAATAATCTTGGCCTTTGATGCAGCTTTAAACGCACCTGTATAATCATTTGCTACAAGAAAAGAATCTGCTAAAGCCAAATAAAATGAAACATGCATTTCTTCCGAAATGAACGGAAATAGTGCTTTCACATATTTTAGGATTTTTGTTCCATCTGTCCTATTTCCTGCATTGATTGTTTTTCTTGTCTCAATAAGCATAAACTCTGCAAATCCGTCTATGGTTTTTGTATTGTCAAGATCAAATTTATCAATCAATTGAGTTAAATATTCTTTTTTCTGTATTTTTGAGACAAAAGTATCAGTATCTATCGATCGCAAGTAATTTAGGAGCGAACTCATTGTCGAGACATAGCCTAGCTGTATTAAATCTGTTTTGATTACGGGAAAAATGCAATATTCAAAAAAGGAAATTAAAGGAGAGAAAATAGTTTATCACACAATTCATTTATTGGAACAAGATATTGATCACCTGTTTCCATATCTCTAATTGTTAAGCTCTCTTTTTCTAAATCTTTGGTACCCACAATAATAACAAAAGGAATATTCCTGCTTGATGCATCTTCTAAATGATTACCTAATTTCCAATCATATGGATTAAAGATTACTTTGAAGTGGTCTCTTAAATTTTGTACGATTTTTGATGCTTCCTTATGCACTTTTTTGTTTATTGGCGCTACATATACGTGAGCTGGAGAGGTAGAGGAAGTAATACGCCCCAGATCTTCAAGAATTGCCAATAATACTGTTTCTCCCATTCCCACACCTGTAGCAGGTATTTTTCCTCCTCCAAAAGTATTTACCAATTGGTCATATCTCCCACCACCAGCTATTGCTCGTACAACAGAACCAGTTTGATCAATAAATTCGAAGACTATACCTGTATAATAATCTAATCCTCGTGCAATTGATGCATTATATTCACAGTTTTTTTCTATATCAAAATATCTCAAAAACAAAGCTAGTTTCTCCATTTTTTGTAATGCTTGCTCTGCTTTTACTCCCAAATCGATATTTTTCATTTTTTGGATAAAAGTTGTAGGATCTCCTCTTATGGAAGCAAACTCATACAATCTTTCTGATTGTTCTTTGTTTAATCCTATTTTAACAAAGGATTCTACCATTACATTTCTCATAACTTGATTAATTTTCTCTAAATAGTGGTGCACATTTTCAGCTAATTCTTCATGATTAATATTAGTCATATCAGGATCTTGATGCCAAATAGTTCTAATCTGCATAGCATAATCTTTGGCTTTTGGTTTCTGAACACCTTTTTTAGCTAGATCTTGTTCAATATACGCTTGAAGGTGTTTTTCTCTTGAATCTATTGTTTTAATCACATCAACATAAAATGATGTATCTATTGCTAAGTGTTCAATATATCCTTGTATTAATTCTCGACTGTTAATAACACAAATGAACTCATCATCTTTTAAACCCGCATCTTTGATTATGTTCGTTGTAAGGGCGATTATCTCTGCATCTGCCGCCTCATCATCAACACCTATAATGTCTGCATTAAATTGAAAGAATTCCCTTACTCTTCCTTTCTGAGGCGTTTCATTTCGGAATATTCGAGGTATACTATACCAGCGAATCGGTTTAGGATATCGCTGATGTTCATTGACAATCATTCTTGCTAACGTAGGCGTCTGTTCAGGTCGAAGAACAAGTTCTCGTTCATCTTTCCCCAATACTAAAAAAGTTTCACCCATTATCTCTTGTCCAGACTTTATTTCAATTAATTTTGCAAATTCCAAAGAAGGTCCTTCATATTCTTCATACCCAAACCTTTCTGAAGTTTTTTTCATAACATTCAAAATAGTATTAATCTTACTAAAATCTTCGGGAAAATAATCTCTAAAGCCACTAATTCCTTTGAGTATTTCTTTGAGTTCTCCTTCATCCATTGTTCAATCATGTTAAGAAGAAAACACCTTTATTTAACAATATTGATTTCTAATCTTATTCTTCAGGAATATAAGTGATTTCAAACATCGGGGTATTAGATGTTTGTGACCAAAAAAGTTGATTATCAATCATGTTATTTATTAGAAATCTATTTAAGTCAGTTTCTGAAAGATGGGCCGTTTTGGATGGTTTTAACCCTTGCATATCTTTCACAAATTCTGTCATTAATTTCATTAGAAGACTTGATTCTTTTCGTAAAGAATTTTTAGTTGTTATCAACCAGCAAGAAATTTCCTCATTAGCTGCCATAACTATTTGATGTCCAGAGATCCGCATATATTCAAGTAACTTCTCACTCTTTGGTGCGAATTTGTACCTAATTATTGGAGATACTATATCATAGGTCTTGTCTTTTGTTTTAGGTGAAGAGATTTTTGCTTCGATAATTCCATCTTTGGTTTTAATATATGCAATAAATATTTCTACTGATATATTCTGGGAGATTAGTGTATCTATAATCGTTTTTGCCATCCAATCTTTAGCTATATCAACATTTTCATTGCTTAAAGGTGACATAACTAAAAAACTGGTTCGCTCATTAGAAATAGAAGAACAAAAATAGTCCTTTAAATCATTTATAGTAGTTTGATCAATAGGTGTATCCCAAGGGTTTAAAATTAAAAGACTTGGACTATTAGTTTTTTTCCATTTCATGGCTTTTGAAAACCATGTTTTAGATTCTTCTAATGTTTCTTTTTTGGTTGCGTCAACGACATAAACTAATGCATCAGAATAAGAAATATACGTTTTCCATAACGAATTACGGAATACCTCCTTACCACCCAAGTCTGTAAGAGCTAGTTTTACTCCTTCTAAATCTAATATTTCACGTGTGACGCCGTGAGTCGAGAAAGTAACATCAGTTATAGGCTCATTAATTAATCGCTGAATAATTTTTGTTTTACCAACACCATCTAAACCTACAAAGGATATTTGGAAATCAGAACTCATTAAAGTACGTTCGTTTATGTCATGTACCATATTATACCCCTACAAGACATAAATCATCAGACAAAGACCAAGTTAATATATAATTGATAATCTTTAAATCTTTTTATTGTAT